>NZ_JASCRU010000037.1:0-21640 GCF_030010285.1 Flavobacterium sp. XS2P24
TCCACAAAATTAAAGGGAAATATCTCCAATTATACCTAAACGAGTTCGTTTACAAGCTTAACAGACGGTATTTTGAGGAAAAATTATTCGATAGGCTAGTAATAGCAAGTATTACAGAATTATGACTAAAAACGGACAATCAATTATTTTTTTAATTAAAATGTAATACGCTGTTAAAACACATTGATTTACCTCTTTTTTCAAAGAACCAAGCATACATATTTTCAAATCCACAAAATAAATCTTACTTTAGCATTCCATAAATTTTCTATAAAATGATTAGCGATATACAGTTTAAAAACGAGTTAGACATACTAATACAAAATGCCGTTCGGGAAGATGTAGGTTCTGGCGATTACAGTTCTTTAGCTTGTATTCCAGCTACAGCAAATGGAAAAGCGAAGTTGCTTGTAAAAGAAGATGGAATAATTGCTGGTGTGGCTTTCGCCAAAATGATTTTTGATTATGTAGATCCTAATTTGAAAATAGAAACTTTTATCGAGGATGGTACTCCAGTAAAAAAAGGAGATGTTGTTTTTCATGTTTCGGGGAGTTCACAATCCATTTTGAAGTCGGAACGTGTCGTTTTGAATTCAATGCAGCGAATGTCAGCCATTGCCACTAAAACCAAAGAATACGTTCGTTTATTAGAAGGAACCAAAACTAAAATTCTCGACACGCGTAAAACCACACCGGGATTCAGAGCTTGTGAGAAATGGGCGGTGAAAATTGGCGGAGGCGAAAACCATCGTTTTGCTTTGTATGACATGATTATGCTCAAAGACAATCACAACGATTTTGCTGGCGGAATTACTTTGGCTATAGCCAAAACCAAAGCTTTCTTAAAAGAAAATAATCTGGATTTAAAAATCATTGTCGAAGCCAGAAACTTGGATGAAATCAAAGAAATACTGGAAAGTGAAGGTGTTTTTAGAATTTTAATAGACAATTTTAATTATGACGATACTAAAAAAGCAGTAGCTTTGATTGGCGATAAATGCCAAACAGAATCTTCGGGAAATATTAACGAAAACACCATTCGTCATTATGCTGAATGTGGTGTAGATTATATTTCATCAGGAGCATTGACACATTCTATTTATAACATGGATTTGAGCTTAAAAGCGATATGAGTAAAGAAATAGAAGTTAAATTACAAAGAATTCCAATAGTACGGAATCTGGTTAATGTGCTAAAAAAAATCGAGTTTCCTTGGTTACAAGGATTGTCGTTATATGATTTATTGGAATTATACGGCTTAGGAATTGTCGAAAGTGCTTTGACATATCATGCCAGTGCGATTGCATTTAGTTTCTTCATGGCTTTATTTCCTTTTGCGCTGTTCATTTTAAACCTTATTCCATACATTCCTATTGAAGGTTTTCAAGATGATTTTTTACTGTTTGTAAAGGAAGGTGTACCGCCCAATACGTATGATGCTATTTATAAAATCATCAATGATATTCTTAATAACAGTCACTCAGGATTAGTGTCTTACGGGTTTTTATTGTCTATTTTGTTGATGGCAAACGGTTTAAACGGAATCCTTGGCGGATTTGAATCGTCCCGTCATGTTCTCATAAAAAGAGGGTTTATACGGCAATATTTAGTGGCTTTGGGAATGTCTTTATTGTTGTCCTTTTTATTGATTGTAACTGTGGCGACAATAGTAGTTTTTGAAGTTTTTATTCAAAAAACAATACTGAGTGATCAAATAGCGTTAATTGTTTTAGGAAGATATGCATTTGTAATTTTAATGATTTTAGGAACAACGTCTATACTTTTCAAGTTTGGTACAAAACACGATAAAAACAGAGCATTTATATCGATAGGGTCCGTATTCACTACTATATTGATTCTTTTGGATTCGTATGCTTTTGGAATATGGGTTATAAAGTTTTCTAAGTACAATGAATTATATGGGTCGATAGGAACATTGTTGATTTTGATGTTTTACATTTGGATTAACTGCATGATATTGCTGTTGGGTTTCGAATTGAATGCTACAGTAAATAAATTGAAAGCAAAAAAAGAATGATTTTTTAAATCAAAATAGTTTCAAAATTAGGAGCTATTTCCTGCTATTCGTTACAATCTGTCATTGCGAGGAAGAGCAATGACAGGATTTCCACTTTTATCAGGGCTAAAAAAGGACAACAATGAAAAATAGCATTACAATACTCGCATTATTTATTTCGATGGTTTTTTATTGTCAAAACCATACTGTTGTTGGCAAATGGAAAACTATTGATGATCAGAGTGGAAAAGCCAAATCGATTGTGGAAATCTACGAGCGTTCCGGAAAAATTTATGGGAAAATCATCGACATTTTAGATGCTGAAAAGAAAAAGAACTTATGCGTAAATTGTCCCGGTGACGAAAAAAACAAACCAGTTCTAGGTCTTGTCATTATTAAAGGACTTACTAAAGATGGCAATGAATACAATTCAGGAAAAATTCTTGACCCAACATCAGGGAAATTATACAAATGCTTTTTGGCTCTCGAAGGAAATGACAAGTTAAAAGTTCGCGGATATATCGGTGTAGCATTATTTGGAAGAACACAAACCTGGAATAGAGTAAAATAATTATAATTGTGAGTTATTAGTTCAAAGTAAAGAATCACCATAACTCAAAACTCATAATAAAATAAAAATGCATTTCGTCGAAGTAATTTTACCCCTTTCTTTAGCCAAAACCTTTACTTATAGCGTCTCTGAAGCGGAGTTCCATTATATAAAAATTGGAATGCGGTTGGCTGTTCCTTTTGGGAAAAGTAAAATTTACACGGCATTAGTTATTGAAATTCATCAAAACAAACCCACTTTATACGAAGCCAAGGAAATTCATCAAATTCTGGATGAAAAACCCATTGTGACTAAAATCCAAATTGCACACTGGCAATGGATTGCTTCCTATTATATGTGTGCTATTGGTGATGTATATCGCGGTGCCATGCCAAGTGCACTTTTGCTGGAAAGCGAAACCATAATTTCTCAAAAAACAGATTTAGTTGTTGATGCAAGTCTGCTTTCGGATGATGAATTTTTGGTTTATGAAGCCTTGCAACAGCAAAGTTCCTTGAAAGTCCAGGATATAATGGCTATTTTAAATAAGAAGAATATCTTTCCTGTTATTCAAAAATTGATAGACAAAAACATATTAGTGCTTCAGGAAGAAATACAGGAAACCTACAAACCTAAGTTAGTGCGTTATGTTCGTTTGCATCCTAAATATGAATCAAACGAGGGATTAAGCGAATTACTCGAAACACTAAAAAGCGCTAATAAGCAAAAAGAAATCGTATTGAATTATTTTCAATTGAGTGCTACAGAGAAAAAACCTATTACCGTAAAAAAACTGGTAGAAGCGGCTAATTCTTCTTCGGCAGTTGTAAAGGCTTTAATTGAAAAAGAAATATTCAAAGATTATTTTCTTCAGGAAGACCGAGTGAATTTCACTGGAAAAATACGCGAGGATCAATTGCAGTTGAGTTTGGCTCAGCAAAAAGCTTTTGAGGAAATCAAAAAAAGTTTTACTCAAAAAGAAGTGTGTTTGTTGCATGGTGTCACTTCGAGCGGAAAAACAGAAATCTATATCAAACTCATCGAAGAGTATTTGGAAACTGGAAAACAAATTTTGTATTTATTGCCTGAAATAGCTTTGACTACTCAATTAGTGGGGAGATTAAGGACTTATTTTGGAAATAAAGTAGCTGTTTTTCATTCGAAATATAATAATAATGAACGCATCGAAGTTTGGAATCAAGTTTTGGTGAATTCAGAAAAAGCGCAAGTGGTAATAGGTGCGAGGTCATCTTTGTTTTTACCATTTTATAATCTAGGATTCATAATTGTAGATGAAGAACACGAACAGACTTTTAAGCAAGTAGATCCTGCACCGCGTTATCATGCTCGCGATGCGGCTATAGTTTTGGCTCATTCGCATAAAGCAAAAGTACTTTTGGGTTCGGCTACGCCAAGTATTGAAACGTATTTCAATGCTAAATCCGATAAATTTGGTTTAGTCGAAATTTCGGAACGATTTGGGAATGTCATGATGCCGAATATTGAATTGGTGGATTTGAAAGATAAATACTTTCGCAAAAAAATGACGGGACATTTTAGTGATGTTTTAATTGAAGAAATCAATATTGCTTTGTCATTGGGTGAACAAGTCATTTTATTTCAAAACAGACGTGGATATTCTCCGGTAATAGAATGTATGACTTGCGGCCACGTACCACAATGTCAGCAGTGTGATGTGAGTTTGACCTATCATAAACATAAAAATCAGTTGCGCTGTCATTATTGTGGATATACAATGGCAAAACCTACTCATTGTCATTCCTGTTCCAGTGTTGATTTGACTACAAAAGGTTTTGGAACCGAACAAATTGAACAAGAGTTAGTATCTATTTTTCCAAATTCTAAAATTGGAAGAATGGATCAGGATACGACTCGAGGGAAATTTGGATTCGAAAAAATTATCGATAGTTTCAAGAATAGAGAAATGGATATTTTAGTAGGAACTCAGATGTTGGCCAAAGGATTGGATTTTGATAACGTGAGTTTGGTAGGAATCATGAATGCGGATAATATGTTGTATCATCCTGATTTTAGGGCTTTCGAAAGAAGTTTTCAAATGATGACTCAAGTTGCGGGAAGAGCTGGACGTTCAGAAAAACAAGGGAAAGTTGTTATCCAGACGTATAATCCGAATCATAATACAATACAGCAAGTTACTTATAATGATTATTTGGGTATGTATAAAGAACAATTGTATGACCGCCAGATATACAAATACCCGCCGTATTTCAGGATTATAAAACTTACTTTGAAACAGCGTGATTTTGATAAATTAAAAGAAGGTTCGATGTGGTTGTATCAAGTGATGAGCCAGAATCTTAATATGCCGGTGCTGGGACCTGAAGAGCCTGCAATCAGCAGAATTAGAAACGAATACATTCGTACGATTATAATAAAGATTCCTCAGAATGCATCAATTGTAAGCACAAAAAAAACTATCCAGAAAATGTTGAATAGTTTTGAGGCTGTTGCTCAATACAGAGCTATAAAAGTTACGTCAAACGTCGATTTTTACTAAAATTCAGTTGCCTATGAAAAGGCAAGTGCTTTTACTAAATCTTCTTTTTTATGTCGGCTTAAAGGAATTTTTGTAACTCCAATTTCGGCAAATTTACTGTTGAAACGTTCTACTTTATCAATGTTGATAATATAGGACTTGTGTACGCGTACAAATTTTTCTTTTGATAAGTCATTTTCAAAAGATTTCATGGTTGAGAGTACCAGATTGCTGTCTTCCTCTGTAACTACTCTTACGTAATCACCAAAAGCTTCAATCCATTTTATTTTAGAAGTAAATATTTTCAATTTTTTCAAATTACTTTTAATGAAAATATGTTCTCCTTCTTCTTCTTTGTTTTCTTTTTTAAGTAGATGTAAATCAATAGCTCTTTTTACCGAAGCGTTGAATCTGTCGATTGCAATTGGTTTTTGAAGGTAGTCCGTAGCATCATAATCAAACGCTTTCATAGCATACTCAGCTTTTGAGGTTATGAAAATAATTTGAGGTTTTACTTTTAAACCATCCAAAAAGTCAAAGCCGCTAATTACCGGCATTTCGATGTCCAAAAAGATAAGGTCTACATTGTGTATAGACATACAGCTTCTGGCTTCTATTGCATTAGAAAAATCACCGATTAAGTGTAAATTTTGATGATTATTAACTAACTTTGCGATAATCATTCTTTGAATAGAACTATCATCTACTACAACACAGTTTAGTTTCATAATTTTAGTATTTTAGATTTGGCTGAGTAAATATATTACTTTTTTATTTAAAAAAAACTAATTGGGCGGATTTTTTTACCTTACGTCGAATAAAATGAAATAAGACTTGTTTAATCAGATTAATTGATTACTTTTGCACCCAAAATAACAAATAAATATATATTTATGAATCATTATGAAACTGTTTTCATTTTAAATCCCGTTTTATCTGAAGTTCAGGTAAAGGAAACAGTAAGCAAATTTGAAGATTTTCTTACTAGTAGAGGAGCAGAAATGGTATCTAAAGAAGACTGGGGTCTTAAAAAGATGGCTTACGAAATCCAAAACAAGAAAAGTGGTTTTTACCATTTGTTCGAATTTAAAGTATCAGGAGAAGTTCTTATCGCTTTTGAAACTGAATTTAGACGTGACGAAAGAGTTATGCGTTTCTTAACTGTAAGTCTTGACAAACATGCTATCTCTTGGGCTGAAAGAAGAAGAGCAAAACTTAAATCTCAAAAAGCTTAATTATCATGGCAACATTACAACAATCTGCTTCAGGAAAAAAAGACGGGGATATCAGATATCTTACGCCTTTGAACATAGAAACAAACAAGACTAAAAAGTATTGTCGTTTCAAAAAATCAGGTATCAAATATATTGATTATAAAGATGCTGATTTCTTATTGAAATTCGTTAATGAGCAAGGAAAAATTCTTCCTCGTCGTTTAACTGGAACTTCATTGAAATACCAAAGAAAAGTGTCAGTAGCTGTAAAAAGAGCGCGTCACTTAGCTTTAATGCCATATGTGGCAGATTTACTAAAATAATAATTAAAACTCAGTTGTTGGTTTTCTGAAACATGAAACCTAACTTCTATAACAAAGGACAACAACATGGAACTTATATTAAGACAAGACGTTCAAAATTTAGGATTTAAAGATGATATTGTAACGGTAAAAAATGGTTACGGTCGTAACTTTTTGATTCCTCAAGGTCACGCACATTTAGCAACTTCTTCTGCAAAGAAAGTACTAGCTGAAAACCTAAAACAAAGAGCGCACAAAGAAGCTAAAGTTGTAGCAGATGCAAAAGCATTAGCTGAAGCTTTGAAAGCTATCGAAATTAAAATCTTTGCAAAAGCAGGTGGTGAAAAATTATTCGGTTCAATTACGAATATTGATATCGCTGAATCTTTAGCTAAAGGTGGACAACAAATCGAAAGAAAATTCATTACTAGCGGAATCGTTAAACGTACTGGTAAATATACTGCTAGTGTTCGTTTACACAGAGATGTTATCGTTGAATTAGACTACGAAATCGTTGCTGAAAAATAACATTTGGTTAACATTTTGTTAATAAAATATAAAAATCACTCTTAGGAGTGATTTTTTTTTGCCTAATTTTGCCCCACAAATAACACATATTCAAACAAATGAAAAAAATTATTACATTATTACTAATCTTTAGTAGTTTTTACTCAGTCATTGGGCAAACGACTACTTCTAGTATTAAAGGGCTTGTGAAAAGTTCCAATAATGAGACGCTTCCCGGAGCTACAGTGCTGGCAGTTCATACTCCAACTGGATCTAAGTATTCCGCTTTATCGAATGAAGATGGAAGATTTAGTATCTTGAATATGAGAATTGGTGGTCCTTATAAAATTACAGTAACTTTTGTAGGCTATCAAAGCGAAGATTTCAATGATGTTTATCTTGATTTAGGGAAAGTTTTTA
Organism: Flavobacterium sp. XS2P24; assembly: GCF_030010285.1. NCBI lineage: Bacteria > Pseudomonadati > Bacteroidota > Flavobacteriia > Flavobacteriales > Flavobacteriaceae > Flavobacterium > Flavobacterium sp. XS2P24. The sequence goes on from NZ_JASCRU010000037.1 coordinate 7,529, forward strand.
GTCTAGATGTTCTTTTGAAAGATGAAAGTCAGAAATTAGATGAAGTGAAAGTTACTGGTGCAAAGAATAAGGTTTTTTCTAGTGGAAGAACTGGTGCCGAAACAACTGTAGGCCGCAGGGAATTGACTACATTGCCGTCAATATCAAGATCAGCTTCAGATTTTACCAGACTAGAGCCTACTGCAAGTGGTGGTTCTTTTGGTGGTAGAAATGACAAGTTCAATAATTTCTCTTTAAACGGAGCAGTGTTTAATAATCCTTTTGGGTTAGATGCTGCAACTCCTGGAGGACAAACCGGAGCTCAGCCAATTTCATTAGACGCAATTGAGCAAATCCAAGTGGCAACAGCTCCTTATGATGTGACTTTATCTGGTTTTACTGGAGCTTCAGTAAATGCAGTTACGAAGTCAGGAACAAACGAATTTCATGGTACCGCCTACGGTTTTTTTAGAAACCAAGATATGACCGGAAACAAAATAAAAGGAGAAAAAATCTTTGTTCCTTCGCTAGAACAAAATCAAGCTGGTTTTAGTATTGGTGGACCAATTGTTAAAAATAAATTATTCTTTTTTACAAATTTTGAAATCGATAAACGTAGTGATTCAGGATCAAATGTTGTAGCAAATGATGGCAATAGTACAACAGGTGTAAATGAATCTAGAGTATTAGCAACAGATTTAATGTATGTTTCTACTGAATTAGGAAAATTGGGTTATAATTCAGGTTCTTATCAAGGTTTCACTCATTACTCAAATTCAAATAAAGGAATTGTAAAGTTTGATTGGAATATTAATGACGATCACAAATTAGCTGTTATTTATAATTTCCTTGATGCTTCTAAAGACAAACCTGCGCATCCTACAGCTATTCGTCGTAGAGGACCAGATAATAATACAATGCAATTTGAAAATTCTGGATATCAAATTAATAACCAAATTAGTTCATTTTTAGTTGAATTGAATTCTAAATTTGCTGAAACAATTTCTAATAAATTGCAAGTTGGTTATACTCATTTTAATGATTTTAGAAATCCTTTTTCTGCTCCTGCTCCAGTTATTAGTATAACAAAAGATGGTTCACCTTATATTATTGCTGGACACGAACCATTTTCTATCAATAACCGATTAGATCAAAAAGTATTGCAAATTACTGACAATATGAATATTGTAAGAGGAAATCATACCTTTACTGCTGGTTTTTCTTTTGAAAAATTCATTTTCAAAAATTCATTCAATTTAAAGGGTTATGGTTTTGATGTTTTTGGAAGTGTTGATTTAGCTGGATTTACCTCTAATGTAAACAATGGATATTATGCAACTGCTTTTGCAAATGCCCAAAACACTTTTGATGCAAAAAACAAATTAGAAGCAGGAACTGATGGAGGTTGGAATTTATCAGAAACTACTGTTGGTCAATTGGCATTTTACTTACAAGATGAATGGAATATCACTGATAATTTTAAACTAATTTATGGATTAAGAGCTGATAAGCCTTTGTATTTTAACACTGCAGAAAATATTCAAAAATTTATTGACACAGATAATTCAGAAGGATATTTACCAGGAATCAACTATTATGATCCTAAAGACGGAAGTACTGTAAATCTAAATTCGACTGTATTACCAGGAAATGCTTTATTGTGGTCTCCAAGAGTTGGTTTTAACTGGGATATTAATGGTGAAAAAACAACTCAATTACGCGGTGGAACTGGAATTTTTACAGGACGACTTCCATTTGTATGGATAGGAAATCAAGTAAGCGGAATTGATCCATTCTTCTATCAAGTTGTTGATACTGATTTTAAATTTCCTCAAGTTTGGCGAACAAGTCTAGGCTTAGATCATAAATTTAAAGGAAATTATATATTGACTGTTGATATGTCCTACAATAAAGATTTAAACGCTGTGCATGTTCAGGATTGGGGATTGAAAACACCAACTACTAATTTAGTAGGTGCGGATAATAGACCAGTTTATGCCGCAGCTGATAAAGGTGTTTGGACTGATTTTGGTTTTCCAGCGGATTCTCACGCTTATGTATTGACTAATTCTAATAAAGGAAGTGCATTTAACACATCGGTAAAACTTCAAAAAACGTTTGATAATGGATTGTTTACAAGTGTTGCTTATAATTATTTGAAATCAATGGATGTTAATTCAATAGAAGCTGAGATTACTGGAGATGCTTTTAATTTTAATCCTGCATTAGGAAATGTAAATAACGATCAACTTTCTAACTCTAAATATGGAGATACGCACCGTTTTATTGGTGTAGGGTCTAAAAAATGGAAATATGGAACTGATGATAAGTGGGCAACAACAGTGTCAACTTTCTTTGAGTATGCTCAAGGAGGGCGTTTTAACTACACATATGGTGGAGATATTAATAATGATGGTGCATTTGGAAATGACTTAATTTATATTCCAACAACTGCTGAAATTGCTACTATGACTTTTTCTGGTGCTGGTCAAGGTGCGGCATTGGATAAATATATCAATCAAGACAATTATTTAAGTGGACGAAGAGGTCAATATGCAGAACGTTATGGAGCTTTAGCACCGTGGAGAGGAAAATGGGATTTTAAAGTGCTACAAGATTATAACTTTAAAGTTGGTGCTTCTAAAAAAGTGAATACGATTCAATTGAGTCTAGATGTCTTAAATCTTGGAAATTTATTGAATTCTGATTGGGGTTTAATTCAACAACCTAACAGCGTTCAACCAATTGGTGTAAACGTTGTGAACAAAGTTCCAACGTATACTTTTAACGGTAATCAGACTAAAACTTTTAGTTATGATGCAAGTTTATTATCAAGATGGCAAGCACAGTTTGGAGTGAGATATATTTTCTAAAAAAAGATAAAAATAGATTAAATTTGCCCTCTCATTTGAGAGGGCTTTTTTTTGATTTAAAAATTTCAAAAGAGACTTAAGACAAAAGTTAAATATTAAAATACAATAATGAAATATTCAAGATTAACAAAAGAACAATTTGAAGAATTGAATCATGAATTCAGTACTTTTTTAGCAACTCAAGCAATTGATAAAGCAGAGTGGGATAAAATAAAAGCTGAAAAACCAGAAGTTGCCGAACAAGAATTAGATGTTTTTTCTGATTTAATTTGGGAAGGAGTTCTTTCGAAAGCAACGTATTTAGAACATTTTTCTAAAAATCATATTTTCCTTTTTCATTGTTTTGATACCCATGTTCAATCTATAGTTTTGAAATCATTGGTTCCTGAAGTGGATTTTTTAACTAAAGATGGATTGCAATGGCTTAGCGATAATATGTTTACGGATACTATTGAAATGAAAGTAGGAAAAAAAGAGTTTACGGATGAGCGTAATGCTTCCATTTTTGAATTAATACAACAAGGTTCGTTTTTGAGCGACGGCCTTTTATACCAGCAAATAAATACTATTATAGCATCCTAATTGTATTGCTATTTATTTTTAATTGGTTATTTTAGTACACTTTTTCAAAACTAAAATAGCCAATTTTTATTTTCTATGGATATTCAAAATACGATTCAAAAATTAAGGGAAGAATTAAATCAGCACAATTATAATTATTATGTGTTAGATACACCCACAATTTCCGATTTTGAATTTGATGTTAAATTAAAACAACTTCAGGATTTAGAAAATAAATACCCGGAATACTTTGACGAAAATTCGCCTTCTCAACGAGTAGGAGGTACGATTACAAAAAATTTCCAAACCGTTCCGCATGAACACCGCATGTATTCTCTTGATAATTCCTATTCTAAGGAAGAATTGATGGATTGGGAAAAACGTGTTCAAAAAATTTTAGGAGATGTTCCATTAGAATATACTTGTGAACTAAAATACGATGGTGCATCTATTAGTATTACTTACGAAAACGGAAAATTAAAACGTGCGGTAACGCGTGGAGATGGTTTTCAAGGAGACGATGTGACTAATAATATCAAAACTATAAAATCCATTCCGTTAAAATTAAAAGGGAATTTTCCAGCTACATTTGATGTGCGTGGGGAGATCATTTTGCCTTTTGCAGGTTTCGAAAAAATGAATCAGGATTTAATCGAAATAGGAGAATTACCGTATTCAAATCCCAGAAATACTGCTTCGGGAAGTTTAAAATTACAGGATAGTGCTGAAGTTGCAAAACGCCCTTTGGATTGTCTGTTGTATTTTTTAATTGGAAATAATCTTCCTTTCAAATCTCAGTTTGAAGGATTGGAAACGGCAAGAAATTGGGGTTTCAAAGTGCCGAAAGAAGTAAAATTAGCCAATAATTTAACCGAAGTTTTCGAGTTTATAGATTATTGGGACATTCATAGACATAACCTTCCGTATGAAACGGATGGTGTTGTGGTAAAAGTAAATTCTTTCCACTATCAGGATGAATTGGGCTTTACAGCCAAATCTCCGCGTTGGGCAATTGCTTATAAATTCAAATCAGAACAAGTTTCAACACAATTAAATTCAATTTCGTATCAAGTAGGACGAACGGGTTCCATTACTCCTGTGGCCAACTTAGAGCCGGTACAATTAGCAGGAACCATTGTGAAACGAGCTTCCTTACATAATGCTGATCAAATTGAGAAATTGGATATTCGTGTAGGAGATACTGTTTTTGTAGAAAAAGGTGGAGAGATAATCCCTAAGATTATTGCTGTTGATTTGAGTAAGCGTCCAGAAAATACAGAACCAACAAAATACATCACGCATTGCCCGGAATGTAATACGGCATTAGTGAGAACCGAAGGCGAAGCAAATCATTATTGTCCTAATTTTTATGGTTGTCCACCGCAGATTATAGGAAGGATTCAGCATTATATTTCTCGAAAAGCAATGGATATTGAAGGTTTGGGAGGCGAAACTGTTGCTTTGCTTTTCAATAATGGATTGGTTCATAATTATGCCGATTTATATGAACTGACTGTGGATCAAATTCTTCCTTTGGAACGAATGGCTCAAAAATCTGCTGAAAATTTGGTGAAAGGTGTTGAGAATTCAAAAAATATTCCTTTTGAGCGCGTTTTATTCGCTATTGGAATTCGATATGTAGGTGAGACCGTAGCCAAAAAACTAGCCAAACATTATAAAAGTATTGATGCATTGCGTCAGGCTACATTGATGGATTTGATTTTAGTGGACGAAATTGGAGAACGAATTGCGCAAAGTGTAATTGACTTTTTCGAAAATCAAGAAAATAGAATTATAATTGAAAGACTAAAAAGTTTTGGTGTTCAATTTGAAATAGTTGAACATATAAATCCAAACGCCACAGATAAACTTTCCGGAAAAACATTTGTTGTTTCAGGAGTCTTTGAGAAATTTTCAAGAGATGATTTGAAAAAGGCAATCGAAGATAATGGAGGAAAAGTAGGAAGCTCTATTTCGGCAAAGACGGATTATGTTGTTGCAGGAGATAATATGGGACCTGCAAAATTGGATAAAGCAACTAAGTTGAACATACCAATAATCTCCGAAGATGATTTTATGAATCTAATTAATAACGCTAATGCAGCTACTGACTAAAAAGTATAATTTTTTACAGGAAAATGCAATCCTTGGTTTGCTGTTTTCTTTTTCAATTATTGAAGTTCTAGCAGAATTATTTTCATTCAAAGTAATTCTGTTTGCATTTAGACCTTTGGTTGCCATACTGCTAATCTATCTTTATTGGGTTACTTCTAAGGAAAGAAATGTGGTTTTTTATATGACTGTATTTTTTTTACTCCTTACCAGTATTTTCATTCTTTTTGAATCAATACTTTTTTTGATTTTGGGCTTAATTGGTATTTTTACGCATCGAATTTTACTTATATTTTATATTATAAAGTTGAATAAGATTAAGGATTTTGTACCAATACTAATAGCAATTATTCCTTTTGTTTTTATTTTTTCCTATTTGCTTTCTATTTCGGATGAAATTCCAAAAGGCAGTTATTATCCTTTGGTAGGTCAAAACATTTTAGTGTCGATTCTTGCCGGTGTTATTTTGTCGAATTATTTCATGAACGACAGTAATAATTCGCCCTGGCTGGCTATTTTTGGATTATTATCTACAGCGCTCTATTTTACAGTTTTTATTGAAAAATGCTTTTTGTCTAATCTGCCACCCACATATTTCAGGCCACTGGCAATGATTTTGTATGTCACAAGTTATTATTCCTTTTATAGATTTGTGATTGATGCAGAAACGATAAATGCAAAAAAAGAATCGATTACTGTTACACAATAATCGATTTTCCTTCAAATGCTTTAGCTTTATCGTTATCCAGATAAAAATCAATTCTTCCCAGATTTATACCGTAACAACCCACTTGATTTACAAGAACCTCTTTACCTGAAAGGTTCTTTACAACAGTAGGTTTCTCCAGAAAAGTATGTGTATGTCCACCAATAATCAAATCGATGTCTTGCGTAAGTTCCGCTAATTTCAAATCACATATTTTATTGGGCTCATCTCTGTATTTATAGCCTAAATGCGACAAACAAATCACTAAATCACACTTTTGTTCTTTCTTTAAAATCCGAACCATATCTTGAGCCGTTTCGACTGGATTGTTGTAAACGGTTTCTTTGTACATTCCTTTATCAACTAATCCTTCAAGCTCTATTCCAAGTCCAAAAACACCCACCTTAATGCCATTTTTATTGAATATTTTATACGGTTTTACAAAACCATCCATCACGGTGTTTTTAAAATCGTAGTTGGCAGATAGGAACTCAAATTTAGCATGTGGCATTTGCGCATGTAAACCTTCAACACCGTTATCAAAATCGTGATTTCCTATCGTAGAAGCATCATATTGCATCATGCTCATTAACTTGAATTCTAACTCTCCACCATAATAATTAAAATAAGGCGTTCCTTGAAAAATATCGCCTGCATCCAGTAATAATACATTTGGATTCTCTTTTCGAATCGTTTCAATCAAGGCTGCTCTTCTAGCTACGCCACCCATATTTGCATTTCTGGGATGATCCGCAGGAAATGGATCAATGTAACTGTGCACATCATTCGTATGTAAAATAGTAAGATGTCTTTTTTGTGAAGATTCAAAGCTGCTTAATGATAAACCTAAACTTAGTAAAGCTGAACTCGCAGCTGTTTTTTCTATAAATTCTCTTCTTTTCATTTTATATTTATTTTTAATCCAATTGCCATTGTATGGGCTATTAAACAATAGTTCTAAATACATACAATATAAAAAAGGTCGAAAACACCAATAAAATCAATACTTCACAGCAAAAAAAGGTCGAAAATAGTTAAAAACAAAATTTCCATTTAAATACAAATAAATGCCAATTAAATACCTGTTAAATATAAACTAATTACCGACTAGTATAAGTAAGTACCAAAACAAGTATAATAACGGTGTAAAACGCCATTTTAATTGATATTTAAGCATATTTGAACCAAAATTAAGCCTTCTATATGGGGGCTTTTTTATGCTATAAAGTGATAGATTGTAAAAAGTAGAAAATTCGATTTTTTATTTTGGATGGACATTTGGGTGGACATTTGGGTGGACAAAGTTTATAATTTATAAACAAGTTTATATGTACCTAATTGTACTTTAACCCCTGTTTATGTATAAAAACAACAAACTCACGGTACTTAATAACATTAAAAAAGCCGTGAAAGTCCCGTATTTACTAGGTTTTTTGGCGGGTTATAGATAAAAAAACACTTTTATAAGTGCTATTAATGCCTTTTTTGATTCTATTCTTTACTTTTTAATAGTTCAATTTCAGTATTTAATCTTTGAATATCTTCTTTGAGTTTATTAATAAAATCCTTTTGCAAATCAATCATATCCTTTTGACTTTCTAAAGTGGCTTTTGCGGTCTCTAAATCCTTTTGTAATAATTCTTCAGGACTATTTAAATTCTCTTTAAACGTGGTTTTTTCACTATTTAAAGGTTCACTTCTGTTTTTCTTTATCATTTGACCTTTTCCAGTCAATAACCAGTTAGCGTCCAAATCCGAATTTTCTATTAAGATATGTTCTAACTTATCCACCCCAATAGTCTTGTTTTTTTTTAATTGACTAGCAAAAGAACCATTTGAAAAATTTAATTTTTTTTCAAAAGCACTCACGGTAACCCCTTTGAAATCAAGATATTTTTTAATTCTATGTAATGTGTTTTCCATAAAAATAAAATTTGTTAGATTATTTCTTAATGTAAATATTGATAATTAGAATATATCTTATATATTTGCATTAATAATTATTCAAATTTTATCCAAATATATGGAACAAATACAAATACAGAATAAAAAAGATAGAATAAAATCTAAAATTGAGTCAGGAGATTTCAAAACATTGAGCAAAATTTTAGAAGTGCCTAGGAATACTGCAATATCAAGATTTAAAAGAAATAATGAAGATGCTGTACTGATTATTGACAAAATAATTATTGAAAGAGAAAAAGTGATATCCAAACTAAAAAGTAAATATGCGTAGTCAATACAGTAGTCCGTATGTAGTTTACAATGGTAAAATTGCAATTTTAGAAAATGCACTACACTTTATTAAAAAACGAAAAGGAAAAGATGTATTTACAATATCAGTGATAAAAGAAAAGATTGAAATAGGGGAAATGATTATAGTTAAAAAATCTGAAAAAAGAAAATGCGCTTTACTTGATTATGATTCATTAAGACCAACTGTAAAAATGACATTAAAACTTAAATACGGATTTCCACCAAAAATAATAAACGAATAGCATTAAAAACTTACGAGGGTATTAATTAAAAAAATCAACATTATGAAAAATCTAATTACAACAAAAAAAGTACATACTATAAGCGATGACTTAACCAGTATGCAAACGGCTACAACGGTTTATTTATTTGGGATTGCTGTTTGTACAATAGTAAATAATAGAAAGGTATCTATTAGCACAGGACAATAAAAAAGGTGGCTTCTTGCGAAAGCCACCCTTATAAACTTTAAAAACGAATTTTTAAAATCTTTAGAACGACAAAATTATGAAAACGAATCAAGAAAACCAAGTAACAGTATTGAACCAATTGGCATTAGTAAACAATTCTCAAAAATTAGGGAATCAACAACCCGGTTTAAATGCTTTGAGTGGTATTACAGCATCGCACGCAATAGTAACTAATGTAGAGTTTTTGAACGGTAAAAGCACATCGATAGTAACACTATTCAATTGTAGTGAATTTGATTTTGAAGAGGTTAATAGAGGTATTGGAATAACATTAAGCAATCATTTAGGGCTTGCATCAAAACAAGCTACACTTTATAGGTTAAACAACGGAAAATTACAAGAAACCGCAATATTTAAAAAGCAACACTATAACAACAACTAATGATTTTAAAACAAACTTCTGACACTTTTTTTTAATTCTTTGACCACAGCCCAACCACCTTTTTAAAGGTGGTTTTGGTGTTTTTATAAGTAAATGATAAAACTATGTGTACAAAAAAAATAAGGGTAGTCCAGTTATTTAAACGTGGTTTAAATCAGAGACAAATAGCAATAAAATTGGGGTTATATGAAATGACTGTTGAATTATGGTTAAAACCAATTAAAGCAAGTAAAGAAGAGAATATTAGGAATATTCAAATTTTAGAAAATAAGTTAAAAATTTTGTTGGAAAACAAAATAACATCAGCACGAGAGATTAAGAATTTAACAACCGCAATCAAACAGTTAGAAAGTCGATTTTAATTAGTAATAAAAAAGAGCAACAAAAATGGATAGAGAATTACGCCTTGAAGAGCTACAAATGATTTTAGAATATTGTACGGCTAGAAACAATATCGTTTTTACTGTTGGGGAAAGAATCTGTATCAATCAGGAAAGGGGATTACTTATGAATGATGACATAATAATTAATTATCCATTCAAGTACTCAAAAAAACTACAATCTAAGATAGACTTCACTTTATCAAAAATCAAAAATTAATTTAAAATAAAAATGTATGAATGAAATTTTAATGTATGGACAAATAGGTACTGATATAACCGATTGGGGTTTTGTTAAGGAGCTAGAACCCTTTAAAAATCAAGATGTAAAAATTAGGGCAAATTCTCCAGGAGGCGAAATTTTTCAAGGTTGGGCAATGTACAATGCAATCAAAGAGCATGGACAATGCGACATACAAATAGACGGTTTAGCGGCTTCGATGATGACAGTTATAATGTTGGCGGGTCGAAAAATAACCGCTTCAAAAAACGCAATGATAATGATTCATAATCCTTCATTTCAAAATGAAGAAGATAGTGAGAGGTCAACATCAGAAATACAATTACTAGATAAAGTAAAGCAATTAATAACCGATAGTTACTCAGAACGTACTGGAATACCAATTGAGGAATTAACATTAATGTTAAATGCCGAAACTTGGTTAACGGCTCAAGAGGCACTTGAAAAAGGTTTTATTGATGAGATAACAGATGAAGTTTTAGAAACTGCAACGGCAATAACACAAAAGAAAAAAACTGCACAAATGGTATTTATGAGTTATAAGCCTAAAAAGGAAACAACTCCAAAGTCATTAACTGTAATTTTAGGTATTCCAAGCAATAGTAATCCTGAGAGTATTTTTAAAGCAATTAGTTCTTTGAAAAACAAAAACGTATCACTCGAAGCCGAAAACAAACGTATTAAGACACAAATCAAAAAGGAACAAAAAGAAGAGGCAAAAACAATAACGGAACTTGCTATTAAAAAAGGAGTTATCAATAAAAACCTAGAACGTATTCAATTAATGGCTTTTGATGCTGATTTTAAAAAGACAAAATCGGACTTATTAAGCGCAATTAATGAGGTTAATGGTTCGAGTGTTCAAATGCAAAATCACAAGCTAATTAGAGAGATAATTTTAGGCTCTAAAACTACTATCGATGAAATTAAAACGGCAAAGCCAAAAAGTGAATGGACTTTACAGGACTACAGAAAGAATGCCCCAAAGGAACTTGAAAATAACCGAGAACTTTACAAAAAACTAATTAAAGAAGAGTATAAACAATAATTTTTAAATATTTCACATTATGAGTACATTGAATAAACAAATTTGGATTAGCCAAATTATGGAGAATTTTTATCCAGACGCATCATTTTTAAATTATGCTAAGGATATGACGGAATTTGTCGAAAACGACAAAATAAACTTAGCTGATTGCGGTTTTGATCCTGATGTTTACATTAACAACACAACGTATCCAATCCCAATCGTTCAGAGAATCGATACACCTCTTTCTCTTGAGTTGGATTTGTACGAAACGGAAAATACGCTTGTTAGAAGTCCAGAAGCCGTTGAGTTGGCTTATGACAAGTTAGAGAGTGTGATTTATGGACATCGTAACATTTTAAGGGCTAAATCAGGTCAAAAAGCGGCTCATGCCTATGCTCCAAATGCAAACACAGAAAATACTCCAATTCTTGTAACCACTGGAGAGAATAACGGAGAAGGTTATAAAAGGCTGACTCCTGAGGACATTTTAAAATTAAAAAAGAAGTATGATTTACTAGATATACCTTTTGAAAAGAGATATTTAGTATTAGACCCAAATCATGTTGAAGATTTGATACTTTACGACTTGAAAGCGTTTAAAGATATTACCGACTTTGTGAATGGGCAACCAAATCGATTTGCAGGATTTAATATTTTGCAATATACTAAAACGCCTAGGTATAATTTTTCTACAAAGGTAAAAATTGCTTTTGGCGCTATTGAAGATGTTAATACTACTTTTGGCTCATTTTCTTTCAGTTCTGAGGAGGTAATGAAAGCAGATGGAAGTGTAAATATGTACGAAAGAATTAATGACCCAGAACTCAGAGCAACGGTTGTCGGTTTTGACAAAAGATTTTTAGCGTTGCCAATTAGAAACAAAGCACTTGGTGCGATTATAGCAACAAAAATTTAGAATTTATGAATGCGTATGAATTTATTTTACAAATGAAAGATTATGCCAGCTCGCCGCTTCAAAAAATTGCGGCGAGTGTTGGCATGACTAATAACCGTGTTGAGGGCTTAAATAGTACTTTTAGAAGTACCGAACAAACATCAAGTTTCTTTGGTGCTTCTATGGGTTCTACTTTTAAAAGTTTAATTGGTTTGGTCGGAGCTTTAGGAATTTCACTCGGTGTCATTGGCGGAATAAAAGCCGTTTTTAATATGGGTGTCCAGATGGAGCAAACTAATATTAAGTTTGAGGTTCTGCTCGGTTCGGTCGGGAAGGCAACTGCAATGCTCAAGGGGTTGAATAGCTATGCAGATGCCACACCATACAGTAATGAGGGAATTATTAAAGGAGCTGAAACAATGCTAGGTTTTGGTGTTGCTCAAAAAAAGGTTATGGGCAATATGAAAATGCTTGGCGATGTGGCAATGGGTAACGAGGAACGACTTTCCTCTTTGTCTTTATCCTTTTCACAAGTTATGGCAACAGGGCGATTGATGGGACAAGATATGAACCAAATGATTGGCCAAGGTTTTAACCCTCTTCAAATAATATCCGAGAACACGGGTATTTCCATGGGAGTTTTAAAAAATAAAATGGAGCAAGGTGCAATTAGTGCCACTATGGTTGAAGAAGCCTTTAGGCTTGCCACTTCCGAGGGTGGAAGATACCACGATATGGCTAAAAGAATGGCGGAATCTGCGGGCGGTAAATTTACGACCATGATAGGAACCTTTAAAAACGTAATTTCAAGGGTGGGGATGGCTTTTGCAGAATGGGTAAAGCCAATATTTGACATAGGTACGGCTGTAGCTGAAAATATTATCCCGTTTGGTCACGCTGTCGCCGATGTAGTAAAATGGGTAATAGAAGCAAAACCATTGCTGTTTTTCTTTGCTACATTGGTTACCACTTTAGGGATAAGTTTTGTCGCCGCTAATGCAGGTTTTTGGTTGTTTTCGGCTCAATTTGCTTTATTTGAGGCTCGTTTATGGTTGGCAACCACCGCCCAAAGTGCTTTTAATCTTGTTATGAGTATGAATCCAATTGGTTTGGTTGTTATTGCTATTGCCGCTTTAGGTGCGATTATTTGGACATGTTGGAATCACTTTGAGAGCTTCCGAGGTGTTGTAATGGGAACTTGGGAAGTGATTAAAGGCTTTGGAACTGCCATAAAAGACTATGTGATTAATCGAATACAGGAATTACTCTCGGGTATTACTGGCATGGGTAGCGCATTAATGGCATTCTTTAGAGGAGATTTTAAAAATGCTTTTGAAATTGGTAAGAAATCAGTCGGCGATTTAATGGGGGTTGATTCTAAAAAGAAACTCTTTGACGATGGACTGAAAGCGGCTAGAACATTTTCTAAGGGCTACAATGATGGAGTAAATATGAAGGCTAAGGAGGTTGGCGTTGGAGTAAAACCCACTGAAAATAAATCTATACCTGATTATTTAAAGCAAGACAAATCCAAGGTTTTTAACGATTTATTTAAAGAAACTGGTAAAGGTAAAGGAGGTAAGGGAAACGGCTCAAAATCGGATTCTATTGTTTCAGGTGGTTCAAAAATGACTACTATTAACGTAACTATTCAAAAGCTTCAAGATGACACAAAAATATTCGTAGAAAGTACTGAAAAAGGTATTGAACATTTAGGCGAAAAAGTACAAGAAATATTATTACGAGCTGTAAATAGTGTTAACCAAATGCAAACCAACTAATAATTTATGACGGAAAAACAAGAACGCCTGATGAGGCGAAATAAAGAAATAAGAATTCGTTTTGAAAAGAAAAGAAAGGCGCAACCAAAATGGACATTTGAAGCCGTAGTACAAAGCATTGCGAATGAGTTTTTTTTATCTGTTAGAACTATTGATGCGATTATATCGTATGAGGGGATTTACAGAAAAACAAAATAGTTTTGTATATTTGCATAGTCAGGCTCGCGGGGTCGGGCAAAGCTCAATAGAGTTCATTATGCTATTTCTATTGTTCGACAGCATAAAAGGCGGGTAACCCTATAGCTTACCCAAACGGAAAAAGCCCCTTTTTGAACATGCCCCAAAAAGTTAGACACTATTTGGGGCATTTTTATGGAAAAAAAAGTAAAGTATGATTATGCATTTAAGTTAGAATGTGTAGAATTAGTTTTAAAACAACATTTCAC
>NZ_JASCRU010000038.1:0-20101 GCF_030010285.1 Flavobacterium sp. XS2P24
AAAGTAAATTTGCAGCCTAAAAAAAGCGGCTTCTTAAAAGGCCTTATTTGAATTGTGGTATCGTGAAATTTGAAGATTATATTAGAAAAAAGAGGTTTTTTCACTGCCTGACGTTCTGGCGCTACACGAGGTTTGGGATTAAAGATGCGAGTTTTTTCGGTTAAGCACAAATTTACCAAGCACAAAACCATCTCTAAATTCAGCCTAAAACCCCAATCTAGCCAAACGGCTGTTATCCTTATTTTGTTACTGCCAGTTCCATTTTGCACTTAAAGAATTGTATTCATTGACTTTATAAAAATGTACTACGCAATTTTAAGCATCAAAAAGTAACGAAATACTTGTTTTGTTATACCTAATGTTGTACCTTCGTATCACGATGCACCCGATTGAAAACATAGTATTTACAGTACTTTCACTCACTTGCATTCCTTTACAAATATAGTACAACATTTCTAAATTCCTAATAGTATGGCATCAATTAAACTAATTTTAAGAACACACCAGGCAGACCAAACAGGACACAGCCCTTTGTACATCCGAGTTATAAAAGATAGAAAAACGAAATTTATCACTGCTGGAGTAAAGCTAAAGGAGAACGAGTGGGATGAAGTAAAGCAGAAAGTTAAGAAGAACCATCCAAACAGCGCGAGGATGAATGCTTCATTATCTCAAAAGATAGCTGATGCTGAAGGTCAGGTTGCGGATATGGAACGCAAAGTAAAATCCATTTCAATCAGTAAATTAAAAGATGCCATAAAGGGAAAAGAAGTGCCAAACTTTTTTCAATATGCTTATGCTCGATGTGAAAAAATAAAAGGAAGCGTATCATTTGGAACCTATAAAAACTACACGCTTTACACTAAGAAATTTGAGAATTATGTCGGCAGTAAGGATGTTTATTTCGATGATATTACAGTTACAGTTCTCAAAGACTATATGGCTCATATGGGAAATATTCTAAAAAACGGAGCAACTACGCAACGTTATTCTATTATGATTTTGGCGATAATGTTCAAGGAAGCAATTAAAGAAGATATTATTCCAGAATATATGTACCCATTCAACAAACTGACATTGAGAAAAGATACTGAAAAAAGAGTATTCTTAAACAAAGACCAAATTGAGATATTAACCAATTTAGACCTAAAAGAAGGACGAAAAGCGGATTTATGGCGTGATTTATTCCTTTTCTCAATTTATGCAGGAGGATTAAGATTTAGCGATGTTATCGAGCTGCAATACACCAATTACAATAGTGAAGAGCAAAGGATTAAAAAAGTAATCCGCAAAACAGGAAGATTGCACCAGTTTAAAATCGGTAAGGTTGCGATTGATATTTTAAATAAATACATCAAGGTAGATGCACAACCAGACGATTATATTTTTCCGATTATAACCGATAAAGTGACCTACAAAAAGAGCGAGGAAATGCGTTATTTTATATCTCAAAGAGAAAATCATTCCGCCAATTTCCAACTCAACCGAATGGGTAAAATAATGAAACTACCGTTTCCGCTTTCTTTCCATTTATCAAGACACAGTTTTGCTACAAATGCGTTAAATAATGGAATGAGAATTGAACACGTTTCTAAACTTATGGACCACACAGACATCAGCACAACGCAGATATATGCCAAAATAATCAGTGAAGAATTGGATAAAGCGGTAGACAACTATATTTTCTAAAACACAACGAAGGTAAAATTTACCTTCCAAATTAAAACGAGAGTAAAAAAACAACTTTTTTACCCTCGTATTAAAAAACACTAGTAAAATAAGGAAAAATCAAAGTTGTTAATAACTCATTTGAAATCCTTTAACAAGGATTTTTTTTAATTTATAATTTTACAAAAGAGAAAACAAGTAATTTTTAAAGCATTCGAAACGAGTGATAAACGAACACTAGTTGAAAACACTAGGACTTCCAAAAAGCAACCAATTTAAAACCGCTTTTAATTACCTTTCAATACTAAATGAATACCAAAAAAAACATACTACAATTTGAATTCAAAGGAACAAAATATGCAAACAGCTCCGTTTGTAGAATTATTGGCAGTGCCTTCGGCTCTGGCCAAAAATCCTTTATTTGATATAATCGTTGATGACAAAATCACAATTCAAAACTATTGCAATGCTTTAATTGCTAAAATTTTAGAACTTAAACAATCTCAATTCCCTGCATTTATCGATTATCAATTCAACCAGGTGAAGAACCCGGAAATATGGATTTGTAAACTCGAAAAATTATTAGCCAATAACGAAGCCTTTTTTAGCTCCAAAACGGCAATGAGTAGATACAATAAATTGTACATTTTAATTGATAAAAAAAGAACAGAGCTGCAATCTTCGAGAATAATTGAGGCTAAAGTAAAAGCTACTAAAAGGCAAATTAACGCGGATACTGACGAACGTTATTTTTCATTTTTTGAAGCAAAAAGCTATATAAATTCTTTAGATAATTTTAACGACAAGATTATTTATTTGATGGATGAAATCTTTGAATATAACCAAGCGGATATCGTTTCTCTCAATAATAAGTTGCAACCATACGACAAACAATGCAATCAATTAATTGAGCAATTACAAATAATGCGTAAAGTTAAAAACGATTTTGAAAAAGAAAATCAAGAAAAACAAGCTACTGAAAACAGTTCAAATATTCCATTTCAAAAAATCAAATTAAATGGTCCAACTAACATAATTACTAATGCTTTTAAACAAATGATGGTTGATGTGAAGCCAAATGGCAAACCTTATATTCAAGGAAAAATTAAAGATATTAGTCAAATTATATGCCTAATATTTGATGATGAAAAAGGCGAACCGCTTTCACAAGCCACTGTTCAAACCTATCTTTCACCAAATCGCACCGACAAAGACCCCAATAATGACATCAAAGTTAGATTTTAGTCCGATTTTGTAAAAACACACTATTTGTAATGCGTATAATAATCAACACCTTACAAACTATTTAGTCTTATCGGACTAAAAAGTACTTATCGGACTTTTTTTTATTTCTTCCATTTGCACCATAACAATTTAAAACATTTTATTATGGAAGCAATTATCTTCACAAAAGACCAGTTCACGGAACTAATGAGCAAATTAGACACAATTCAAAGCCAAATCAGTGTCAAGGCAGATCCAAAGAAAGAAACCTTTTTGGACAATCAAGAATTTCTTTTACTCTTAAAAATCTCAAAACGCACAGCACAAACTTGGAGAGACGAAGGTAAGATTTCATTTAGTCAAGTGGGAAACAAAATCTACTACAAATTATCAGATGTAGAGAAGTTGATGCAAGAGTATTACAACAAATCTTTTAAAGGAAGATAGTTTGAGCAGCTGTAATGGAACCTGTGAAGTTTGCGATTGCAAACTTCACAAAAACGAGAACCAACAATTGGCAACTATTAACCATTAAATTAAAGCTATGGTAACCATATTTAAAAACTTTAATGAAGTTGTAGAACACAAATCAATTCCAACAATTTTAGAAGAAATCAAAACAGGAAAGTACAAACCGGGTATTGTTTACCTGCGTAAATCACTTGCTGAAAACAAGACGGAAGCTTACAACAAAGCCAAAAAATCACTTCCAGCATTCACACCTTCGGGAAAGTTTGTTGGAGGTCGTAAATTGGAATTCCTAGCGGATTATTCAAATTGTATTATTCTGGACATCGACAAATTAAGTGCTGCCGATTTGCAAAATGCAAAGCATTTGGCCAATCAAAGTGAGTTCACTTATGCCAGTTTCATAAGTCCATCTGGAAACGGATTAAAAATTTTAGTTAAAATCAATTCAGATAAAGCCAATCACAAAGAAGCTTTTCTATTGGTTCAAGCTCATTATGAGAATATTTTAAAATTAGAAATAGACAAATCAGGCAAAGATGTAACAAGACTATGCTTTTATTCTTCGGATGAAAATCTATATCTAAATGATAATGCTTCCGTTTTTGTTACAACAATTCCAGTCGCAATTCCCGAGAATGTCATCCCGAACACAGTCAAAGAAACTCAACCAGAACCAGTCGAAAATACCGAAGCAATTTACAACCACTGCATAAAATTCACTGAAAAAAAAGTGCAATTTGTGGAAGGCAGTCGAAATGTATTCGTTTATCAATTAGCGAATAATTTAAACCGTAAAGGTGTTTCTCTTCACGAAGCTTTGGGATATATCTTAACAGATTTTGGATATGATGAAAAAGAAGTAACACAGGCTGTAAATAGTGCCTACGGAAACATTCACGAGTTTGGAAAGAACGAGAAAACCAAAACTGTCATCCCGAGCGCAGTCGAGGGACAAAAACCGAAAACCATTGATTACGACGAAGACGACGAAGACAAACCAAAACCAACCCAAATTGACCGTTTAGAGTTGTTTTTATCAACTAGATATATATTTCGGCACAACATAGTATCTGGAAAATTAGAGTTCCAATATTTCGGTAAAAAGAAGTGGAATGTAATGAATGATTTTATAGAAAATTCAATGCTTCGAGAGTGTTTAAAAGGTCGAATTAAAACCAATCTATCTTCATTACGAAACTTGCTTTATTCT
Source organism: Flavobacterium sp. XS2P24 (assembly GCF_030010285.1). Lineage (NCBI taxonomy): Bacteria > Pseudomonadati > Bacteroidota > Flavobacteriia > Flavobacteriales > Flavobacteriaceae > Flavobacterium > Flavobacterium sp. XS2P24. The sequence continues at coordinate 4,574 of NZ_JASCRU010000038.1, forward strand.
GATTTTTGTGTGCTATTCAATCCATTTGAAGATTACTTTTTCAATTTGCCTACTTATGATGAAAAGACCGATTACATTACCGAATTAGCCAATACAATCACAACAACAAAACAAGAACTTTGGCAACAATGTTTTAAAAAATGGTTAGTAGCAATGGTCGGTTGCGTGTTGGATGACAAAGTAATTAATCATACGGTAATTGTGTTCAGTGGCAAACAAGGTTTAGGTAAAACAACGTGGGTTGAAAAACTGGTTCCAAAACCTTTGAAAGAATATCTTTTTTCTGGAACCATCAACCCAAACAATAAAGATACTTTGGTACAGCTTTCAGAATGTATGTTAATCAACTTGGACGAACTCGAAAATCTAAACCGTTCTGAAATTGGATCACTCAAAGAAATCATTACAAAAACTCAAATCAGAATGAGAAAAGCCTACGGACACAACAACGAAACTATGCCAAGACGCGCATCATTTGCCGGTAGTGTCAACACAGCACAGTTCCTAAACGATAGTACAGGAAGCAGACGTTTTCTTTGTTTTGAATTAGAAGGTATCAAGTACCAGCACGATGTCGATATTAATATGGCTTTTTCACAAGCTTTGTTTCTTTTCAAAAGTGGTTTTAGACATTGGTTTGACCAGGAAGAAATAAAATCAATTACCGAGAATAACGAACAATACCAATTACGAAGTCCAGAAGAAGAATTACTTTTAACGTGGTTTGAGCCTTGTGATAGAGAAAAAGCAAACGCATTTCTCAATACTTCGCAAATAGCTTCAAAATTGGCTGAAAAAGCTAAAATAAACATTACCGACAGCACAATTAACAAACTTGGTAGAGCTTTAAAAAAACACAATTTCCTAAAACTCAAAAAGAACGGAATATTTGTATATGCTTTAACCGAAAACAGTTGGGAAGAAGTTGATAATAGAAGCAAAATAGCAGATGATTAAAACAAAATTATAACCTCTAAAAGCTGCTCAAAAAATAGAGTTCAAAAGTGGAAACGTACCGTTTCCACTTTTTTTGTTTTTTGTTCATTTGGTTACTTCAAATTACATTATTTTCGCAGGGTAAGATTGGTATGTTTTTTTCATCACAAACATTTTTAACTTTATTTTTTCTATAAAAATCGGGCAACATCAGACCATTTCAAAGTATTTTAATAAAGTAGCTGGTATAGTTTGCGCCTAATATTCCCTATAAATCTGTTTTTTTTATACTAAAAAAACTATTTTTATTTTATTCAAAAAAAAGGTACCAATCCTACCCTAAATTTATTTTCACTCTTTTACATCCCGTTGCTTTTTCGTACTATTGTAAACGTTTTCAAAATGCGAGAAAAATAAATCGCAATAGAAATCCCTTTTATTTTGCTTTTTGAATTGTGCCTACACTGTAGGCACAATTCAAATACAGATTAATAAATCTGCAATTAGCTGGAAATAAAGGATTAAGAAAACATAATTTACACAAACAATAAAAATTACAATACCAAATAAATGGCAATCAAAAAATCAGAATTATACAGCTCTCTTTGGGAAAGTTGCAACCAGTTAAGATCTAAAGGTGGAATGGATGCTTCCCAGTACAAAGATTATGTATTGACAATGCTTTTTGTGAAATATGTATCTGATAAATATGCAAACAAAACCAACAGCTTAATAGAAATTCCTCAAGGAGCAACTTTTGAAGATTTAGTAACATTAAAAGGGAAACCAGATATTGGAGAACAAATCAATAAAAAAATCCTAATACCACTTTTCGCAGCCAATGGATTAGAAGGTTCAATGGAATTAGTTGATTTTGATGATGATGATAAACTAGGAAGCGGAAACGATAAAATAGAATTGCTTTCGGGCTTAATTGCAATTTTTGAAAATCCTGCACTTAATTTCAAAAACAACCGTGCCGAAGACGATGATATTCTTGGTGATGCTTACGAATTTTTGATGCGACACTTTGCAACAGAAAGCGGAAAGAGCAAAGGACAATTTTACACGCCATCGGAAGTATCTCGAATAATGGCTAAAATTATAGATGTTCACAAAGCCGATAAACCTTCATTTACAGTATATGATCCAACGTGTGGTTCGGGTTCACTATTATTAAAAGTAGTTGACGAAGCCCCAAAAGGGCTGACTATTTACGGTCAAGAAAAAGATAATGCAACTAAAGGTTTGGCTATTATGAATATGTGGCTACACGGTAACCCAGAAGCCAATATTCAAAGTAAAAACACAATAACATCGCCACAATTTAAAGAACAGGATAAATCATTAAGAAGATTTGATTTTGTAGTGGCAAATCCACCATTTTCTGTAAAAAATTGGAATAGTGGTATTTCAGCAATGAATGATGAATACAACCGCTTTCGTGGTTATGGAATTCCACCAGAAAAAAATGGAGATTATGCTTTTCTACTACACATTATAGCATCTTTAAAAAGCACAGGAAAAGGAGCAATTATTTTGCCTCACGGCGTATTGTTTAGAGGAAATGCCGAAGCCGAAATTCGTAAAAATATCATCGAAAGAAAATATATCAAAGGCATTGTTGGTTTACCTGCCAACTTGTTTTATGGTACTGGAATTCCAGCTTGTCTAATCGTGATTGACAAAGAAAACACCGAGAGCAGAAAGGGTATTTTTATGATTGATGCTTCCAAAGGATATATCAAAGACGGTAACAAAAACCGTTTAAGAGAACAAGACATTCACAAAATTGTAGATGTGTTCAATTTCCAAAAAGAAACGAATAAGTTTGCAAGGTTCGTGACTTTTGAGGAAATAGAAAAAAACGAATACAATCTAAACATTCCTCGTTACATCGACACACAGGAAACCGAAGATATTCAAGACCTTTTTGCGCACTTAAATGGAGGAATTCCAAATCGTGACATAGCAGAACTACAGCCATTTTGGGAAGTTTATCCCAATTTGCAAAAAGCGCTATTCAAAAAGTATTCCGATAATTATTTGCAACTAACTATCGACCATTCCGAAATAAAAGAAACTATTTTTTCACACCCAGAGTTCAAGTCATACAGCGAACTACTCGAAAAAACCTATGACATTTGGAAAAACAAAATCTATGCTTCATTAACGGATATAATCAGCGAAACAGCACCCAAAAAATTCATAAATAAGCTTTCAGAATCATTGTTAAATGACTATAAAGGCAAAGCATTAGTAGATAACTATACTATTTACCAACACCTTTTAGACTATTGGAACGAAACAATGAAAGATGATGTGTATATGGTCGTTGAAGATGGTTGGAATGCTAAGGTTCGTAGAGTTATTGAAAAAAATGCCAAAGGCAAAGAAGTAGACAAAGGTTGGACTTGCGATTTAATTCCAAAAGAGTTTGTAATCAATAGATACCTAACTAGAGAACAATTGGCAGTACAAATAAAACAAGCTGAATTAGAACTAACCCAAATAGAAATTACAGAAATCACTGAAGAGTATACAGCCGACGAAGGATTGCTTGTTGATGCAACCAACGACAGTAACAAAATAACCAAAGCCACAGCGACAAAACTGCTCAAAGAAATCAAGAAAGATCCAACCGAAAAAGAAACGGTTGTCTTACTTGAAAAAGTGTTATTGCTTTTAGAAAAAGAAACCCTTTTGAAAAAAGAAATAAAAGTATTGGAAATCAAATTAGACGAACAAACACTAAAAAAATACTACGAGCTTACCCAAGCCGATGTAAAAACTTTGGTTGTTGATGACAAATGGTTAACAGCTATAAAAGCAAGAATACAAACAGAAATTGATGCTATTTCACAACGATTAACGGGCAGAGTAAAAGAACTGGCAGAACGCTATGAAAACACTTTAGACGAGCTAAACAAAAGCACGCAAGAGCAAGAGCTGAAAGTTGCAGCACATTTACAAAAGATGGGATTGGTATGGAATTAAAAAACGAAACCCAGAGGTATGAATTAATTCAGGGACAACTGGGAATAAGAATATCGATAATGTTTAAAGTAAAAACTAAAAACGGTACTTTATAAAAAAACAGAACCCGGAAACTTGAATTGCTTCAGCGGCATCCGGGAATAATATAATGCAAATATACAACACATTTATACAAAAAACAAATATTTTTTAAAATGAGATATTCTGAATTCGAAAAAGTAATCACTCCAGCACGTTTAGGACGCTACAGAACCGCTTGTGGTGGTAACACTCGAAAGGCAATGACACTGTACCGTAAAAATTTACAACTCTCGCAAGAAATGTTTACTGTTTTAAGCTGTTTTGAAGTAGCATTACGAAATGAAATAGACAAACATTATACCGCAATTCACGGAAACCATTGGTTACGAAATGCCGCAGCTGTCGGCGGTTTTTTTGATAATTATCAAAATAGAAATACAAGGGGAATAATAACTAGTGCAGTTACAAGTTTAAATGCCTCCTATACTCACTTTAAATTAGTTGCCGAATTACACTTTGGTTTTTGGAGATATATGTTTGTTGATAGACAATATAGAGCAGCAGGAAATACCTTACTCGATGTATTTCCTTCAAAACCAGTTTCATCAATTGGGTTTAATTACAATCATACTTACATTTTCAACCAACTAGCATTGATAAACGACCTCCGCAACCGCATTGCACACCACGAACCTATTTGTTTTTTACCTGCACATTCTGTAAAAGACACTACCTATGCACGCCAACATTACAACCTGATTATTCAACTATTTCAGTGGATGCAAATAGACGAAGCTGCATTACTATATGGCATAGACCATATAAACACCATTTGCAACGAAATTGATGCTTTATAAATTATGGAATTAGTAGAAGAAAAATACCAACAAACCGAAATAGGTTTAATTCCAAGTGATTGGGAAGTGAAATCGTTGGGAAAAATAGGCGAATGTATAATAGGTTTAACTTATAGTCCTAATGATGTAAAAGATTATGGTACTTTAGTGTTAAGATCTTCAAATGTTCAAAATAATAAACTTGCTTTTGAAAACAATGTATTTGTTAAAATGGAATTACCAGAAAGAGTTTTTGTCAAAGAAAACGATATCCTAATATGTGTTAGAAATGGTAGTAAACATTTAATAGGAAAAAGTGCTTTAATTGATAAAAAAACAAAAGGTTCTGCTTTTGGAGCTTTTATGGCTATTTATAGAACAGAATTTTCTAAAATAGTATTTTATAATTTTCAATCTAATATTATCCAAAAACAAATTGATGAAAACCTTGGTGCGACAATAAATCAAATTACTAATAAAAATTTAGCATCTTATAAAATTCCATTACCTCCAACTTTAGAAGAAAAAACCCTAATAGCAACAGCACTTTCAAATACTGATAATTGGATAACTAACCTCGAAAAACTACTCGCAAAAAAAAACTTGATAAAACAAGGAGCATTGCAAGAATTGTTACAGCCAAAAGAAGATTGGTCGGAGAAATCAATTATAGAGTTAGCAGAAAATAAAAAAGAACTTTTTGACGATGGAGATTGGGTTGAGTCCGAACATATAATTAATAATGGCGTGCGACTAATTCAAACAGGGAATATAGGAATTGGAAAATATGTTGAAAAAAATTATAAAAAATATATTTCAGAAAAATCATTCCTTGAATTAAGCTGTAAACCTTTGGTTGAAGGCGATTTACTTATTTGCCGATTAGCTGACCCAGCTGGAAGAGCTTGTATATTACCTAATATTGGAGAAGATAAAGTTATAACATCTGTTGATGTAACTATTTTTAGACCCAGAAATGAAATAGCTAACCGCATTTTTTTGCTATATATATTTTCAACATCAGAATGGTTTCAGAAGGTAACAGAAAGAGTTGGAGGTACAACACATAAACGAATTTCAAGAAGTTCACTTGGTAATATAAAAATATCAGTACCAAATAACATAAAAGAACAAATTCGTATCGCCACTATTTTATCCGATATGGACGTAGAAATCGAGCAATTAGAAATCAAAATCGATAAAGCTAAAAAAGTAAAACAAGGAATGATGCAGGAGTTATTAACTGGTAAAACACGATTGGTTTAAAATATAAAAACATTAGAATATGACAAATAATAACATTTTAAAGCTCAAATCTATCTACGAGTTACTTACCGAAAATTTTTATATTCCATCCTATCAACGTGGTTATCGCTGGACAGAAAGCCAAGTAAAAGCACTTCTAAATGACATTTGGGATTTTAGAAATAGCAACCCAAAAACCGATGAGTTTTATTGTTTACAACCTATTGTAGTAACCAAAACAGAAAATATTGACGGAAATCCGTGGGAACTTATTGATGGGCAGCAACGTCTTACAACTATTTACATCATTCTAAGTTATTTTAACAAACGATTAGCAGAAGACAGTAAAGGTCCAATTTTTTCGTTAGAATATGCCACAAGAGGAAATAGTAAAAGCTTTTTACTAGACATTAAAAAAGAAGATAAAGACGAAAATATAGATTACTATTTTATATACGAAGCTTTTGAAACTATAAAGACTTGGTTTTCAGATAAAATAAATTTTATAGGTAATTTCGAAAGTGTTTTATTAAACAACACTAAAGTAATTTGGTACGAAGTTGATGACGAAAGTACTAATACCATAGATATTTTCACAAGGATAAACGATGGTAAAATTCCATTAACAAATGCCGAATTGGTAAAGGCTTTGTTTTTGCAAAAGGACAATTTTGAAACAAAGCACGATTTAAAACAATTGCAAATAGCATCAGAATGGGATCAAATTGAAAAAAAATTACAAAACAATTCTTTTTGGTATTTTATATACAGTTCTAAAAATGAGATAAAATATGAAAACCGTATTGAATATATATTTGATTTAATGTATGATAAGAAAAAAGATAACGAAGATTATTTTACATTCAACAAGTTTCAAAATAGTTTTAAAGAAAGTATTACGAATAATAAAGGAAAACTCAACATCGATAGTTTGTGGTTAAACGTAAAAAAATATTTTCTTACGCTTGAAGAATGGTATAACAACAGAGATTTATACCATTTAATTGGTTTTTTAATAGAATACAATACGGACATCAATACCTTGAAAAAGACATCAGACACGCAAACAAAACTGTTGTTCAAAAAGTATTTAAAAGACCTTATCAAATTAAAATTAGCCAACATTCAGTTAGAAGAATTAGATTATGGTAGTAGCAATAAAGAAATAAAAATGGTCTTATTGCTTTTTAACATCCAAACTATCATTTCAACTGTCGAGGCAGATATGCGTTTTCCATTCGATAAATACAAATCTCAAAATTGGGATATCGAACACATAAACTCACAAGCAGATAGAACTATAAATCCAGTAGACAGAAAATCGTGGGCATTAGACCTTGTAGAATTTTATACGGGTATAAACGGGTATTCGGATATGCTATTGAATACGCTCACATTAAAAGAAATTCAACTCGAAAAAATAGAAACATTGCTAACAGAGAAAAAAGACATCTGTAAAAAGCTAATCAAAATTTTAGATGCAGATAAAGTAAGCGATGAATTATTTCAGTCAGTTTACGACGATATAATTAACTTACATTCTGTAAAAGATTTTTTAGAAAATGATAACATATCTAACTTGGCATTATTGGATGAAGAAACCAACAGAGGGTATGGAAATGCTATGTTTTTTATTAAAAGAAAAAAAATAATAGAAAATGACAAGCAGGGAATATTTGTGCCTATTTGTACAAAAAATGTGTTCCTCAAATATTACACAAAGCATTCTGACAACAACTTAAATTGGACACAAAATGATGCAAATGATTATCTAGAAACAATGAAAGAAGTCTTGAGAAATTATTTGACTAAAAAAGTATAGAAAAATGAGTACATCCGAAAAGAATTTAGAAGGCAAAAGACTATCGTTTTATCAATTATTTACAAATAAAAAGTACAGTCTTGAAATACCGATTATTCAGCGAGACTATGCACAAGGAAGAAAATCATCTTTTGAGGTCAGAGAATTATTTTTACAAGCGTTGTTTGAATACCTCGATGAAGATATACCTAACAGAGATTTAGATTTTGTTTATGGTAGCACAGAGTTAGAAAAAGAGGTTGAAAAGTTCATTCCATTAGATGGTCAGCAGCGTTTAACTACTTTGTTTCTATTACACTGGTATCTATCTATACTTTCAGATAATTTTAATGAGTTTAAAGAAGTAATTTCATTAGAAAACAAATCAAAGTTTACTTATTTAACAAGAACAAGTTCGTCAGAGTTTTGCGATGCTTTGCTAAACAATAAAATAGATTTTGACAAATTATTAAGTTCAGATAAAAATGCTAAAAATAGTTTGTCAAAAACTATAAAAGATTGTGGCTGGTTTTTCCTTTCGTGGGAGAATGACCCCACAATTCAATCAATGCTTACAATGATTGATGCTATTCACGAAAAATTCAGTAAAAGCAAACATTTTTATGATAGATTGGTAAATGTAAATAATCCAATAATTACATTTTTATATCTTGATCTTGGTGAGTTTAACTTGACAGAGGATTTATATATAAAAATGAATTCGAGAGGTAAGACCTTAACTAAATATGAAAATTTTAAAGCCAAATTTGAACAACACATTGGTGCTCAAAAATGGGAAATGGACAAGCCATATCAATTAACGTTCAATAAAATCAATAAACCGGTAACTACTAAAGAATATTTTTCTTTTAAAATTGATACTTCTTGGACTAATCTTTTTTGGAATTATCGAAAGTTAAAGGGAGATCCTAATACTTATGATGATGAGTTGATGAATTTTATTAGAGTAATTGTTACAAATCAAAACGCTATATATTGTGATGCAAGTTCATTAGATATATTAGAGTATTTATTGGGAACTTTTACAGCAAGAAAGCAAGTAGATTATTCTGATAATATTTCATTTTACAAATACCAAAGCTTTAAAGTGTTATCAAAAAAAATGATTAACTATTTAATCGCTGCTTTAGATGCACTAGAAAATGGAAATAATAAAGTCAAAAAACTACTTGATAATTCTTTTTATTTCGACGAAAATAAATTCTTTGAAAAGGCATTATCATTTGATTTTAAGTTGCCAGAAATTGTGCAATTTCATTCGTATTTAAAATTTCTGATTGTAAACAAGAATGATAAATCTGGATTACATCAATGGATGCGAGTAGTTTATAATTTAACTGAAAACACTAACATTGATGGTGCTGCCGAAGTACAGAATGCGATAAAATCAATTGAAAAATTATTACCTCACAGTAATGACATTATAAACTTTCTAGTTTCAAGAAGTAAAAAAATTGATTTCTTTTATGGAAGACAAGTTCAAGAAGAACAAATAAAAGCCATAGTTATAAAAAAATCAGAACTTTGGAAAAACGAAATTGAAACTATTGAGCAGAATTCATATTTTTCTGGTCAAATTAGTTTTGTTTTAGAATATTCAGGAATTTTAGATTATTACGAAACTACGAATGACTTAAATTGGACAGTTGATCAAGATTTAGATTTCTTTAATTCATTTAAAAAATATTCCAATAAATCAAAAACACTTTTTGATATACTAGGAACAGAAACAAACAAAGATTTTCATTTGGAAAGAGCTGTTCTAACAAAAGGCGATTATTTAATTTCTACCACTTACAATCGATATAATTTTTTAAGTACTAAAAAAAACCCAAGAGATTATAGCTGGAAACGACTATTAAGATTGCCACCATTAACAGCAAACGAGCCAGAAAAAACAGATTGGAAGAATAAAAGAAATTATGTAAAGCTAGTTCTTGATGATGAAAAATTTTTTAGTACTGATATCAAAAAATCATTAAAAGATATTTGTAAAAATGTACCTGATGATTGGAGAAAACAATTTGTTGAAAATGCCAATTTAATAAGATATTGTTCTCAAGGTTTTATTAGTTTTTATTCTGATGATGATATAAAGCTTTTGATGCACAAGCAGCTCAACCATCGTCATAGGGAAATGTTCACATACAACCTTTACCATAAACACTTCCAAAATCAAGAAGTGAATTTTCTACCTTTTACTAAAATTTATCAACACGAAATAAAAAGTAGTGATGATTATTCCGGCCTGGTATTAAAAGAATGGTGTCATAATAAAATTTATTACCAATTGGAAATATATAAGATAACTGATAAGAATAAATATGTTATATATTTTTTAAAGTCTAAAGGAGATAGAAATATTGAAAATTACGGTACTGAGGTAAAGACTGTTTTAGCAGGTAATAAAATTAATTTTGATGCAGATAATAAATATTTTATGGCTTCTAAATTTACAGAAGCTAGTTTAATTTCCACTTTAAAAAAGATTTGTACAGAATTTAATAAGTTATAATATGAATAACATAGGCAAATCAGAACGTGAAAGTCAAAACAGAATTATTCAACTTTTTAAAAATGAGTTGCAATACACCTATTTAGGAAATTGGGAAGAGAAACCAAGATCGTTGCCTGTAGAGGAAAATTTACTATTAGACTTTCTAATTAATTCACAAGGATATTCGACAATTGTTGCTAATAAAGCCGTTTTGGAATTAGTCAAAGCAGCAACAAATGTTTCTAGCGGTCTATATGATGCCAATAAAGAAGTCTATAAATTACTTCGTTATGGCGTAGCAGTTCGAGAAGAATTAGGAGAACAAAAAGAACGTGCTTGGTTTATCAATTGGGCAGCACCGCACAAAAATAATTTTGCAATAGCCGAAGAAGTTACTGTAACAGGACAACACTCAAAAAGACCGGATATTGTTATTTATGTAAATGGAATTGCTTTAGGAATTATAGAATTAAAAAACAGCCGTAAAGGTGTTGAATGGGGTATTCGTCAGAACTTGGATAATCAAAAACCAATGTTTATCCAGAAGTTTTTTTCTACAATGCAATACGTGTTAGCAGGAAATGATACGCAAGGCTTACGTTACGGAACCATTGAAACTACCGAAAAATACTATTTGCAGTGGAAAGAAGAAACAGATAAAAAATTTGAATACGCCATAGACAAACATTTGTATTTGATGTGTCAGAAAGACCGTTTTCTCGAACTGATACACGATTTTGTGGTATTTGATAAAGGAACAAAAAAACTATGTCGTCCAAATCAATTTTTTGGTATCAAGGCAGCTCATAAAAATGTTCATTCTAAACAAGGCGGCATCATTTGGCATACACAAGGAAGTGGAAAAAGCTTAACAATGGTATGGCTTACCAAATGGATTAGAGAAAATATTGACAACAGTAGAATTCTTATCATAACAGACCGTGAAGAACTTGATGATCAGATAGAGAAATTGTTTTTAGGTGTTGAAGAAAATATATATAGAACAAAAAGCGGTAAGGATTTAATCAGTAAATTGAATAATACCAGTCCTTGGTTGATTGCTAGTTTGGTACATAAATTTGGTAGAAATTCAGAAGAAGGAGATTTTGATGGCTATATCGAAGAATTAAAAAAGAGTTTACCTTCTGATTTTAGAGCCAAAGGAAATATCTATGTTTTTGTAGATGAATGCCATAGAACACAATCAGGAAAGTTGCACGATGCAATGAAATTATTGTTACCAGAGGCGCTATTTATTGGTTTTACGGGAACGCCATTGCTCAAAAAAGACAAACAAAAAAGTATAGAAGTTTTCGGACCATACATTGGCGAACCCTATAAATTTGATGAAGCAGTTGCTGATGGTGTAGTGTTGGATTTATTATATGAAGCTCGTGATGTAGAACAATTTGTAACCGACCAACAAAGTATAGACGATTGGTTTGATGCAGAAACAAAAGGTTTAACAGACAATGCCAAAATAGATCTAAAAAGAAAATGGGGAACAATGCAAAAAGTATTGGGTTCTAAATCTCGATTAGAAAAAATAGTATTTGATATAGTTAAAGATTTCAAAATAAAACCAAGATTATCAACAGGAGAAGGAAATGCAATGTTGGTATCAAGTAGTGTGTACAATGCTTGTAAATATTATGAGATTTTTCAAAATGCAGGTTTCAAAGAATGTGCAATAATAACTTCTTATAATCCACATCACGGAGATACAAAAGGCGAAGAAACCGGAGAAAGTACACCAACAGAAAAATTATTGAAATATGAAGTCTATCAAAAAATGTTGAATGGAAAAACAACAGAAGATTTTGAAGACCAAGCAAAAACGCAGTTCATAAAAGAACCTGCTAAAATGAAATTGTTGATTGTTGTAGATAAGCTTTTAACTGGCTTTGATGCGCCATCAGCTACTTATCTTTATATTGACAAATCAATGCAAGACCACGGCTTATTTCAAGCTATTTGCCGTGTAAATCGTGTAGATAATGAAGACAAGGAATACGGGTATATTGTAGATTATAAAGATTTATTCAAAAGTTTACAACGATCAATTACAGATTACACTTCAGGAGCATTCGACGAATATGATTTAGACGATGTAAAAGGATTATTGTCCGACAGATACGAAGTAAGCAAAGACCGATTAGAAAATGCTTTAGAAACAGTTATTGCATTGTGCGAACCTGTCCATCCACAAGACGAACCAAGTTTTATAAGATATTTTTGTGGCAATACCGAAAATCCAGAAGATATTAAAGAAACAGAAGAACGAAGAGTAACACTTTATAAATCAGTAGTGGCATTAATCAGAGCGTATGCAAATATTGCTAACGAAATGCACAAAATTGGTTATACAGAACAAGAAGCAGATAAAATAAAACAACAAGTACAATTCTATTCTGACCTTCGAGAAACCATAAAACAAGCAAGTGGTGATTATGTAGATTTAAAAAGATTTGAACCAGGAATGCGCCAATTAATGGATATGTATTTAGATGCAAAAAGCAGTAAAAAAATATCCGACTTTGAAAATAAATCCCTAGTTGATTTAATTTTACACGTTAGTGAACCACCAGAACCTTATGGAAATAAAAGAAGTAAGGAAGCTGTTGCCGAAACGATTGAAAACAATGTAAGAAAGGTTATAATTGAAGAAACACAGACCAATCCAAAGTATTATGAGAAAATGTCTAAGTTGTTAGATGAACTCATAAAGCAACGTAAGGAAGAAACAATTGCATATCAGGAATATTTAGAAAAAATCAAACAATTAGCTAGTGACGTTTCTAATCCAATGGGTAAAACCGATTATCCAATATCTTTAAATTCAATTGCAAAAAGAAACTTATTTGATAATTTAAATAATGATGAAATACTCGCTTTAGCGATTGATAACGTAATCAAAAGCAACAAACTTGACGGCTGGAGAGATGGAGGTTTAAAAGAAAAGAAACTGCGTATTGCTATCAATGAAATTATAAAAGACGATAGTAAAACCGAAGAACTGATGCAAATAGTAAAAGCTCAAAATGAATATTAATATGGAAAAGATTTCTGTAGCTAATCTTACTATTGATATTGTCCGTAAAGACATCAAGAATATGCACTTGGCAGTTTATCCGCCAATGGGTAGAATTCGGTTGTCTGCACCAGAGAAAACGGATAGCGAAGTAATGCGTTTATTCGCTATTTCTAAAATTGGGTGGATAAAAAAGCACATAAAAAACTTCAATACTCAACCAAGAGAAACACCAAGAGAATTTATTTCAGGTGAAAGTCATTATTTATTTGGCAAAAGATATATGTTGAATGTTATTGTACATAAAGGTTTTAACAAAGTAGAAATAAAAGGAACAAAAACAATCCATCTTTTCGTTAGACCAAAAACTTCAACAGAAGACAAAGGGCGAATTATGAGAGAATGGCATCGCAATCAATTAAAAAAGGTCATTCCGGAATTAATTACTAAATGGGAAAATTTAATTGGTGTCAAAACAAACGATTGGGGAGTAAAACAAATGAGAACCAAGTGGGGTACTTGTAACATTGAAGAAAAGAGAATTTGGCTTAATTTGGAGTTGTCAAAAAAACCAATCATTTGTCTAGAATATATAATCGTTCACGAATTAATTCATTTATTGGAGAGAAATCACAACGATAAATTCATTGGGTATATGAACCAATTTTTACCAAAATGGAGATTATACAAAGAAGAGTTGAATAATTTACCAGTATCTCATAACGATTGGGGATATTAGCTGCATAGGATTTTTATAAAACAATCCTAAAAAAAAAATTCCATACAATTACTTATAATTAAATTATTTGCGAGTATTAAATTGATTATTGGTTTTTCGTATGTTATTCAAATAATTCCCAAAAGGTTTTATTTTCTTTTCTGAATTTTCTTCTTCTTTTGCTTTCAGTATAATTTTTTCCGGTGCGTCTATTTTATTTAGAAAGATATTTATTCCGGTTACATTTTGATTTCCTTCATAATTTGTTTTTCTTCTACTTATTTTCAAACCACTTTCTTGAACAATTTTTAAAAATATTGGTATTAAATCTTGAAAATCTTTTTGAGAAGAAAATGTTAAATCGTCAATGTATCTAGTATAAGTTATATCATTTTCTTCACAGATTTTTATTAGTTTATAATCTGTTTCTAGAAAAATAATATTAGAAATATGAGTACTTGTAGGTGTGCCTTGAGGTAATTCGCCTTTCCAAGTTGTCAATTTTGTAATATAAAAAGCAAATTGTTTGTTAAAACCTAATTCAATGAATGTGTTATGAATTTTTTTTGATTTTATTGAAGGATAAAAATCTTTCAAATCAGTTGTAAATACATACTTTTTTCCTTGATGTGGTTTTGCGTTTGTAATGTTACTTTTCTTTTTTACTCCACCGTGCACATTGCTTGGCAATTCTATATCAGAAAGAATTCTATCTTTAATTTTTGATTGTATTAACTTCAATTTTGTTTTTGATGGACGAATAACTCTTTCCTTAATAGTTCCGTCTAAATAGGTTTTAAATTGCCCAGTTTTTTTGTCAATTTTTTGTTCAACCCATTCATTGTAATGAGCATCTATTTCTTGTATAATTTTATCAAGATCATTTTTTGTTTCTCCAATTATTGATGGTAGAAACAATTTATTTCTATACTCTAAAGAACTCATTTATTAATGATTTAACAGATGGATTTATAATCTCAAATGCTTTTCTTTTTTCAGGAGAAATGTCTTCTTCATTAAGTGACATAAAAAACAGGATAGGTAATGGAATATCAAGATTTAAACTTATCACTTTTAAAGTTGATAAATTTGGCTCTTTACTATTGTTTTCAATTTGAGATAAATATGTTTGGGTTATACCACAAGATAACGCAAACTCCGTTTGAGTTTGCCCTTTTTGCTTTCTGATATCTTTAATAACTGTACCTAAATTCATAATAATTAAAATGGAAAAATTTAAAGGGTGTCGGTTGATAATTGAATAATATAATACTTCTTTAAGAACTTAATAGCCATTAGATTAAAAATTTTTGATTGTCCGTTTTTAATCATAATCCTGTAATACTTGCTATTACTAGCCTATCGAATAATTTTTCCTCAAAATACCGTCTGTTAAGCTTGTAAACGAACTCGTTTAGGTATAAT
>NZ_JASCRU010000039.1:0-19979 GCF_030010285.1 Flavobacterium sp. XS2P24
TTATACCTAAACGAGTTCGTTTACAAGCTTAACAGACGGTATTTTGAGGAAAAATTATTCGATAGGCTAGTAATAGCAAGTATTACAGGATTATGACTAAAAACGGACAATCAATTACTTTTTTTACTTAATTTTAATATTTACACATTTTATGAAAAAGGAAGATTTATTATCCGATGAATTTTTGAAGCAATTCAAAACAGGCGAAGACCTTTATGGCTTTTTAGCCCAACTACAAAAGCGAGGAATTGAGAAAATGCTCCAAGGTGAATTAGATGCCCATTTAGGGTATGAAAAGCACGAGAAAACTACTAAATCCAATGCTCGCAATGGTTTTTCGAACAAGAAAATAAAAACCTCATTTGGAGAATCCGAGATTCAAGTTCCAAGAGATCGAGATGCTACTTTTAATCCCCTAATTGTTCCAAAAAGACAAAATATGCTCGATGGTTTAGAGCACGTAATTATATCTCTTTATGCCAAAGGAATGAGCAATAGCGACATCGAAGAGCAAATCAGAGAAGTCTATAATTTTGAGGTTTCCACCAGTACTATCTCCAGAATAACCGACACTGTTTCCAGTGATATTATTGCTTGGCAAAACAGACCTTCGGAAGCTGTTTATCTAATAGTTTGGATGGACGGCATTGTTTTTAAAGTTCGTGAAAACTCAAAAATAATCAACAAAACCATCTATTTAGCCATTGGACTCAACCGAGAAGGCAAAAAAGAAGTACTCGGAATGTGATTAGGCAAGAATGAAAGTGCTAGTTTTTGGCTTGGTGTTTTAACGGATTTAAAAGCTAGAGGGGTTGAAGATATACTAATTACAGCCACTGACAACTTAAATGGTTTTACTCAAACCATTAAAAATGTATTCCCAGAATCCCAAACTCAAATCTGTGTGGTACACCAAATCAGGAACTCGGCTCGGTAAGTGGTTTGGAAAGATAAAAAGGAATTTTCAGCAGATATGAAGCTTATTTACAACGCTCCAACTAAGGAAGCTGCCAAAGCATCATTAGAAGATTTTTCTAAAAAATGGAATCATAAATATCCATAAGCTATAAAATCCTGGGAAGAAAATTGGGAGTAACTTACCGTATTCTTTGACTTTTCTGTAGAAATCAGAAAGATAATTTACACCACAAATTTGATTGAAAATCTCAATGGTAAAATTAGAAAATACACTAAAAACAAATTATCATTCCCAACGGATGAAGCTGTTTTAAAATCTGTATATTTGGCTTTAAGAGAAGCTACCAAAAAATGGTCGATGCCAATCCAAAACTGGAGATTAATCCTCAACCAGTTCTTAACTATATTTGAAAAAAGAGTTCAGCTTTAATTAAAAAGTCAAACCCCTATATTTTTAACTTACACACTTTTTTGGATAGTGTCTACACCCAACGGGTTAATAGAATCACAAACTATTTTTTTATACTTTTTTTTTAATTTTCATATAATCACTAATTACCTTTTCAAAAATTTTTGGATTAGCTCCTTCTTGTCCTGCCACTAAAGCACCAATTGCACAAGCATAATTTAATGATTTTTGAGGTGATTTCCCTCTTAGTAATCTTATTATTAATGAAGCTAAAAAGGAATCCCCAGCACCAACGGTGTCTACTACTTTTATAAAATAACCACTATTATAATAAAATTTATCATTATGGTACAAAACAGCTCCAAATTCCCCCTTGGTAACGCAAACCTGTTTTGTATTTGTCTTTTCAGCAATAAATTTAATATTTTGTTCAAATGAATTGTATGGCGACCCTAATTCGCTACTTATTTCACGTAACTCTTCATCATTCAACTTAATAAAATTCGCTTTTAACATCAGTTCATTTAGTACATCGGTAGTATAATAAGGGGCTCTTAGATTTACATCGAAAACTCTATACTTTGCTTTCCCTAAAAGTTTGTTCAAAGTTGTCCGAGTAACCTCATCCCTACATGCTAAACTTCCAAATACAAAAACATCCGCTTCAGCAGTTACTTTTTCCATCATTTCTGTTTCTATGATCTTGTCCCAAGCTGATGGATATAAAATATCGTAGGAGGCATTTCCCTTTTCATTAATCATTACATGAACCGCTCCCGTTTTATACTCCTCAGTCATTTGAATTAAATCGGTGGTAACCTCGTGGTCGTTTAAAAAAGATAATATGTTTTTTCCATTTTCATCATCCCCAACACGACTTATCATAGTCGTTTCTACTCCCATAGAATTCATTCTTAAAGCTACATTTAATGGTGCTCCCCCAATTTTTTTATGCGTAGGAAAAATATCCCATAAAACCTCTCCAAAACAAACCGCACTTAAAGAATATTTTTTTTCCATTTTTTGATAAATTAAATAAATTAAAGGGCAGGAAAACCTGCCCAATAAAACCACAAGCTAAACAAATTATTATTTTGTACCTAAATAATCAATCGAATTTCTATATATTCCTTGTATATTAGATGCATGTGCATTGGTTCTTCCGTCATTCATGGCCCATTCCATACCACCTATGCCTATTGCTATAATAGTTCCTGCATAAACTGAATTAGACTTAAACTCAATGATACCTGGACAACATTCATCACCAACACCACTCCAAACAGCAAGCACTTTACCTCCATAAAGGTTTTCAAATTCTGCAAATTGACCTTTTTGATGACCTGGCCCTAACAATGATCCTAAATCCCACAAATTATTATGGTCTTCTTTATATCCACCGTTAATTACCGGGAAATACCCATTAGAATCAGTAGAAATTACTTGAGTAAAGTTATAAATAGGACTATTTCTTTGATCATTTTGAAAATTAACACCTCCATCAATACTCCAAGTACCACCATCCACAAAGCCAATACCATTTCCTTTTATTGTTAAAAGACCACTTTTATCACGTCCAATTACTTCTGCATAACTGGTTGCCATTCCTCCTAAAAGCATTTTACCTCCTTCAACAACATATTGAATCAATATATTCTTTTTATCTATACTTTCTTTCGGCAAAGCTGAAGTTCCTTCTGTATCGTAAAAAAAGAAAACAACATTAACAGTCTTCAAAGAATTAATAGTTAATTCTGAGAAGGGAATAAAAACAAATCTACTTCCGTAAGTGTCTTTAGCCCATTGAGCAGCAGCTTTTACGTCTTCGTCAACAATATTATCAATTGATGTTGCATCACTAACAAATGCTATCCGATTTGGCAGCACACGTGCATTAATAATATAATGTCTGGTTTTACCTCCTGACATAGCAGTTACTTCAAGAGGTTTCGTTAAATCAACTGTTGTTCCTGATGCAGGAATAATAGTCACACCTTCTGGCGTTTTAATATCTAATACAACTGAAGCTAAATTGGTTTCAGATGGCAAAACAAAATTAACAACTCCAGATAAATTATCTATCGAAGCACTTGTTTGTCCTATTTTTACTGACTCAATTATATTCAACGTACTTGTCAGTTGATCGTCATAATTTAGACGTTCCTCACAGGAGTATGTGATTGTTGCTATTACTAGCAACAATACATACTTTAAGTGAAACATATTTTTTATTTTATTTTTCATTTTTCATTTTTTTAAATTAAAACTTTCTTTAAAAATCACTAATCATTATTTAAATTATATAAATGATCAAGGATATTCTTGGTAAAAACTTTTATATTATTTTGATAATCATTTGTAGTTCCGTTTGAATTCCATTCATAACCTACAATTGTATTAGAAATGGTAAAAATATGCCCTTTATAATCTGTTGGTATTTGAGAATCGAATGCAGCATTATTAGTCAAATCCGTTCTTTTAAACTCAACTGCACCATATCCGAAAGCATCACCAATATGTCTTAAAGTACCATATTTTACTGCAGTCAAAGTTCTTTCAAATTGTAAAGCAGCATCGGAACCACAACAGCTTGGGTTAAGAATTCCGTCAAAGTGTTGCCACCAAATTAATCTTACTTCTCTATTGGCGCTATTCTGTAATGGTAAGTATTCATTACCTGCTCCTCCTTCAAATGTTAAACCATCAAAAATGGCATCATTACGTCTGTCACCAGAATTATTTCCATCTCTCATACCCAATCCCCAGATATCATCTGAAGGCTTTCCTGTGTCGTAACATCCGGTTTCAGAGGCACAACCAAATTCAGAAAAAACATAATTTCCTGGCGCTCTTGAAGCTCCAAAACTCGCAGGAACTCTTCCTAAAGAGAATATAAATGGACTAGGATCACCAGCGATAAGCATGTCTCCTCCTCCTTTTACCCAAGATTTAAGCACTTGAGCTTGTGAACCGCCTGGTCGTAAACCAGCTGGCAACATAGTAGAAACATCATTAGAAGTAGCTGAAAAACCTTGATTTTCTTTTGGAGTTAAATAATACAACATGGCAACTTTTACATCACCAATATTTAGTGCTGAAATATTTGCAATTTTAATGTATTTAAAATCTGCACCATAGGTACTTTGCATCCAAGTTGCAGCAGCTTTTGCATCATCATCAACTAATGAACTTATATCATCTTCTAACCCCAAAAAGGCATATTTTGTTGCTGCAATTGATTCAACTTTTACATTATAAACCTTTGTAAGGTTTTCTTTGTTCTTAACAGTGTAAGTAACTGAACCATTACTGAAGTTTTGTGCGGCTCCAGAAGAAGGGGTTACAGTTTGCTCTTCAGGCAACGTAATAACTGGGGCAAGATTCGTTAAATTGGTTCCTGGTGGCAAAATAACAACAATTGAATTTGCAGCATTATCAATAATACCAACTGCGCCATTAATAACAAATGAATCAATTCTAGGTGCTTGTATTTGGGTAACAGATACCGTATATTGTTTCGCTGTGTATCCATTGTTTGATAAAATAGTATACACTTTTGGAGATGTAAAATTTCTGGCAACACCAGAAGCAACATCTACAGTTGTTCCTTCAGCAATTACAAATGAAGGGGCTAAATTACTTAAATCACCGTCTTGACTACCAATCTCAATTTGAATGGTTCTATTAGCCTCATCAATTACACCCAATTTATCCCCAATCGAGAATGATAATATCTTAGGATCACCATAGGCTGCAATACTAGCAGTATAGGTTCTATGAGCTCCATTCGTTGAAACTACCTCAAAGGTTACTGGGCCATTACTAAAATCTACTGTAGATCCTGAGGCTGGTGTTACTGAAGCAGATTCTGGAAGTCTAATTTCTGGTTTAACATTTTTCAAATCAGTTCCAGATGGTAATGTCATTGTAATAGTACCAATAGTATGATTAATATCGGCATATTTAGATCCTACTTTAAAAGATTGAACAATAGATTCTGTATAATCTGGAACATTATCCGAAAAATTATCGTCTTTTTCACATGAGAAGATAGCAAAGATAATCATCATATAGGCTAATGCCATTTTATAAATAGACAGTTGATTTTGAATTGTTTTCATATTTTTTTGATATTTGGTTAGTTTTTTATTAGTATCCAGCTCTTTGTTTATATACCCCTGCACTTGCATCAATTTCAATTTGAGGTATTGGTAAATATTGCTCGTGAGACTGCAATGAAGCACTTTGCAAATACGTACGACGTGTTTTTTCAACTTGAATATAGTTGTTGACATAAGTTTCAGCAATGCCCCATCTTACTAGGTCAAAAAAACCGTGTCCTTCATTCGCCAATTCTAATCGTCTTTCCATTCTAAGGGCTTTTCTTGCGGCTTCTTGCGACAAACTCAAAGGATAAAGATTTATTAAATAATTGGCTGCATTTTGAGATGGATTGTTGAAATCTTTTACATATGGTGAATTTTTTGCCCTGTTTCTAATTTCATTAATCAAGGTAACACCTCCAGAAACATTTGTTCCAGATTCAATCAAAGCTTCCGCTTTCCACAGCAGCAAATCACTGTATTTGATAAGAGGAAAGTCTAAATTACCTAATGCCCAAGGGAACCCTGTAGGATTTGAAGCCAACCCGTTTGAATTTGGAGAAATCATATTTTTCTTAGGTTCAAAATAACCGTAAGTTGCGGGATCTCTACTCCAGGTAGTTTGTTGAGGTTGTGCTTTCCAGTCTTTCCAAGAAATTCCAGGTCTACCAATAACGTGATCCAATCTTGGATCTACAATATCTGTAGGTGTAACATTAGCATTATTATAACTGTCAAATAGTGGAAGTCCATCGGAACCAACTTTAAATACATTCACTAAATTTTGTGAAGGTTTGTCAAAATCATCTCCATTCAAATACGGATGCTTAATATCATCCCCTGCACTATCAGGTGAACTTAATAAATTCCCAAAATTTAAATTCCCAAATTGAGAACCATCATTTATAGAAAATTGAACTGCAAATATGTTTTCACGATTACCATAACTTGGTATTGAATATAATTTTTCGATATCAGTTACTAATCCATATTTTCCAGAATTAATTACATTGTTTGCACTTGCAATCGCCTCAGTCCATTTTTTTTGAAAAACTTGTGCTTTGCATAAATAAGCATAAGCCACTACTTTGTTAACTCTACCTAATTCTGTTTGTGTATCTGGTAAAAGAACAATAGCATCGTTTAAATCGCCTTCCACTTTTGACCACATAAAACTAAAATCAAAAGAATTTGGAATTTTATTAATATCAGCAATTGGTGTGTTTTCATCATACCAAACTATAGAACCAAAATTTTTAATGGCTTCAAAATAAAAATGAGCTCTTAAAACTTTTAATTCTCCAATCCTTTCTTTCTTGTTAGGAAATTTAGCTTCATCTATTGTATTAATAGCCCTTAAAGCCGAATCAACCCTTTTAATTCCAAAATAAATCGCTCTCCAAACATTGTATGCATTTTCACTTGAAGGAAATAAATCGTGTGTTTCCAGTTGATGCATTCCTCCTCCTGGATTATCACCAGTTCCACCACCACCTTTATAGGAGTCGCCACAACGTATGTCACTTGTTGCCCAATTGGATGGGGCGTGGTCAAAAGGCCATAAGTCTCTAAATTCACCTGTATTATAACGATAATCTAATGCACTATATGCAGCTATTACTAATTGTTCAGGGTCAATATTATCTGCCGATAACACATAATTCTCCTTAACATCTAAATCACTCTCATTTACGCAAGAAAGCAATTGCATGCTTAACATTAAAGTAAATGCTATTTTAAGTTTTGTTTTCATGTTTACTATTTTAAAAATTTGCATTAATTCCGAAAGTCATCGATTTTGTATGGGGAATTCCATAACCTGCCACACCAATTCCTCCAGCACTTAAACCAGAAACTTCATAGTCAAAGCCCGTGAAAGAAGTTAGAGAAAACAAATTTTGTCCCACTAGATAAAATCTCAATTTATTCATTCCTAACTTTTTTGTAAAATCATTATCAAAATTATATCCTACTGTTATTGTTTTCAATCTGACATAAGAACCATCTTCAACAAAATAACTAGAAGGTTGTAATTCATTATTACTATTTAAAGTTGATAATGCAGGAATATTAGAATTTGCGTTACTTGGTGTCCAAGCGTCTAAAGTATTTGTATTGTGATTGAAACTAAAATAATCAAAATCGCCTATTGAACGCTGTGCATTATACAAATCATTTCCTTGTTTACCATCAAAATAAAAAGTCAAATCGAATCCTTTGTATGAAGAATACAAGTTTATTCCATAGATGAAATCAGGATGTGGATTACCAATGATTGTTCTGTCAAATTGGTCAATTTTTCCGTCAAGATTGACATCTCGGTATCTAATTTTACCTAATGCTTTTCCGGGTTGATCGGCGTGAACAGCAACTTCTTCAGGAGTTCTAAATAATCCGTCAGCAATTAATCCGTAAAACGATGCTATTGGCGATCCTTTTTTAGTTATTGACACACCATTAAGTAAAAAATTAGACTCTGTATCTAAACTTTCTACATTGTTTTTATAGGTTGAGAAATTAAAATCAACCCCATATTTGAAATCATTTTTAGAATTACTTTTGTAACTCAATACCGCTTCAAAACCTTTGTTACTAACTGAACCTGCATTAATTAATGGCGGTTGACTTTCTCCGTTAATAGATAAAGCAATAGGTCTTAAAATTAGATCATTGGTAGTTTTTACATAGAAATCGGTTTGTAATGAGATTCTTTCATTTAAAAAACCTAAATCAAACCCTACATTGTATTGTTCTGTTGACTCCCATTTAAGATCGGGATTAGCTTGACGAGATTGTAAAACACCACCTGAAGTACCAATACCTGTTCCGCTAATGTTGTAATCTGAAAACTCGACTACATTACCAACTGTATTGTCTACATAACTTGAAAGATAGGAGTAATCGGCTATTTGATCATTTCCATTTACACCCCAAGATGCTCTTAATTTGAAATTAGAAACGTACTTATTGTCCGTTAAAAACTTCTCGTTTTTAGCATTCCAAGCTACCGAAGCTGATGGGAAAATACCGTATTTATTATTTTCTCCAAACCTTGATGATCCGTCTCTTCTTACTGTACCCGATACAATATATCGGTCATCAAAAATATATTTTACAGAACCAAATTGTGAAATCTTAAATGTTTCCACTTTTCCTACTAATGTTTTATATTGCGCATTAGCATTAATCACATATCCTGAGGGATCAGTAATATCAACTCCATTAGTTTGGTTATTATGAAAATTTTCTTCTCTGGCTGAATTTTCTATACCTCCTAATAATGACAACCTATGTTTTCCAAAACTTTTATCATATTTTAAAGTATTAGTAAAAATAGTAGCTAGATAATCATTGTCCACATCATCAGTAGTGATTTTCTGAAATACAGAAGGAATTGTTCCATTAGCAGAAAAGGCTTGGGTCGCCGTGTTAAATTTATAGGTTCCTTTATCAAAATTTAAAGTTGTATTGAATACCAATCCTTCAATAATTTTAAAATCTAAATAAGCATTTCCTAAAAACCTTTGATTCTTTTGTTCGTTTTTTCTATTACTCCATAAATTTGCTACGGAGTTTGGTTTATCTTGCATACCCCCAGTTATTATGGTGGCGTAATCTCCAAGATTAGAATATAGCGGGAGCAATGGGTTTTGTAGAATGGAATTTTCAAATTCATTTGCTTTCACCTCATTAAATTTAGAGTACAAGAAATTTTCACCAATAGTCAATCTATCCTTAAATAATTTATACGAAGCATTTACTCTCGCATTGAATCGGTCATAATTGGTATATCTCTGTACACCATTATCTTCCGAATAACTCAATTGAGTGTATAAACTTAAGTTTTCAGTTCCTTTTCTATATCCAAAATCAGTGTTGCTCGAAAATGAATCATTTGTAATTTCATTTACCCAATTCGTATTGGCTGCTGTTTGCAAACCATTTGGATCTAAATATTGAGGTATGGTAAAACCAGAACCATTATTAATTAAAACCGGATGAGTCGGAGAGGCAATTCCAGCACCTAATTGCGCTTGATATTCCACATCAGCCCATTGTTGCGAATTAAGCAAACTGATTTTATCTCTTAAGGTATTGACCGTTACTTCAGATTTGAAACTAAATTCAGAAACTCCTTTTTTACCTTTCTTAGTAGTAACTATGATAACTCCATTTGCAGCAGAAGTTCCATAAATAGCAGCAGATGCTCCATCTTTTAATACTTGAATGGATTCTATTTCTTCAGGATTTAATGAGGATGAGCTTGTAGTTTGAACTCCGTCAATTACCCATAGCGGTGCAGAACCACTAGTTACTGTAGTTAAACCCCTAATTAATATTTGAGAGTCATTTCCTCCTGGCGTTCCTCCAGAATTGATTTGCAAACCAGCAACTCTACCTTGTAAAGCTGTTAAAATATTAGGACTTGATTCTTGGGCAATGTCAGATACTTTAACAACCGTTATAGCGCCTGCTAAATCTGATTTTTTCTCTTTTGTATATCCTACTACAACAACTTCCGAAAGAGTATTAGAACTGGATTGCAATTTAATACTGTAAGTTACTTTTGAAGTTACTTTTATTTTAGCTTCTAAATAACCAATGTAAGAAACTATCAAATTTACTCCTTCATCAACAGCAATTTTAAATTTACCATCTATATCTGTAGTTGTTCCATTTTTTGAACCTTCTACTAGAATATTAGCCCCTGGTAAAGGCTGACCATCGTCTGCCAACACAGAACCCGTTATTTGTCTTTGTTGCCCTGAAGCAATAAACACTAAGAAAAACAAACATATTGAGAATATGTTTTTCTTGTTTTTAAAATACTTGATTTTCATACATTTTATAGTTTAGTTGTTAGTTTATAAATTTGAATTCATTTTTTAATTTGGTCTTTTACATCTACTTTTTAATTATTTAGTTGGTTTATCGTTACATTTTTAAGTTCAAAATTGGAGTTTGCTTTAGCTATTGAAAAGGACTCCATTGGTTTATCCGAGAAATAGATTTCAGTCATAACCGTTTTTCCGTTGTCATAAAACACTTCGATTGAGGTTTTGTCGATTAAGATTCTCACTTCGATTGAATTAAAATCTGATGAAATTGGCGCTTTTGATATTTTATTGGCAAATGCATCAGAAAAAGTAGTTAGACTTGCATTTTTTCTATCCATATAGAAATACTTCTCTTTTTTATTAATTCCAAAATGGACGGCATTATTTGCTGCATTGGAAAGGATAAAATCATAGTTATCGTCCTTTAATCCATTCATCGTAAAACGAATATCCAATCTTGACATATCTACAGAAGATCTGTCAACAATCACAGTTGTTTTATCAATGGAAAGAAGCTCCTTTTTTATTGTTTTTGAAATATATTTGTCCAATTCTTTTACCGGTTGAGAAACAATTCGATAATGACCATCCGTATTTATTAGCTTCAATTCTCTAGGAATGGTCATAGCGCTTCTCCAATTTTTAGTCGGAACCTTATTGGCATATTCCCAATTGGACATCCAACCTATAAATAAATTTCGACCATCAGCATCTGGAACATTAGACCAAGTAACTCCTGCGTAATTATCCTTTCCGTAGTCAAGCCACAAAGCGCCAAACTGTTTTAAATCTTGGGTAAATGAATTATCTAGTGTAAAAGTTTTCCCATCGAAATCGCCAACAAAATATTGTGTTGCCGATCCTCCATTTGGTCCTCCTGGATTAATGCTTTGTAAAAGCACCCATTTCATTTCAGTTGAACCTTCAACCTTAATAGGAAAAAAATCCGGGCACTCCCAAGGCGCTCCATGAGCACCGAGATTTTTACCAAATCCAGAAGCCAATTCCCAATCAATCAAATTAGAGGAACGATATATTTTAGTTTCAACATCGGCAGCAAGAACCATTATCCATTGATTATGAATAGCATCCCACGTCATTTTCGGATCTCTGAAATCTTTAATATTTGGGTTTTTAATTACCGGATTATTCTTGTATTTTGTCCAAGTCATTCCTTCATCTAAAGAATAAGCAATTGCTTGCGATTGAAAATCTATTGCACCAGCTTTTGCTTTCACATCATCGTGATACGTAAACATGGCTACAATTGGCGGATTTTTCAAACTCCCAAATCCAGAAGTATTATTGATATCAACCACTGCACTTCCTGAAAATATATATCCCTTCTCATCTGGATAAAGAGCAATTTTTTCTTCTTTCCAAGACATCATATCTTTACTTATTGCGTGTCCCCAATGCATTGGTCCCCATACATTATCATCTGGATAATGCTGAAAATATAAATGATACAACCCTTTGTAAAAAAACATTCCATTAGGGTCATTCATCCATCCTTTTTTTGGTGTGAAATGAAAGTTAGGTCTATATAATTCTTCATTAGTTACTACTTTTTCAATACTTGTTTTAGTAGAACTGCAACTATTCATTACAACCAGTATTAGCATAAAAGATATTCTTTTAAAAAATCCTATTTCATATATATTCATCATAATTCTTATTTATTAATTAATCCTTTACTTACGTCTTCCAAAGAGATTCCTTTGGTTTCCGGCATCATAAAAAGGACAAACAGCAATTGAAAAACCATCATAAAAGCAAAAAAGGCAAATACATTTCCAACGCCAAAACTTGTAAAAAGGATGGGTACCATCGAAGGAATAATAGCTGCTAAAACCCAATGAACGGAACTACCAAAAGACTGTCCGGAAGCTCTCAAATGATTGGGGAATATTTCAGAAATAAATACCCAAATAACAGCTCCTTGTCCAATAGCATGAGATGCAATGAATAGAAATAAAAACCCAGGCACTGCCAGTCCAGTCCAGTTTAAGTAAAACGAAGTTGCCACCATTGAGAGTGAGAAAATATAACCAATAGATCCGAAAATCATTAATTTGCGTCTTCCCAATCGGTCAATAAGATAAACTCCAATTAGTGTAAAGATTAAATTTATAAAACCGATACCGATACTACTCAATAAGGCTGTTTTTGCACCTAATCCAGCTTCTTCAAATATTCTGGGAGCATAATATAGAAAGGCATTAATTCCTGATAATTGATTAAATGCCGCTATCAAGAAAACCAATATCAGTTGAAAACGGTATTTTTTCATAAAAATATTTTCGTTCAAAGGAGTACCATTACTTGTATTACTTAGATCATCCAAAACACTTTGGACATCTTCTTTGGAACCAATTTTTTCAAAAATAAGTTTTGCTTCTTCAATTCTAAACATTGAATACAACCATCTTGGACTCTCAGGAATACTAAATGCCATTAGCGTATAAATTATGGATGGAAAAACCTGAACGCCAAGCATCCATCTCCATGCATTTGGGCCTACATCACTTAGAAGATAGTTGGATAAGAAAGCAATTAGAATTCCCAATACAATATTAAATTGATACAATCCCACTAAACGCCCTCTATCCTTGGCAGGTGCGATTTCAGATATGTAAGCTGGTGCCGCAATTGTTGAAGCCCCAATTCCTAAACCTCCCAGAAACCTAAAAAAAGCAAATACAAACGGATCATTTGAAAGTGCTGAACCAACAGCAGAAATAGAAAATAAAACACCTATAATTAATAAAGTCTTTTTTCTACCTAACTTATTTGTTGGAATTCCTCCAAAAATAGCACCAATAACTGTACCCCAAAGTGCCATTGCCATTACCACAGAACCATGGAAAACATCACTTGAATTCCATAACAACTGAAGCGTTTTATCTGCTCCCGAAATCACTACTGTGTCAAATCCAAATAGAAATCCTGCAAAAGAAGCAATGATTGACCATCTCAAAATTTTATTATTCATACATTATGTTTTTAATTATTATCAAACCTATTACTAAACTGCATGATAACGTTTTCGTAATGTATCCATTTACTTCAAATTTGTTACACAAATAGCAAAGCTCTGATTATTAATAAATTATAGTGTGAGTGAAATGTAATTCTATAGAATTGTAACATGAAATTATGATTTCGCAACAAAAAATAAATTGAAAAACGAGTTTTAAATAATTAAAGCGGCTTTAAATTGCATATAGTGTTTTATTATTTTAATTTTTTTACACTTATACCAGTAACAAGACTCTAAAGGAAATAGTAATAGTTTAAAATTGGGATTATCACTTTAAAAAAGTAATTAGTGTATAGTAGTAAAACAGCCTAATTTTAGAATTTACAAATACAAAGCCTTTAGATTAACACAGGATATAGGCTTTATATTAGTAGTTCAAAATAGAGTAAGAAGGTAAATAATTATGCTTTATAAGGATTTGCAATTTTCATAACAGAATTTAATAACTTGAGTTCGATTATTAAAGTATTGATTTTCATTACCGTTTATAATCCTGAAAGGTTTCCAAAACCTTTTAGGTATCATATTTTAGATTTACAGACCTCTACAAGGTCAAAAAAAGACCTTGCAGGAAAATCAGTTAACCGCAAATTAATGATATACAGCTTCTGAATGAAATGCAAGAAAAAAACAGATAGAATTTAAAAAAAAATAGATTATACAATAATATTTAAAAATATCATTATATAATCTATTCAAGAAGAGAGATGGTTTTCATCACTCTAGAAGAAAATCTCAATGGATCATTTATCCAATTTTTACGAATGTACAATGCAGTTTTAGTCTAAAAATTTTAGTTTAATTTAGTTAATAATGCTGCGACTGTACTTAATTTATAAACGAAAAAGAACAAGCAATAATGAACTACTAATTTTAATTTCTAATCATTATTCCACGATTATTTTAGCATCAAACAATTCATTTTTCAATAAACCTTTTATAATATAAACTCCTCTTGTAGA
Organism: Flavobacterium sp. XS2P24; assembly: GCF_030010285.1. Classification (NCBI taxonomy): domain Bacteria; kingdom Pseudomonadati; phylum Bacteroidota; class Flavobacteriia; order Flavobacteriales; family Flavobacteriaceae; genus Flavobacterium; species Flavobacterium sp. XS2P24. Next base: position 14,274 of record NZ_JASCRU010000039.1, read on the forward strand.
TTTGTTTCCATTATCCATAATACCATCCCAATGAATTATTGGATTAGTGGCATCTAGAATTATTTCAATTTTTTTCACGGGAAATCCTGTTATGTCAAAAATATAAGCATAAACAGGAGTCACCTCGGTTATTGTGCTAAACTTAATGTTGAAATTTTCAGTTGATGGATTCGGAAAAACAATTGGATGAATTATTTCAGTTTTTTTTTCGATAAGCCTTGATGCAGATGCAGTTCCGCCTCCTTGAATATTGTATATTTTCAAATCTGTTGCTGTTGCTGAACCTCCTTGGGCATATAAATCGATTAAATTATTTCCTGTTGAAGGAAAAGATCGTGTTGCAAAAGCCAATTCCTCATTGACAAATACTTCAATCACAGACGCATCCACAAAAATCCTCCAATTGATATTTCCTGCCGGCAATACATAATTGGTAGATTGATTGGACAGCGGAACACCTGTTAGAATAGAAGATTTACTTCTATCTACAACAAAATTACTTGTAGTAAAATCATAATAAATTAAGGTTTGTTCCCCAGTTGCAACATTTTTATTTAGAGAAAAACCAACTTTTGTAGCCGTTCCTGGATTAATAGTCGCTACGATTTCATATTGAGATCCTGTTGAGTTATCTAACACATTGGAACTGTTTTGGTCAAAAACTACATTTGTAAAATTTTTAGAAGCTCCTCTAAGACTTAATACATTTGGATGTGGAACTTGTTTTATTTTACTATTGACAAGAGTCCAAACTCTAGGTAAACTAAAGGTGTGTGCCCAGCCTTGTTCTTTGTGTTTTGCAGAAGTAACACCGTCTGGAATAATGCCTATTGCCGTTAAATTTCCATTTTTATCAGGATGAATAGAAGGCGATAATAATTGATTTATTACATCTAATCGTTCAGGAACGGGATTATCCTTAACGAATTGCGATCCATTAAAATTCCCTGTCCAATACAACGCATTCGCATTTGGCAACTTATTAATCAGTACAATTGATTTTGCACCAAAATTATAATAAATAGGCATTTCCCAAAAATCTCCTGTCCCATCCACAGGAGGATTTCCCTCCAACATTGTACCTTGAGGTGACCATTGTTTAAAATCGGAAGAGGTAGATTTATACAAATACAAGGCTCCTCGTGAGGTTCCACTTCTTAGACCTGAACCAATCATCATATACCATTCTGAATTGTGTTGAAACACAAAAGGATCCCTAAAATCAGCATTGGCTGAAGTAGTTGGCGCATTGGGGATAATGGCATTAGTATTTTTTGTCCAAGTATCGTAAGGAGCTGTTGAAGTTGCAAGTCCTATTGCAGCTCTGGCTTTATTTACACCAGTGTAAAAAATAAAGGGTTGCCCATTGCTTATTATGGCGTGTCCTGACCAAATTCCTACTTCGTCAAATCCGGGTTGAGGCCATAAAATTTGTGTTTTTTCTTCCCAGCTTATTAAATCACTGCTCACATAATGTCCCCAATTGATATGTTCTAAATAAGGTCCATTCAAATTTCGTTGACTAAAAATATGGTATTTATTGTCGATATACAGCAATCCGTGCGATTCATTTGTCCAACTCGCTGAGGGCATTAAATGGTATTTTGGTCGATGAATATCATTGGCAAAACGAACCGCTGTCGGGATTTTAAGATCCGGATCTGATGGTGTAAATTTATTGTACTGCGTTAGTATCTCGGCAGCTGTTAGGTCTTTATTCCAAAGTGCTACTTGATCTATTGCACCGGTTAATCCATTAGTGTCAAATCCAGCGATTGTTTTAGATTTTGATTCTTTTCCAATATAAATGGTGGCATTATTATCCCATAATAATGTCCCAATATCAAACGTGGTGCTTTTAATTTGTACACCATTTAAATACAATGATGCCGTTCCGATTGAAGCATTAACATTTAATGTAATATAACTCCACTTTTTAAGCGCTACTTCTTGATCAGATAAAATTTGAATCACATTTGTCCCAACTTTAAATTGACCAATAACTCTTCCGTGATGATTGATCCCTAAAGCAACGCCAGAACTATTGGATGCGTTTACATTTGAAAAAATAGCAGCGTTTGTATTTTCGGTAAGTGGATCCAAATCTTTTCTTTGTACAGGAAAAGCTGCTGGTGCAATCCAGCCAGAGACACATACTTTTGAGGTTGGATAAGTTACACTTACATTGCCGGTAGCCCATCCATAAAAGCCATTAACTCTTAATGAATTTCCTTCAACGCCCACAATTCGTTCAGATGAACCAGAAGGTCCATTTATATTAAAACTGACATTCGTTTTAGTTTCTACTAGTGTTTGCCCGGAAGTTTCATTAAAACTAAATGATAAAAGCTCGGTAGCCCCATTAGGGTTTGGATTTGGGCTCGGACTCGGACTCGGATCATTTTTGGATTTACATCCAATAAATATAAGTCCTGACAAGATAATTGTTATACACTTTTTCATTTTATAATATTTTTTTATAAAATTACTAGGATACTCCAATGAACTAATTAAGTATTGTTACACCTGCCCAGTAATTTTTAAAAAAAACTTAACCTCAATAAAACAAGGAGTTAAGAAAAAAATAATGCTACAAAATCAATATAAAAAGACGCTAAAAATCACCATATCTATAAAAATGTTACATTGTTTTAGCACAATTAATTATTTCTAAAGTCTTTTGGGGGTATTCCGTACTTAGTTTTAAAAGTAGTTGAGAAATAATTTGGAGAAGCAAAACCGCAAGAATAGGCTATCTCAGAGATGTTCATTGTTGTAGTCATTAATAACTCTTTTGCTTTCTCTAACCTAAAATTATTAATATAATCTCCAACACCAATACCTAAAACTGCTTTTACTTTTCTATAGAGTTGCACTCGTGAAATATTTAATTTACTGGCAAGATCTTCAACAGAAAAAGAGGAGTCATCAATGTGTTTTTCTAAAATCAAATTAATCTTATTCAAAAACTCCCTTTCAATTAAATTGAGTACATCAGTCTCAATTTTATTTATATTGTTAGTATAATAATAACGTAACTTTTCTCTATTAAAGAGTAATCCTTTTATAGATTGCTTTAAGACTTTTAGATTAAAAGGTTTTGTTAAAAATAAATCTGCCCCAACTTCTAATGACTTTATATAAGTATTATTATCATCCATTGCTGTTAAAATGATTACAGGAATATGGGAAGTAATCATATTCGTTTTTAAAGCTTCACAAATTTCAAAACCATCCTTCTCCGGTAAATTTAAATCACAAACAACAATATCTGGCATTAACTCCAAGGCCATTTCTATTGCTTTGGTTCCGTTGCACCTGCTAACTATGTAATCTTCTTTTAATTTTGAAGCAATAAAATCCAGTAAATCAGCATTATCCTCAATAATTAAAAGAGAAGGTTTGTTTTCTGTAATTAGGGATTCCGTACTAGGTGTCAATTCAGTTTCCAAATACTCATATCCATTTTCACTATCTGAAAAATAAGTACTTTCATTTATAATTTTTGATTTATCGATATGACCATCTCCTAATTTTAAATAAACAGAAAATTCGGTACCATTAATTGACTTAACTTCTATTATACCTTCATGTAAATCAACAAAGTTTTTAGATAAATTCAATCCAATACCCGAACCGTTTCTATAGTTATTAGACCCTTGGAAAAAAGGACTGAAAATTTGATTCATTTCCTTTTCAGGAATGCCAATACCGGAATCTTTAAAATTAATTTTAACAAGTTCATTGCCTTTTTCTTGACTTATTTTAACTTCAATTTTACCACCATCCGGAGTGAATTTAAAACAATTGGATAAGAGGTTATAATAAACCTTATCTATCAAATTGGCATCAAAATAAACGTCTAATGCTTCATTATCCGTTTCAATTGTATAATTTATTTTTCTTTTTTTTGCCTCTCTTTTAAATTCCTTAAACATATTCACCGAAAATTTCCAAAGATTATTTTTGGATAATTTCAGAGTGAATTTTTTATCCTCAACCTTTCTAAAATCCAATAATTGATTAATTAATCGAAGTAATCTCAAAGAATTATTATACATTATGTCTAAATCTTTTTTAACAGAATTACTTTTATTTTGAAATTCATCATGTAAAGATTCAACTGAACTTAATATTAGGGTCAAAGGGGTTTTAAATTCATGTGATATCCCCGTAAAAAAATTAATTTTGGATTCATTACTTTCTTTAAGTTTCTCTACAAATTTTTCAATTTCATTCCTTTGGCTCGTAATTTTATAATTAGTCACTTCTAATAGTCTTTTCTTCTTTCTCATTGAAAATATGGAATAAACACTAAAAACAGCTAAACAGAATATTACTACTAAAAGAAAACTTAGCAACTTAATTAAATTATATAATGTTAGGTATTTCTTTTCTTGTTCTTTGATTACATTCTGTTGTGTTTCAATATTAGATTGCTGTTGAGTCACTTTGTCAAATTGATTGCTCATTATATCAGCATTTAAAGAGTCAATCAAAATGGTGTTAAGTACATTATTCTTAGAGACTATTTCTTTATTTGCAAGTTTAATTGCCAGCTTTATCGCTTCACTACCGCCTGTCGGATATAATATAGTTGCTGTCAACTTACCATCTTTAACCGCCTGTATTCCACCATTTGGATCATTCAATCCATCTATACCTATAAATTTTATATTTTTTTCTCTACCTTTCCGTTTGGCTGCTTCCCATGCTTGAAGTGCAATAATATCATTAAAAGCAAAGACATAATCTATTTTTGGCATACTGTCCAAGACCTTACTAAAATTAGTATTTAGTGATGCCAAATTCGGAGCAGTTATACTTATCTTATTAATGTTTGGGTATTGGTCAATAATTTGTTTAAATCCTAAACTTCTCTCTACGCCAGGTGAGATATCCGTCGTTGCCTTAATTTCCAGAATAGTTGCATGAGCCTTTGACATCGAAACAATATATTTTCCGGCAATATGACCTACTTCAACATTATCAGCTCCTAAAAATGAAGTATAATTTGATGTATTAACTTTTCTATCAACTATAATTACAGGTATTCCTTTTTTATTAGCTTTTTCTATTACCGGTACTATGGAATCTGATCCATAAGGTGCCACTATGATAACATCCAATTGGTTATCAATCATTTTTTCTATATCTTCAATCTGCTTTTTTGTACTGCTATTTGCATTGTAAACAGTTAAGTCAATTTCTGGATGAAGTGAAGCCTCAATCTTGACAGTATTATCCATTGATTTCCTCCAGCTATCATCCTCCGAGATACTTTGAGAAAATCCAATTGAAATCCTTTTTTTACTATTATCATTTGAATTACAGGAAAACAATGTAACTAATACTAATAATATATATATTCTTCTTGACATAAAATTTGAGGTATTCATAAAATTTATATTGAGTACGCTAAGAATTCAATCTCACAAAGTAAGACTAACTTTTCTTAAAAAGTATTTAAAAATAATTAACTCTATAAAAGTGGTTAATAATATTGAGAAATTATTTTTAATTAGGTGATTTAATAATCTAAATTGAAAGTTAAGCAAAAGTAATTATTTTTAGAATAAATTAATAATCTTATTGATTGTCCGTTTTTAGTCATAATCCTGTAATACTTGCTATTACTAGCCTATCGAATAATTTTTCCTCAAAATACCGTCTGTTAAGCTTGTAAACGAACTCGTTTAGGTATAA
>NZ_JASCRU010000004.1:0-255719 GCF_030010285.1 Flavobacterium sp. XS2P24
AGCAGGAACTATTACCGCAGGCGCTACAACACTAACGCCAACTTATACCCCAACTGCTGCCGATGCAGGAAATTCTGTTACTTTGACAATGACGGTAACCAGCAACAATGCCTGCGCGCCACAAACTCAAACGGCAACATACACAGTAATTGTAAATCCGTTACCAACTGCAACTGCCGGAGGATCACAAACTATTTGTTCGAATGCAACGGCAACCGTAAGTGGTGCTTCCGCAACAAACGGAACAATCCTATGGACTGAAAACGGAGCAGGAACTATTACCGCAGGCGTTACAACACTAACGCCAACTTATACCCCAACTGCTGCCGATGCAGGAAATTCTGTTACTTTGACAATGACGGTAACCAGTAATAATGCCTGCGCGCCACAAATTCAAACGGCAACATATACAGTAATTGTAAACCCGTTACCAACTGTATCAATTGCAGTAAATCCGGGAAATAACATTTGCGCAGGCACCTCAGTTACTTTTACAGCTACTCCAGTTAATGGTGGAGCTACTCCTTCTTATCAATGGAAGGTAAATGGTATAAACGTTGGAACCAATATTCCAACATTTACTTCCACATCTCTTATGAATACCGATAAAGTAACTGTTGTGTTAACTTCAAGTACTGCTTGCACTTCTCCAGTTACCAGTAATTTAATTACAATGACTGTAAATGATGTTGTTGTACCATCTGTTAGCATATCAGCTTCCGCTACAACAATTTGCCCAAGCAACTCAGTAACTTTTTCTGCTTTGGCAACAAATGGAGGTACGACTCCTTCTTATCAATGGATGATTAATGGTATTAATACTGGCACAAATAGTCCTAGTTTTTCTACTTCATTACTTGCTGATGATGATATAGTAACTGTTAGACTAACATCAAATGCCATTTGCGTATCGCCAATAACTGATATAAGCAACAGTATTCCAATTACAGTTAATCCCGCTACACCAGCAACTCCTGGAGTAATCTCAGGAACATCAACGGTGTGTCCTGGCATTTCAGGATTAACGTATAGCGTTGTTGCAGTGACCAACGCAACAAGTTATACTTGGTCAATTCCAACTGGATGGTCAATAACTGCAGGTGCAGGAACAAATTCTATTACTGTGACATCTGGAAGCGCAGGACAGAATGGAAACATAAGTGTTACCGCTGGAAATAGTTGCGGTACAAGTGCTTCTGCCTCCTTTCCAGTTACTGTAAGTCCAGCAACGCCAGCAACGCCAGGAGCAATAACGGGAACTGCTACACAATGTCCCGCATTAACAGGACAAATATATAGTATAACAGCAGTTCCTAATACTTCAACTTATACTTGGACAGTTCCAACAGGATGGTCAATTACAGCAGGTGCAGGGACAAATTCAATAACAGTAACATCTGGTAATACAGGTCAAAACGGAAACATTAGCGTCACTGCAACAAATAGTTGCGGAACAAGTTCAGCAAGAACTTTAGCTGTAACTGTAAGTCCGGCAACACCAGCAACACCAGGAGTAATAACTGGAACTGGAACACAATGTCCGGCCTTAACAGGGCAAACTTATAGTATTGCTGCTGTTGCAAATGCTACAACGTATAACTGGACAGTACCAACTGGATGGTCTATAACTGCAGGTACAGGAACTAATTCTATTACTGTAACATCAGGAAGTACAGGCCAAAATGGAACTATTAGTGTTACTGCAACAAATAGCTGTGGAACGAGTTCAGTTAGTTCTCTTGGAGTAACCGTAAGTCCGGCAACACCAGTAACACCAGGATTAATTGCTGGAACACCGACTGTATGTCCGGCAATTATTGGATTAACATATAGTATAACAGCAGTTCCTAATGCTACAAGTTATACTTGGACAGTTCCAACTGGATGGTCAATTACTGCAGGCACAGGAACAAATTCAATCACTGTAACATCCGGTAATACGGGCCAGAATGGAACTATCAGCGTTACTGCAACAAATAGCTGTGGAACAAGTTCAGCAAGAACTTTGGCTGTAACCGTAAGTCCAGCAACACCGGCAACACCAGGAGCAATATCAGGAACTGTTACACAATGTCCGGCATTAACAGGACAAACATATAGTATTGCTGCTGTTGCAAATGCTTCATCGTATACTTGGACAGTACCAACCGGATGGACAATAACCGGAGGTGCAGCAACAAATACTATTACTGTAACATCTGGTACTGCGGGTCAAAATGGAACTATTAGTGTCACAGCAACAAATAGCTGCGGAACGAGTACAGCTAATACTCTTGGAGTAACCGTAAGTCCGGCAACACCAGTAACACCAGGATTAATTGCTGGAACACCTACTGTATGTCCGGCAATTATTGGATTAACGTATAGTATAACAGCCGTTCCTAATGCGACGACTTATACTTGGACAGTTCCAACTGGATGGTCAATAACTGCAGGTGCTGGAACAAATTCTATTACTGTAACATCCGGTAGTACAGGCCAAAATGGAACTATTAGTGTTACTGCAACAAATAGCTGCGGAACGAGTTTAGCAAGAACTCTGGCTGTAACCGTAAGTCCAGCAGCACCAGCAATGCCCGGAGCAATAAGTGGTTCTATAGAACAATGTATAAGCAGAACAGGGCTTGTTTATAGTATATCCGCTGTTGCAAATGCTTCATCGTATACATGGACTTTACCGTCAGGTTGGAATATTACATCAGGTACAAATACAAATACAATTACTGTTTCAACATCAGGAACTGCAGTTGCTGGAAATATTACTGTAACTGCTAATAATTCATGCGGAACAAGTGGTGCTCAAACTTTTGCAGTTTCTGTAAATACCGCAATCCCGGCTACACCAGGACTTATTAATGGAGTAACCGTAATTTGTCCAACTAAAACACTAACATACTCAATAGCGGCTGTTTCAAATACCAGCAATTATATTTGGACTGTACCAACAAATTGGTCTATAACAAGCGGCCAAGGAACGACTTCAATAATAGTACAAGTACCAAATAATGCATCAAGCGGTTTTGTCTCAGTAATTGCTACCAATGTTTGTGGAAATAGCCCTCCAAGTACATTGCAAGTCGATGTCAATAGTAATGGAGGAGTATCTGCAGGAGCTGATAGAACTGTTTGTTCAGGAACACCTTCAATAACTTTAGAGGGTGTAATTAGTGGTGTAATTAATAATCAAAATGAATGGGATTGGGTAGTTACTACCGGTACTATTAATTCGCCTAATTCATTGTCAAGTATTTATACTCTTCCTCCAGGTTTCACTTCTGGAAACATTACAATAAGAATTGTTAGTAATCAAACAACTGTTGATTGCCCGGTAGTATCAGATGAAATGATTATCACAGTTCTTCCTGCTCCTACAGCAAACATTAGTGTAACTGGAGCAAATCCAATTTGTAATGGATCTACCTCTACTATAACATTCACTGCAACTCCTAATACAACTCTAACTTATACCGTTTCGGGTGTTGCCGGTTCATCAACAATAAATATTGGAGCAAGTGGAACAGCTACATTGACAACAGCGGCATTGACTTCAAACACAATCTATACATTAACAAGTGTTTCCTATTCTTCAACTACAACATGTATCCAAACTGTTTCAGGAACTGCAACTGTCACTGTAAATACAGCTCCAACCGTAAATGCTGGTGGGACTAATGTGGTTTGTCAATCACCTTCTCCTTCATCCATTACATTATCCGGAGCAACCCTTGGCGGAGGAGCCACAACTGGAGCATGGTCTATAACCTCAGGTGGCGGATTATTAAGTAGTACAGCACAAACCGCAACTCCCACAACCGTTACCTATACTCCTGCTGCAAATTTCAGCGGAACAGTTATCTTAACTCTTACCACAAATGCACCAACAGCATGTTCTCCAGTAAGCGCAACAAGAACTATTACCGTGAATGCAACTCCAACGGTAAATGCTGGAGGAGCTGATATTGTTTGTCAATCAGCTACACCATCAGCCATTACATTAACTGGAGCAACTATTGGTGGCGGAGCTACAACCGGGGCATGGTCTATTACTTCAGGAGGTGGATCATTAAGTAGTACCCTCCAAACCGCAACTCCTGCAACAGTTACCTATACACCTGCCGCGAATTTCAGTGGGATTGTAACATTGACCCTTACCACAAATGCACCAACTGCATGTTCTCCAGTAAGTACAACTAGAACTATAACTATAAATGCTGCGCCAACGGTAAATGCTGGAGGCTCTGATATTGTTTGTCAATCTTCAACACCATCTGCAATTACATTAACTGGTGCAACTGTTGGCGGAGGTGCCACAACTGGAGCATGGTCTATTACTTCTGGTGGAGGAACTTTAAGCAGTACCCTTCAAACTGCGACTCCTGCAACAGTTACCTATACTCCTGCAGCAAATTTTAGCGGAACCGTTACCTTGACTCTTACCACAAATGCACTTACTGCATGTTCTGCTATAAGTACAACTAGAACTATAACTGTCAATGCTACGCCAACTGTGAACGCTGGAGGTCCTAATACTGTTTGCCAATCGGGAACACCATCAGCAATTACACTAATTGGTGCAACCGTTGGTGGTGGAGCTACAACCGGAGCATGGTCTATCACTTCGGGAGGTGGATTATTAAGTAGTACAGCCCAAACTGCGACTCCTGCGACTGTTACTTACACTCCTGCTGCAAATTTCAGCGGTACAGTCACGTTGACTCTTACTACAAATGCTCCAACTGGGTGTTCTGTAATAAGTGCAACCAGAATCATCACTATAAATACCGCTCCGACGGTAAATGCTGGAAGTCCTGATATTGTTTGTCAATCTCCAACACCGTCTGCGATTACATTATCGGGTGCAAGTATTGGTGGCGGAGCTACAACCGGAGCATGGTCTATTACTTCAGGAGGTGGGTCATTGAGCGATACAGCCCAAACTACTACTCCTGCGACTGTTACTTATACTCCCGCGGCAAATTTCAGTGGAACTGTCACTCTTACTCTTACTACAAATGCTTTAAGTGGCTGTTCAGCCATAAATGCTGTAAAAACCATTACTGTAAATGCTGCTCCAACTGTAAATGCTGGAGGAACTGTAACTGTTTGTCAATCAACAATACCGTCTGCAATTACACTTTCTGGTGCAAGTATCGGTGGTGGAGCTACAACCGGAGCATGGTCAATCACTTCCGGAGGAGGGACTTTAAGCAGTACAGCTCAAACGGCAAATCCTGTGGCAATTACTTATACTCCTGCTGCTAATTTCAGTGGAACTGTTACACTGACTCTTACCACAAATGCATTAAACTCCTGTACAACCGTAAGTGCTACTAGAACGATTACTGTGAATGAAGCTTCAACCGTAAATGCTGGAATAAATCAAACTATCTGCTCAAATACTACAGCTACAATGGCGGGTTCATTTGGAGGTGGTGCTTCTTCTGCTACTTGGAGTACAAGCGGAACTGGTACATTTAATAACAATACACCAACTGCAATTTATAGCCCAAGTGCAACTGATATTAATTCAGGCACAGTTACTTTAACGTATTCTACTAATGACCCGGCTGGTCCATGTACAGCAATAACCGCAAATATCATTTTAACTATTAAAAAAGTAGTTGCAATTACAAATCAACCTTCGAATACAAGTATATGTGCCAGTTTTCCTGCAAGTCTAAGTGTAGTTGCCATTGGTGATGGCTTAACGTATCAATGGTATAAAGGCGCTGCTCCTACTGGTACAGCAATAGTTAATTCAGCTAATATCTCGGGTGCGCAATCTGCTAATCTTAATTTCAACCAAGCAAGTTTGAGTGATGATGGTAGTTATTATGTAGTAATTAGCGGAGCATCACCTTGTGCTGCAGTTACTTCTGCACAAAGAACATTGAATGTAGATCAAGCGATTATAGTATCTTCTCAACCAGTTTCACAATCACTATGCAATGGTTCTAATGTTACATTTACCGTAGTTGCTGATGCAAACGGAGATCCTTTATCGTATCAATGGAGAAAAAATGGTTCAAATATTATTGGACAAACAGCTTCAACTTTAACAATCAATTCTATTGCATCAGGAGATGCTGCAAACTACGATGTAGTAATTTCAGGGCCAGTTGGTTATACATGCTCCTCTGTACAATCAGCAATAGCAACATTAATGGTAACACAAATTCCGACAGTATCAATTAGTTATACAGGAAATCCATTTTGTAAAAATAATACCGTTGCTCAACCTGTAACAAGAACAGGAACAAATGCCTTCACTGGGGGCACTTACTCCTACTCAGTTGTTTCTGGGGGACCAACATTAAGTTTAGATACCTCAACTGGAGCAATAACTCCTAGTACAAGTAGCGCAGGTACTTATACTATAACATACACAACCCCCGTTACTGGAATTTGTGCGCCTGTAACGGCGACTACAACAGTTACGATTACTCCAATTCCAACAGCATCTATCAGCTATACAGGAACTCCTTTTTGCAATTCGATAAATAGCGCACAAGCAGTAAATTTAACGGGAACAAATGCCTATACCGGAGGAACCTATTCTGCTCCAAGTGGACTAACAATTAATGCGACTACAGGAGCAATAACACCTAGTACTAGTACTCCAGGCACTTATACTGTAACCTATCGAATTCCAGCTTCTGGAGGTTGCGCTATCATAGCAGTTACAACATCGGTTACTATTAATCCGCTTCCTGTTGCTACTTTCAATTATGGTTCTGCAACTTTTTGCAAGAGTGCTACGAATCCATTGTTAACTTATACTGGAGGTGGAGTTGCAGGAGTATTTAGCGCGACACCTGCAGGATTGTCTATTAATTCCTCAACAGGAGCAATCAATTTGGCGGCAAGTACCGCAGGGACATATACAGTTACCAATACCATTGCAGCATCTGGTGGTTGTGTAGCGGTAACACATTCTCAAGTAATAACAATTCATCCGGTAACGATTGGTGGTTCAATAACGGGTTATTTTAGTGCTACTCCCACAATAATAAGTAATTTAATTACTGCCTGCCACTTAGGTAGTGGTACACTTACTTTAAGTGGTTTTGTTGGGAATATAGTACGATGGGAATACACTACTAATGGAGGCGTAACATGGGTGCCTATTGCAAACATAAGCGCTACAAATAATTTTACGAATATCAGCCAAACAACATTGTACAGAGCAGTACTTGATAGTGGAGCTTGTGGCCTGGCATATTCAGCTATAGCATATGTAAATGTCATTCCGCCAAATATCAAACCAGATCCTGTATCGGCATCACCTTCAACTTTATGCTTGGGAAGTTCTTCTTTATTTACATCCCAAAGTAGTTATGGTACAGGCCAATTTTTGCAAGGCGGAGATTTTCAAACAGGGCAATTGAATACGCAAGATCCTAGAGGCTGGTTAGTAGATGATTCTCCTGGAGGTTATACTGCATCTGCCAATAATACAAGTTCTAACCATTGGGCAGGTACAAATCCACATCCTTTTCCAGGCGGAATAATTTATGATTCTGGTGATCCAAAATTCGCAATTGCGAATGGTCCGTTAACAACAACCTTACAAACACCTATTTTTAATTCATTAGGCTTAACAACCTTTTCATTTGGATTTGACCAAGCCTATAAATTATTGGCTGGAGACCGCATACTCATTGAACTATCACTGAACGGTGGTGCAAGTTACACTGTTACATTACAAGATATTACCGGACCGGCTCAATCAGCCCTCTTTAATACCTTTGCGAATGACAATACTTCTTTTGATTTACAAAATTATATAGGTCAAACACAATTGAGAGTAAAATTCACTTTTATAGGGGCCAATACAAATAGTGCTTGGGCTTTAGATAATTTTAAATTTCCGGATGCACCTCCAAATCAAACAATTGAATGGACTGATGAAGACGGAAATATAATTTCAACAATTAATACGGCGAATATAACACCTGTTTCACCGGGAGTTCAAGTTTATGGTGTCACAACTTTAATTAATGGATGTAGAAGTACTGGAATAGACGGAACTGAATTTGTAACCGTTAATGTAAACTTTGCTTATGCTGGGAAAGATCTTGCAATTCCAGCTACAGATTGTGGAAATAATACGGTCACTCTTAATGCTTATGACAATAGACTTACCGCTGCACAAAATATAGCAAAAGGAGCTTGGGACAATAATTATGTAACCGATACTGCTATAGGTACTGGTGCCACTGGAAAATGGACCATTAAATCCAGTACAGCAATAAGCCCTTGTAATATAGCAACCTTTTTTCCAAATGATACCGATCCTAATGCTACGTTTACCGGTGATGCTGGAACTTATGTATTAACTTGGACAGCGGCTGGGTGTTCAGATGATGTTACTGTTATTTTAACTGATTGTTCTACAATCAATTTCGATGGTACAAATGACAATATAACCTTCAAAGATAATTATGATTTTACCGCTCCATTTAGTATCGAAGTTTGGGTAAAACCCAATTCAGTAACTGGAACACAAACCATCTTTTCTAAACGCGATTCTAATAATCTGGCTACAGGTTATGATTTGAAATTGATAGGAGACAAAATTTCATTTAATTGGAATGGAACAGGAACAGTTGCCTCTAATTATGGCATTAGTACAAGCAGATGGTATCATATTGCAGTTACTTTGAGTGGTACAACGTATCGATTATATATTGATGGTGTTGAAGTGAAAAATGCATCAGGATCATTACCAACAACTAATGACTTTGATTGTATTTTAGGAGCGATGAATAAATCTGGAAGTCAACCTATAAGCTATTTTAATGGATGGATGGATGAACTCCGAATTTGGAATAAAGCATTAACTCCAGAACAATTGCATCAAATTATGAATCAGGAAATTTCAAGCAACGGAACTGCCGTTACTGGAGTAATCGTTCCTGTAGATGTAAACGGATTGTCATGGACAAACGATTTATTGGGCTATTACCAAATGAGTTCCATCAGTTGTGGTTATCTCAATCCAACAAAAGGAACTGCCATAGGTAAGTTAAGAAATATTACTAGCATACAAGAACAAACTGCTCCAATACCATATACTTCAAGAGTTAATGGTCAAGATTGGGGTACGGATACTACTTGGACACATTTTAATGTTTGGGATGCACCAAATAGCTTAGGAGTTGATAATAGTACCCCAATTGATTGGAATATTGTACAAATATCACATAACATTAATTCTGGAAATAAAGACATTACAGTATTAGGTTTACTTTCAACTGCCGGAAAATTAACAATGGCTGATCCTGTTGTAACTAATCCAATTGAAAATAATGACGGTCAAGGCTTATGGATTACCCTATATTTATTATTGAATGGAAATGTTGATCTCGTAGGCCAATCACAACTGGTACAAAAGAGATATACAGCAACCCAATACGATGACAGTATATTAGATGAAGTCAGTTCTGGATATATTGAACGAGACCAACAAGGCCAACGAAACAGTTACAATTATAATTATTGGTCATCACCGGTAAGTATTCAAGGAGGTTTAAATAATTCGTCATATACAATTGCAAATATTTTAAAAGATGGAACGAATTCTTTAATTCCGAATAGTATCAATTTTGATGACGGTGCATTTTTTGCAGATGTAGTTTCAAGTCCTATAAAAATTAGTAACCGCTGGTTATGGTCTTACAATTCACAAACACTAAATTCGAATACCGATTTAAATGATTATCATCAATGGAAATATGTTGGCAGTACCGGTCTGATAAAAGCTGGAGAAGCGTATACTATGAAAGGAACCGGTGGTATTGCTCCAATCACAGCACTACAAAACTATGTATTTGTAGGAAAACCTAATTCAGGGACTATTACATTATCTTTACCTTATGACCAAACGTACTTAGTAGGAAATCCTTACCCATCAGCGCTTGATGCCGACGAATTCATAAGAGACAACTTAGCTGCTAGAAATGCACTAGGCAAAAATGTTTTTAATGGCGCACTTTATTTTTGGGATCATTTTGGCCTTTCAAACAATCACTATTTAGCTGAATATGAAGGTGGTTATGCTACCTATACCTTAATGGGAGGAGTTGCCGGTATTGCTGACAGTTCTTTGACTGGAACTGGAGCTGGTACAAAAGTACCGGAACGATACATCCCCGTAGCACAAGGATTTTTTGTTGATGCCTATTTAGACTCTGACCTATCAGGAACGATGATTCCAACAACAGTTGATGGTGGCAATTTGATTTTTAAAAATAGTCAACGAGTATTTGTCAAAGAAAGTGCAGGAAACTCGCTCTTTATGAAAACGATTGGAACAACAAAATCAAGTGCAAAAGATTCAGATGCAGAAACCGAAACGAGATCAAAAATCAGACTCGGTTTTGACTCTTCAATTGGTGCGCACCGACAACTATTACTTGGAGCCGATAGTAACACAACCGCAATGTTCGACATCGGTTATGATGCTCCAATGTTTGATTTGAGTGTAAATGATATGTTTTGGGAAATTAATAATATTGAATATGTGATTCAAGCCGTTACTGATTTTAATGAAAATCAAGTAATCCCTTTAGGACTTACTATAGGAACCGAAGGCAAAATCAAAATAAAAATTGATGCTCTTGAAAACATATCTGGTACAACTCAAATTTACATCCATGATAACATAACGGGTATTTATCATGACATTCGTACTAGTGATTTTACCATTTCATTAGCCGTTGGCGACTACAGAAACCGTTTCTCACTTCGATTTACAAACAAAACACTTGATGTTGATGAGAATAATTTAAATGACGGACTTATAGTTTTATATTCCAATAATTATAAAGTCTTAATTATTCAAAATAAAGCTCTTGATTCAAACGTGAACGAGGTGCGTCTCTTCAATATATTAGGACAAGCTGTAGCAAATTGGGATGTGAAAAATGAAAATCAAACCAAAATTCAAATTCCAATCAAAAATTTAAGTTCAGGTATATACATCGTAAAACTGAAAACTTCAAAAGGAGATTACAGTAAAAAAATCATAATCAAATAAAATGTATGTTTCCAGTACTAGAATACTATTCAATTAAGTAAATATTAATCTGAATTTTAATAAATTGATTAAAATTATTATTTATATTTGAATTATAATTTTGGATTTAGATCCAAATAAAAAATGAAAACCATTTAAATTTATACAAATGAAAAAGATAATAGCATGTATAGCAATCGCATTTCTAACTGTGAATCTTAGTGCGCAAGAAAGTAAAACCGCTACAAAAGAAAAAGCAAAAAAAGAATCTTGTTGTGCTAAAAAAGATTCTAAATCAAAAGCGATGAGTGCTGATGAAATAGAAAAATGCCAAGCAAAATGTAAGGCTGAAGGAAAAAAGTGTGATGCATCAGCAAAAGCAAGTGGCAAAAAATGCTAGTCTAAACAATATAAATTTTAATTTCCTATAAAAAACGCCTCTAAATTTAAAGGCGTTTTTTCTATTTTTAGAAACAACTACGTGCTTTTATTTGGCTCTTACACTCCATTCAAAATCCATTTCAGACACTTGAACTCCTTTTTCATCTGTTCCAACAGACTTCATCCAGAAGGTTTGTCCTTCTCCGATTGCAATTGTTTTTTCAATTGCTTCTTCAATTAAATGACCATCGGTACAGGTAAAAGTGATTCTACCAGTTGCCTTTTTGGTAAAATTTCCTTTATTGTTTGCAACAAGCATTGATATTTTTCTGCCGCTTTTTTGGATTTGAAACATCACCAAAGCTCCTGTAGAAAGCTCAGCAGCCATTGCTTGCACTGCAAAATACATGGAATTAAACGGATTTTGATTAATCCAACGATGTTTTACTGATACCACACATTTGTTTTCATCAATCTCTTTTACACGTACACCACAGATAAATGCCGACGGTAATTTAAATAAGAGAAATTTATTAAGTTTTGACGCTGTAAGTTTCATATGTAGCTACTATTTGTTTTTTCATCGGAATATGGTATCGCCATTCTTCTTTCATTTTTTCTGTCCCGAAGCTTCGGGATTGAATCATGGCGAGTTCATTATCACTAGGTTTTTTGCTAAAATACAAAAAAATACTATGCGTACATATTAAATTAATTTGTTAATTTTATGTTAATATTTTGTACTATGCGAAACAAGATACTGTCTTTTAGACATATATTTGCATAAGAAATTACTATATACTTTTAATCATGGAAACAACAACCGAAAAAAACACCGCAACATTTACTCATTTGAGTGCATTGACTCAATATTTTATTCCTTTTGGAAATTATATTTTTCCAATAATACTTTGGACTTCAAAAAAGGAAAGTTCAGAATTTGTGGATCACCACGGAAAACAAGTACTTAATTTTCAGTTAAGTTTATTATTGTATTCTTTAGTGTTGATACTAATTGCAGTTCCAACATTTTTAATTACACTGTTTAAAAATGTTCCTTTCGAAGCTGTAGTAAATGATCACGATTTTGTTTTTAGAAATTTTAACTTTGAAGGAAACATCGGAATGTTAACAGTAGGTTTAGTTGCTGTTTTAATTTTTGGACTTTTAAAAGTGGCTGAGTTCTTTTTAATCATTTATGCTTCCATCAAAACATCAAATGGTGAAAAATACAAATATCCAATAACGATTCCGTTTATTAAGTAGGAGAAATAAAATGGATTAAAAGCGAACAAACGTAATAAATAAAGCGAACCAAACAGCAAGAAACAATTGCTTCGTTCCTCGCAAAAACAAATCAATCATCAATCAAAAAATGAACCGTTTAATCAACACAAAATCAAAAAAAAGAAATTATGAACATTGAAAACACAAAAGCCCAGATGCGTAAAGGTGTTCTCGAGTTTTGCATCTTATCCGTATTAAAAGAAAAAGATGCATACACATCGGAAATATTGGACACATTAAAAAACGCAAAATTATTAGTTGTAGAGGGAACTATTTACCCGCTGCTAACCCGATTGAAAAATGATGGATTACTCAACTATCGTTGGGAAGAATCCACATCAGGACCACCAAGAAAATATTATGGTCTAACAGAAATAGGACAAACATTTTTAAAAGAACTTAGTGGCACATGGACTGAATTATCCGATGCCGTAAACCTTATAACCAACCAAAAACAATAGTCATGAACAAAACTGTAAATATAAATCTAGGCGGAATGTTCTTTCATATAGATGAAGATGCATACCAAAAATTAACTCGATATTTTGATGCCATAAAACGTTCTTTATCTAATTCATCTGGACATGATGAAATCATAAAAGATATCGAAATGCGTGTTTCAGAATTATTGAATGAGAAACAAATAAGCGACAAACATGTTGTGGGTTTAAAAGATGTAGATGAGGTTATTGCCGTAATGGGACAACCGGAAGATTACATTATTGAAGACGAGTTGAAAGGTTCTCAAACTTTTAGTGACAGTTCAAACAGAAGAACAAAAAAATTATACCGTGATAAAGAAAAAGGTATGATTGGCGGTGTTGCAGCTGGATTGGGTCATTATTTTGGAATTGATGCAGTATGGATCAGAATCGTTTTAATCCTATTAGTTTTTGCTGGATTTGGAACTGGAATTTTGGCTTATATTATTCTTTGGATTGTAACTCCTGAAGCCGTAACCACATCAGAAAAACTGGAAATGACTGGAGAACCGGTAAATATTTCGAATATCGAAAAAAAAGTACGTGAAGAGTTTGAAAGCGTTTCTGGTAAAATAAAAAATGTAGATTACGACAAATATGGCAATCAAATAAAAACGGGTGCCGGGAAAATAGGAAGCTCTTTTGGTGATTTTATCATGACAGTTTTCAAGATTTTCGCAAAGTTTTTGGGTGTAATTTTAATCATCACAGGAATTGCAACATTAGTTTCATTACTAATTGCTGTTTTCACTTTAGGTTCTTCAGATTTTATTGATGTGCCATGGCAGAGTTTCATTGAAGCAGGAAATTTCACGGATTACCCAATATGGTCTTTTGGATTGTTAATGTTCTTTGCAGTTGGAATTCCGTTCTTTTTCTTGACACTTTTAGGTTTCAAATTATTGTCACCAAGCATGAAATCAATTGGAAATATTGCTAAATACACATTATTGGCACTTTGGATTATTGCCATAGCGATATTAATTTCAATAGGAATAAAACAAGCGTCAGAAGTGGCTTACGAAGGGAAAACAGTTCAGAAAGAAACGATTAATGTATTGCCAAATGACACTTTGTTTGTAAAATTCAGATACAATGAGTATTACACTAAAGACATTGATGACAGAGAAAGCTTCAAGTTTGTTCAGGATTCAGCTAACACTCAATTGATTTATTCCAATAATGTAAGTTTAGAAATTTTACGTACAGA
Source organism: Flavobacterium sp. XS2P24 (assembly GCF_030010285.1). NCBI lineage: Bacteria > Pseudomonadati > Bacteroidota > Flavobacteriia > Flavobacteriales > Flavobacteriaceae > Flavobacterium > Flavobacterium sp. XS2P24. The sequence continues at coordinate 14,381 of NZ_JASCRU010000004.1, forward strand.
CGAGAAATTACCTTTCATTCAAATTGAAAAAATAGCAAGAGGTAAATCATTTCAAGATGCAAAACAAAGAGCTGAAAAAATAAAATACGCTATCAAAATTGAAGGAAATCAGTTGATTCTAGATAATTATTTATTGACAGAAGTAGCTAATAAATTCCGTGACCAGGAAGTGGAAATATTTTTATACGTACCAGAAGGAATTCTATTGAAACCAGATACTTCAGTACAAAATTTCGACAGATCTGACGATTCATTCTTCAACTTACACTACAGTTCAGACAATTACATTTACAAAGTAGAAAATTCTCAAATAAAATGTTTAAATTGTCCTGCTGATGAAAATGAATATAATGATATTGATGTAAATGAAAATGGTGATAATGTAGAAGTAAACATTACTGGAAAAGTAACAGAAAATGACAGTATTACAACTACTACTGTAAAAGTAAACGGAGAAACGGTTACAGTAAATGAAGCTGGAACCAAAAAAGGCTTATCAGTAAGCAAAAACGGTGTAATCATTAAAAATTAAAGCTATGTTAAAAATCATCACATTAATTACAAAATTTATTCTGGTTGCCTTAACTGCATTACTATTCGCATCGTGTAACCATTCCATTAATTTAAATTCAATTGAAGGAAGCGGAAATGTCACCACCGAAAGAAGAAATGTGGAAGGTGATTTCAAAAGCATAGAAGTCAGTAATGCCATCGATCTTGTCATTGAACAATCAGACGTTACTGAAATAGTAGTTGAGGCTGATGATAATTTGCAGAAGCACATCTTTACCAAAGTTGAAAATGGCACACTCGTTATTTATTGCGATAAAAATTCTTTCATCAATACGAAATCTAAAAAAGTAACTGTAAAAATGCCTGTTATAGAACAATTAGAAGCCAATAGCAGTGCCTCAATCACAAGCACAAACACTATAAAAGGAGAAAATATAACACTAAACACATCTAGTGCCGGAACTATTGACCTGAATATAGAAGCAGATGATATTACTTGTGATTCAAGCAGTGGAAGCAGCATCACCATTAATGGAATGGGATTAAAAATGAAAGCAAATGCATCAAGTGGAAGCGGAATTGACGCCAAAAACTTATTAGCAAATGAAGTTAATGCTGAAGCTTCCAGTGGAGCTACCATCAACATTCATCCAATTGTCAGTTTAGACGCCGAAGCCTCAAGCGGAGGAAGTATAAGCTATAATAAAGTTCCGAAATCAATTCGAAAAGAAACCAATTCCGGAGGAAGTGTTCATCAAGAACAATAAAATCATTTTACTAAAAATCAAAAAATCATCCATCACAAGTGGATGATTTTTTTATATTTGTGTAGACTCTAATCCAAATGACTATGAAAAAACATACTGCTATACTCCTGTTCCTTTTATCGACTACATTGTTATTTGCACAGAAAAAAGAAAAAATAAAAGGCTCGAAAACAGTAACTGTGGAACAAAGAAAAGTTGGGAATTTTGAGTCGCTTACTGTTGAAGACAATCTCGAAGTATACTTGGAAAGAGGCGAGCGAACAGAACTAAAAATTGAAGCCGACGAAAACTTACACGATATTATTTCTTTGGATTTAAGTGATAATCTATTGCGCATTTATACCACAAAACAAGCCACCAATTATAAGAAACTGATTGTTAGAGTAACCTACACCAATGATTTGAATATGGTTACGTCAAAAAATGAAACGACTGTAAATGCAATTCAGGAAATTTTAGTGAATGACCTCACACTTAAAGCACACGATGCATCCAAACTATTTTTGAATGTGAATGCCAAAAACTTCGTATTACAATCTGATGATAAATCAAAAACAGAACTCAATTTAAAATCAGAAAATACTACGATCGAATTAAGTAAAAACGCCTCTCTAAAAGCCTTAGTCACCACTACTGATTTAAAAGTGGATATGTATCAAAAATCAGATGCTACTATCGAAGGAGACGCAGCGAATGCCATCATTCGGTTGGATAATAACTCGAGCTTGACAGGAAATAAATTAACTGTAAAAAATGTTGACGTAACGACAGAAAGCTATTCCAATTGTAGTGTTAATGCGGTAACAACCGTTATTATAGACGCTGCAAATAAATCAGAAATCCAACTTGTTGGTGCTCCAAAAATCGAAATCAGAAAATTTGCTGATGAGTCTAAATTGATAAAAAAGTTGAAATAGAAATCCTCTAACCAACAAAAAATCCCACTTGCTAAGGCAAATGGGACTTTTTTTATACTGAAATTTTATTACTGGTATTATTCTTTAGAAGCCAAATATCTTTCGGCATCAAGAGCGGCCATACAACCAGTTCCAGCTGCAGTTATCGCTTGACGATACACATGATCCGCAGCATCACCCGCTACAAAAACGCCTTCGACATTTGTTTTTGAAGTTCCAGGAGTATTGATAATATATCCCGTTTCGTCTAATGTGATATAATCTTTGAAAATATCAGTATTTGGTTTGTGACCAATAGCTACGAAGAAACCAGTTGCAGGAATATCAAAAACTTCATTTGTTGTTTTATTCAAAGCCTTCACCCCAGTAACAACTTGCTCATCTCCTAATACTTCAACAGTATCGTGATTCATTAATATGGTAATGTTCTCGGTTTTGCGAACGCGTTCTTCCATGATTTTAGAAGCTCTGAATTTTTCGCTACGCACTAACATGGTTACTTTTTTACAAAGTTTTGATAAATAGTGTGCTTCTTCACAAGCTGAATCTCCTGCTCCTACAATTACTACTTCTTGATTTCTATAGAAAAAACCGTCACAAACAGCACAAGCCGAAACTCCGCCACCCATTTTTAAATAGTGTTGTTCTGATGGCATCCCTAAATATTTAGCTGATGCTCCAGTAGAAATAATTACTGTTTCGCAATGCAATTCTATGGTATCATTGATCCAAACTTTATGAACATCTCCTGAGAAATCAACTTTAGTTGCCCAACCATCACGTACATCAGTACCAAAACGTTGTGCTTGTGCTTGCAATCCTACCATCATTTCGGGACCTGTAATTCCTTCAGGATTACCAGGCCAATTTTCTACTTCATTAGTAGTTGTCAGTTGACCACCAGGTTGCATTCCTTGGTATAAAACAGGGTTCATATTTGCTCTGGCGGCATATATTGCTGCAGTATAACCTGCTGGACCAGAACCTATAATAAGACATTTAATTTTTTCGATTGTATCAGACATAGTAAGGTATATTATAATTTTTTAACAGCACAAAAATAAGTCATAATTACTGTATTATAGAACCTGAATAATCAGTTTTTGTTATTATACAATAAAAAAATCCCTCCTGTAGAGACAGAAAGGATTTTTAGTCGGGGTGGCAGGATTCGAACCTGCGGCCTCCTGCTCCCAAAGCAGGCGCGATAACCGAGCTACGCTACACCCCGAAAGCGGGTGCAAATATAGTACTATTTTTGGCTTATGCAAAACTATTTCAGAAATAAGGACTAAATTTATTTGGTTCGAAAATTAGTCTAAAAATCTAAAATAAATTTGTATTTCCACAGCATCATTCATCCACAACTGCCCCAGCCCAGATGGTAGTTAAAAGCTTCTACGAGCTGCTCTTGATTTTTTCTTGGCAGAAAAGAGCGACCAAAGGAAGCTCCTTTTATGACTTTAGAAAAAACCGGGAGAAGCTCAAGTCCCGAACTATCGGGATTGAAGCGCACAGCTGGAATAGCTCCTGTAAAATGAAATCTGTTTTGAAAATGGGAATTGTCAAATAGCGACTAATCAAGCTTTAACAAATGTTAACAAAATAGATTTTTAGAAACCATAAATAATTGTATTTTTACGGTTCAAAATTTAGAAAAATAAATGGGCAAAATCATCGCGATTGCTAATCAAAAAGGAGGAGTTGGAAAGACGACAACGTCAGTTAATCTTGCTGCTTCACTGGGTGTTTTAGAAAAAAAAGTGTTACTTATTGATGCTGATCCACAGGCAAATGCCTCTTCAGGATTAGGAATTGATGTTGAATCTGTTGAGATAGGTACGTATCAAATTCTGGAACATAGTCATACGCCAAAAGAGGCCATCATACAATGTTCTGCTCCAAATGTGGACGTAATCCCATCACATATTGACCTTGTTGCTATTGAAATCGAATTAGTCGATAAAGAAAACAGGGAATATATGCTTAAAAAAGCATTGGAAAGCATAAAGGACGAGTACGATTATATCATCATTGATTGCGCGCCATCTCTTGGATTGCTTACGTTGAATGCTTTGACTGCTGCTGATTCTGTGATTATTCCTATTCAATGTGAGTATTTTGCACTGGAAGGTTTAGGAAAATTATTGAATACGATAAAAAGCATCCAAAAAATTCACAATCCGGATTTAGACATCGAAGGGTTATTATTGACCATGTTTGACTCGAGATTGCGTTTATCAAACCAAGTGGTTGAAGAGGTTCAAAAACATTTCAACGACATGGTTTTTGATACCATTATTCAAAGAAATGTAAAACTGAGCGAAGCGCCAAGCTTTGGAGAAAGTATAATAAACTACGATGCAACAAGCAAAGGAGCTACCAATTACTTACATCTTGCTCAAGAAGTTATAAAGAAAAACAGTAAATAGTTTTATGGCAAAAGCAATAAAAAAACAAGCCTTAGGAAGAGGATTATCTGCGTTATTGAAAGATCCGGAAAACGATATAAAATCCGTTGACGATAAAAATGCCGATAAAGTTGTAGGAAATATTATTGAGCTTGAAATTGAAGCAATTGAAATAAATCCGTTTCAGCCCAGAAGTAATTTCAATGAGGAATCATTGAGAGAATTAGCGACTTCTATTAAAGAATTAGGTGTTATTCAACCTATTACCGTACGTAAATTAGACTTCAATAAATATCAGTTGATTTCGGGTGAGCGTCGTCTTCGTGCGTCGACTCTTGTGGGATTAAAAACAGTTCCTGCTTACATTCGTATTGCAAATGACAACGAATCATTGGTTATGGCATTGGTGGAAAACATCCAGCGTCATGATTTAGATCCAATTGAGATTGCACTTTCGTACCAACGTTTGATTGACGAAATTCAATTGACTCAGGAACAAATGAGTGAGCGTGTAGGAAAAAAACGTTCTACTATCGCTAATTATTTGAGACTTTTAAAACTGGATCCGATTATCCAAACCGGAATTCGTGATGGTTTTATCAGTATGGGTCATGGTCGTGCAATAATCAATATTGAAGACCAAGACATTCAAGCCGATATTTATCAAAAAATCGTGAGCCAAAATTTATCGGTTCGTGATACGGAAACTTTGGTAAAAAACTATCAGGAAAGTTTAAAACCAAAACCTGCCGGTAAACCAAAAGCAGCCTCATTTGAAATTGCAGACGCCCATAAAAGCGCTTTTACAAATTATTTTGGAACCAAAGTCGATGTGAAAGTAGCCGGAAACGGCAAAGGAAAAATCACTATTCCATTTCATTCTGAAGAGGACTTCAACAGAATCATTAAACTAATAAACGAGTAGTGCATAAAATCATTTTCATAGGTCTATTCCTTTTTATTACAGGAAACACTACTGTTTTTGCCCAAACGAAAACAGAAGCGGTGCTTGTCGCAAAAGATACTTTGAAATCAAATGACATTGATCCGTTGACTCCTGCAAAAGCAGCTTTCTTTTCAGCAATTTTACCGGGTTTAGGTCAGGTTTACAATAAAAAATACTGGAAAATACCACTCGTTTACGGAGCACTGGGAACCAGCGTTTACTTCTATATTGACAACAACAGGAAATACCATCAATACAGAGATGCTTACAAAAGTAGATTAGAAGGATACACTACCGATGATTTGGCTTTCTTAGATAACAATCGATTGATTGCCGGACAAAAATTTTATCAACGAAATCGAGATTTATCAGCTTTGGTAACTTTGGCATTCTATGCATTAAACATCATAGATGCTAATGTCGATGCCGCTTTAATACAATTCAATGTGGATGAAAACTTATCAGTAAGACCAGTTCTTTATCCAAATGATGTAACATTAAAGACTAATGTAGGACTAACATTTAATTATAATTTTTAGATCGAAAACAGATTGCTCGATTCATCTTTAAATTTTAATTTATAAATATAAAAAACAAATGAAAATTGCGCTTTTAGGATACGGAAAAATGGGTCAGGTAATTGAAAGAATTGCACTGGAAAGAGGACATGAAATCGTTTTGAAAAAAGATGAAAACAATACTTTTGATGGTCTTTCAAATGCTGATGTGGCTATTGATTTCAGTGTTCCAACAGCAGCAGTCAGTAATATCTCCAGTTGCTTCCATGCTAATGTCCCTGTAATTTCAGGAACAACAGGCTGGTTAGAACATTATGATGAAATGGCGGCACTTTGCACAGCAAAAAACGGTGGTTTTATCTCCAGTTCTAACTTTAGTTTAGGTGTAAATATTTTCTTTGAACTCAATGAATATTTGGCAAAAATCATGTCAAAGTTTGACAGTTACTCGGTTGACATGGAAGAAATTCATCATACCCAGAAACTAGATGCGCCAAGTGGCACAGCTATTTCATTAGCCAAAGGAGTAATTGAAAACAGTTCGTACACCAACTGGACATTGGAAAAACCAGAAACCAATCAAATTCATATCGAAGCAAAAAGAATAGGAACTGTTCCGGGAACACACACGGTGACTTACAATTCTGTTGTTGATGCTATCGAAATAAAACACACAGCACACAATCGTGAAGGTTTTGCTCTAGGTGCTGTAATTGCTGCCGAATGGATTGTAGGGAAACAAGGAATTTTCACAATGAAGGATGTTTTAAATTTAAAATAAATGTTATCCAGTTTATGATTACTCTTTTGAAAATCATAAGCTCTAAACCTTAAACAAAAAATTATGTCAGTATATCAATGGTTTATATTTTTTCTACTTGTACAAATAGTTCATTTTTTGGGAACCTGGAAATTATATGAAAGTGCAGGAAGGAAACGTTGGGAAGCAGCTATTCCAGTATATAATGCTATTGTCTTGATGAAAATAATAGGACGACCTACCTGGTGGACTATTTTACTTTTCATTCCAATTATCAATTTGATTATGTTTCCTGTAATCTGGGTAGAAACATTGAGAAGTTTTGGAAAGCGATCTGGATTAGATACTTTTTTAGGAATTGTAACTCTTGGTTTTTATATCTATTATGTCAATTATACTCAAAAATTAAATTACATAGCTGACAGAAGTTTAAGTCCCGAAAACAAAGCTGCTGATACCGTTAGCTCATTGCTTTTTGCAGTTATAGTAGCTACTTTGGTCCACACCTATTTAATTCAACCGTACACGATTCCTACCTCTTCATTGGAAAAATCCTTATTGGTAGGTGACTTTTTATTTGTGAGTAAAATGAATTATGGAGCAAGAATCCCAATGACAACTGTAGCGTTGCCAATGGTTCACGATTCGATACCTTTACTTCAAAAAAAATCATACTTAACTTGGCCACAATTACCTTATTTAAGATTGCCGGGAATTCAAAACATAAACAGAACGGACATCGTTGTATTTAACTGGCCGGTTGATACCGTTCATTACTTTTTTGAACCAAAAGGAATCCCTGGTGTAATTAAACCGGTCGATAAAGAATCAAATTATGTCAAACGTTGTGTTGGCGTTCCTGGGGATAATCTATATATTAAAAATGGCATCGTTTATATTGATGGAAAAGAATTGAAATTGTCTGAAAGAGCCAAACCTCAATTTTCATATACTGCTAAGATTCGTGCTTCAGAAAAAATCGATTATCAATCTTTATTTTCAGAATTAAACGATTATAATAGGGATTCGGGAGGCTTTACGGATAAAGAAAGCTTGTACTTTCCTGCACTTACAGATGAGATGGCTTTAAAATTAAAAAATATTTCAGGAGTTTATGATGTACAGAAAATCGTTGATTCAATAAATACTCGTTTCACTTATGAATTTACATACAGTAATAAAATTGAAGATGAAGGTTTTCTAAATATGATTTCCAGACTTAAAGAATCGAAACAGTTTTATATAAGGGAAATGGCTGGAAATAAAATTCTTATTGCAAATCTGACTAAAGATATTGTTGAAATACTAAAAAAACAAAAATCTGTTACTAATATTAAGGAGACCTATGATATTTTCCCTCACAGTGGTGATAATCAAAAGAATTGGACAAGAGACAATTTTGGTCCAATTTATATTCCCGAAGAGGGAAAAACAGTTGCGTTAAACTTGAAATCACTTCCTTTTTACGAAAGAATTATTAAAACATATGAAAAAGACGACAATGGTAATGCTAATAATCTTACAGTAACTGGAAACGAAATAAGACTAAACGGAAAAGTAGTTAAAGATTACACTTTCAAACAAGATTACTATTGGATGATGGGTGACAACCGTCACAACTCCGAAGACAGCCGCTATTGGGGATTTGTTCCAGCTGACCATATTGTAGGGAAACCTATATTTATCTGGATGAGCATCAAAGGAATCAATGATGGAATTAAAAACTGGAGTATTCGTTGGGACAGGGTTTTTACAACTGTTAGCGGTGAAGGTCAACCTCAATCTTATTTTAAATATTTCCTAATTGCTTTAGCCGCATTTTTTATTGGAGATTATTTTTGGAAGAAAAGAAAAGAGGCGAAAAATTAGTCAAAAGTTTCAAGGTCAAAAGTCATAAAGTTGCTATTTAATCCAGCTTTATGACTTTCGACTTTATGACTTTAAAAACTTTAGACAATATGAACATTCTCATCCATCCTACCTATTTTCCATCGATTAGCCATTTTGCAGCGATGGTACAATCGGAAAATATTACCTTTGAAGTAGAAGATAATTTTCAGAAACAAACCAATCGCAACCGCGCTTATATTTATAGTCCAAACGGAATTCAGCTATTGAATATCCCTGTAAAACATTCGAAAGAAAGCCATCAAAAAACAAAAGACATCAAAATTGAAACGGATTTTGACTGGCAAAAACAACATTTCAAATCATTAGAAGCTGGATACCGAAGTTCTCCTTTTTTTGAATTTTTCGAAGATGATATCAGACCCATTTTCGAGAAAAAACACACCTTTTTATTGGATCTAAATTTTGAGGTTTTTGACATTCTATCAAAATGTTTCCGTCTGAAACTGGATTACACGACCACAACCGAATACTTTCACGAAGTGAATACAAATACAATTACAGATTTCAGGGGTTTAGTAAACGGAAAAAAAGACCTTTCTGTATTCGAAAGTTACACGCAGGTTTTTGATGATAAACATGGTTTTATCAACAATCTTAGCGTTCTGGATTTGCTGTTTAATGAAGGGAAATATGCCATGGATTATTTAAAAAAACAAGAACTGATTCTAAAATAAAATTCCAAATTAGATTTTATTCCAAAGACAATCTTGCCATAATAGGAAAATGATCTGAGTTAATAAATTTTGGAAAATTCTCAAATTTCTTTACTTTCATTTTTTCGTCAGCAAAAATATAATCAATTCTGGCGGGATAATACCTGAATTTATAGGTCTCTCCAAAACCTTTTCCTACTTCTTCAAAGCTATCTTTCAATTTCCCTTTAATGCTTCGGTACACATAAGAAAAAGCGCTATTATTCATATCTCCGCAAATGATAATTGGATACGTACATTTCATTTTATGCTCCTTAAAAATCTCCGCTTGCTGTTGTTGTTGCTTGAATGCTTTACTGATTCTAATAAATAACATTTGTGATTTCTGCTGATTAATCGCATCTATATTTTCATCAATTTCATTGACATCGGGAGAAATTTTGATGGACTGTATGTGCATATTGTAAACCCTGATGATGTCTTTTCCTTTTTTTACATCCGCAAAAACTACGTTGTTACTGGAATTTGGAAAAACAATATTTCCTTGGTCAATAATCGGGAATTTAGAAAAAATCGCCTGGCCGGTTTTAATTTGGTTTCCATCAGTGAAAATATATCGGTGCGGATACACTTTCAAATCTATGTTAGCAGAAGATGAGTATTCCTGGAGACACAATATATCTGGGTTTTTATCATTAATAAAGGTCAGAATATCCGAAGGAACATCGTCTCTGTCAATCCATTTAAAAACATTAAACAGACGAACATTATAACTCATTACGGTAAAATCTTTTTCTTCTATTGGAAACTCAGGAGAAGAGAATTTATAAAATTTATTTATAAAAGTAATCCCTATCAATAAAACCAAACCCGAAACTATCAATTGCTTTTTGAATTGCAAGGCCCAATACACAAAAAACAAGCCATTCAAGATAAAAAAAAGCGGCATAAAAAGTGTCAAAACGGACAGAAGAGGGAAAGATTTTGGCGCCAAAAAGGGCAAAACATAGGCTATAAAAGTCACAATAGTAAGGACTATATTCAAAAAAAACATTCCTTTATTAAACCATGAAAGATTTTTCATTTTCTATATTTTTTATTAAGACAATAGCTAAAATCTCTTTGATACTTATTTCCCAACTTTGAATAAGAATTCTTTTTCTTCTTTTGTCAAGCTATCATAACCTGACTGACTGATTTTATCTAAAATTTCATCTATCTGCTGCTGCGATTTATCTTTAGTAACTATTTTTGAAACGCTTTTTTCCAAAGGCTTACTGTAATTTTTATGCACTTTCTTGAATGGTGTTGATGTATTTTTTTTGAACAAATTTGCAAAAAAATCTATAATACGAGTAACAACAGTACTTAAATCGGTTCCATTTTGAAGCAATTTAATAAAAATAAAACCAAAAAAAGCTCCAGAAAGATGAGAAATATGTCCACCCATATTTTCTGAACGCAATTGCATTAAATCAACAATAACAATTACGGCGGTTATATGCCACAACTTGACATTCCCAATGATCAATAAACGAAGATCCATCAAAGGATGATACGTAGTTGTAGCAACCAAAATAGCCATAATAGCGGCAGAGGCACCTACAATTGGAGCATTAATATTTAAGACATAGAATACCAGAATATAACTAATTCCAGCAAAAATGGCACTCAACACATACAAACCCAGCAATTGCTTAGACGTAAAATACGTCATAAATAGTCTGCCTGCAAAGTTCAAAACAATCATATTAAAAATAATATGCATGATTCCACTGTGAAAAAAAGCATACGAAAGCAACGACCAAGGTTTCCAAAGCAAATGTGCCGGATTAGAAGATAAACTCACATAATGAATATAATCAATATTGATACCCAACAAAGATAAAAGTGCAAAAAGCAACCACGGAAGAACAAACAAAGCGGCATTCCAAAAAATTAGCCTGGTGACTATTCCCCCTATCTTGTATTGTAATTTCAGGTCGTCAATGATATTCATAATTTAATTGGGATTTAAGATCTGATGTTTAGGTCGTACTACTTAAAAGTATTGCGTTTTTAATTCCAACGGTTTTTATTGAACTGATTTTTTTTCCAATACCACATAATAATAAAACCGAACAAAGCACCACCAACGTGTGCAAAATGGGCAATTCCACCACCACCAAAAATTGATTTTCCAGAAATACCTAAATACAAGTCAACCAAAACTAAACCTGGTACAAAATATTTTGCTTTTATGGGCACAGGAATAAACATCAAAGCCAATTCAGCGTTAGGAAACATAAAAGCAAACGCCACTATCGTTCCGTAAATAGCCCCAGAAGCTCCAACTGCAGTACCAATATAAGCACCTGTGAAATTTTGAAAATCAGAAACAGATATAAATTGTTGCCATCTAGTATCTATTTTGCCTTCATTTAAAAGTTGTAAAATCTCTTGTTTAGGAAATCCATTAGCAATCAAAGTATTTAGACTATCTTGGAAGTAGTAATAATTAACTCCAGTATGCAACAACGCAGCGCCTAAGCCACAGGAAATATAGAAAAATAAGAATTTCTTGCTTCCCCACATTTGCTCTAAAGCAGACCCAAAAGAATACAACGCGAACATATTGAAAAAAATATGCATAAAGCCACCGTGCATAAACATGTGTGTCAATGGTTGCCACAATTGAAAATCAGGGTTTTCCGGAAAATATAAGGCTAATATTCTATACGCTGGATTTGTGGGATTAAAATCCCCTAAAGCAAGTGTACCTACAAAAAACAATATATTTATAATAATTAATTGTTTTACTGTCTCAGTTACGTTTCTCATAATGCAAATTTTTTATCTAAATCTTCCACACGCATCGTGATGAAAGTGGGTTTATGAAATGGGGAAACATTGGGGTCTTTACACGCAAAAAGTCCGTTGACCAAATTTTCCTGCTCTTTTTCTGTAAGGTGCGTTCCTGTTTTTACCGCTAAACTTTTGGCCATTGATTTGGCAATAGTATCATTCTGACTGAAACTGCTTTCAGGAATTCCATCCTGCAAATCACTCAATAATTGTTCTAAAACCAATGAAACTTCGCTTTCCGTTACATTTACCGGTATTCCCGAAATAACAATATGATCAGTGTTATTTTCTTCGAAAACAAATCCGGTATTCATCAACGAAAGTTGTAACTCAGCGATAAGATTCATTTCGCTTGACGAAAAAAACAAGTTCAAAGGAAATAATAACTGCTGGCTTGATGCCTGGTTCACTGTCATATTTACTAAAAACTGCTCATACAAAACACGTTGATGCGCACGTTGCTGATCGACAATTACCATTCCTGATTTAATTGACGAAACAATGTATTTTTTATGAATTTGATAGGTTTTATGAACAGAATGCTCTACTTCTTCATCATTAAATAAAGAGGAAGTCACTTCTTCATTTTCGAAAGTCATCTGCCCTATTTCATCCGTATCTTGTTTTAAACCTACGTATAAACTTTCCCAATTAGCCGTTGGTTCCGGTTTTCTGTAACTGGAAAATTGCTTGCTGGGTTTTTCTTCAGAGAAAGGATTAAAGTTGCCATCAACCTGAATCGTCGGCGTAGCACCTTCTAAATCTTTATAATGATACGGCGTATCTAAATTAGAATCCCGGTCAAAATCTAAAACTGGGGCTACATTAAATTGTCCCAAACTATGTTTTATGGAAGCTCTTAAAATAGCATATAAAGCATGTTCGTCATCAAACTTAATCTCCGTTTTAGTAGGATGAATATTGATATCAATAGTATTTGGCGGCACCGATAAATATAGAAAATAACTGGGTTGTGCACCATCTTTCAAGATTCCGTCATAGGCGGCCATAACCGCATGATGCAAATAACCGCTTTTTATAAAACGATCATTGACAAAGAAAAACTGTTCTCCACGATTTTTTTTGGCAAACTCAGGTTTGCTCACAAATCCTTGTATCGTCACAATTTCTGTTTCTTCCTGAACCGGAACTAATTTTTCATTGGTTTTACCTGAAAAAACATTGACAATTCGTTGTCGCAAAGTAGATGGCGGCAAATTAAACATTTCGCTGCCATTGTGATAAAAGGTAAAATGTATTTTTGGATGAGCCAAAGCAACACGTTGAAATTCATCAATAATATGGCGGTATTCCACCGTATCTGATTTCAGGAAATTACGTCGCGCCGGAATATTAAAAAATAAATTTTTGACAGCAAATGAAGTTCCTTTTGGTAAAACAGCAACATCTTGTGACACAAACTTACTGCCTTCAATGACAATGTGCGTTCCAAGTTCTTCTTGATCTTGCCTGGTTTTCATTTCCATATGGGCAATCGCCGCAATAGATGCTAGTGCTTCCCCACGAAATCCTTTAGTGTGCAAAGAAAATAAATCTTCTGCCTGACGGATTTTTGAAGTCGCGTGACGTTCAAAACACAAACGTGCATCGGTAACGCTCATTCCCAAACCATTATCAATCACTTGTACTAATGCCTTCCCTGCATCTTTAAGAATTAATTTTATATCTGTTGCTCTGGCATCAACTGCGTTTTCAAGCAACTCTTTGACAACTGAAGCTGGTCTTTGAACGACTTCTCCAGCAGCAATTTGATTGGCAACATGATCAGGAAGTAATTGAATTATACTCGACATTAAAAAAATGTTGTTTAAAGTTTAGCCCTTCGACTGCGCTCAGGGTGACAATAGTTTATTATAAAAACAAGAAATACAAATTTAATGAATTTCTATTGGGAATGGTAGCTTATTTAATCATAAAAAAAACAAAAAACCTATACTATTTATGAGACAGTATAGGTTTAATAATTTGTATTTTTTATTATTTATTCCTTCAACTCTAAAGGTGTCCCTTCTTCTAATTGAATAGCTCCGGCAGACAATAAATGTTGGTTATCGATTTGATGTGACAACGAAGCCTGTTGACGAATATAGGCCATTTTGATAGCCGCAATAGCAGCTTCAGTACCTTTGTTACCGTGAATCCCTCCACTTCTATCAATAGATTGCTGCATGGTATTATCAGTCAAAACACAAAAAATAACCGGAATATCCGTTTGAACATTCAGGTCTTTAATTCCTTGAGTTACTCCTTCACACACAAAATCAAAATGCTTGGTTTGCCCTTGAATTACACATCCAATAGCAATGACAGCATCAACATTTTGTGTTTGCAACATTTTCTTTGAACCATATATAAGTTCAAAGCTTCCAGGAACATTCCAGCGAATAATATGCTGAGCAGGAACTTGGTTTTCTAAAAGGGCTTCAATAGCACCTCTATAAAGTCCTTCAGTTATAGCATCATTCCATTCTGAAACAACAATCCCAAAGCGAAAATCTTTCGCGTTTGGGATTGAATTTTTATCGTACTCGGATAAGTTTTTATTTACGGTAGCCATTTGATTTTAGAATTTTGATTTTAAAATTTTGATTTCAGATATTAAAGATAGCATTTTGAAATCAAAATTCTACAATCTTAAATCACCAATCTTATATCATTTTTTACTATTGTGCTAATCCTATCAAAACGTCAACTGAAGCAGCCTCTGGAGTTCCTTCAAAATTGTCTTTAATGTCTGTAAAATATTTCAAAGCATCTGCTTTATTTCCTAATGCCAAAGCTGTTTTCCCAGCTTTCAATAAGAAACGTGGTGTAGTGAAATCATTTTTATTTGATCCAGCAGCTTTTATGTAATTTTCTAAAGCTTCTTTCGGTTGGTTCTTTTGAGAATAAGCATCTCCAATTGCTCCTTTTGCCAATGCTCCTAAAACAATATCATCTGATTTAAATTTACTTAAATAATCAATCGCCTCAGTATATTTTCCTGTGTTCAAATACGCAATTCCAGCATAATAATTAGCTAAATTTCCTGCATCAGTTCCAGAATATTCATCAGCAATTTTCAAGAATCCAAATTTACCTTCAGAACCATTCAAAGACAATTTATATAATGAGTCACTTGCTACTCCATCAGTTGCTTTTTGGAAATTTTGTTGTGCTAAAAACATTTCATTCGCTGCTTCCTCTTGTTGTGGTGCAGCAACGAATCTTTGGTATCCTAAATAACCAATTGTAAAAATAGCGGCAGCGGCAACTAAACCAATAATAACTTTTTGGTTTTTAGCTACCCAATCCTCAGTTTTTGAAGCTGTTTCGTCTAATGTTGAAAAAACACCAGCTGTTGTGCTGTCTTTTTCATCAATTTGTACTGCTTCAACCGCGTCATTTACTTCTTTTTCTTTTGGTGCTTTATATCCTCTTTTACTGTAAGTAGCCATTTATTTTTAATTTAGTGAATCGCAAAAATAAAATTTTTATTCAAACCGACATAAAAAATATGCTTTTATATTCAAAAAAAATATTATAGGAGGTTCTTTCTTTCCAAAGGAAAAATAATTTTCATAGAAAAAATCTAAAAGCCATTTTTATCGATATTTTTCAATAATTTGCACACACTTTGAAAAACCCGTTTAAAAACATCAAAGTTCTCAATACCAGCAAGCCTTACAGATGTATTTAAAAAAGATTTCATTATTCAATTATAAGAATTTTTCGGAAGCAAATTTCGATTTTGACAGCAAAATAAATTGTTTTGTAGGCAAGAATGGTATTGGAAAGACAAATGTGATTGATGCAATCTATCATTTATCGTACGGAAGAAGCTATTTCAATCCATTAGCGGTTCAGAATATTAAACACGGTGAAGAGTTCTTTGTGATTGATGCTGAATTTGAAAAAAACGAAAGAAATGAACAAATTCTTTGCAGCCTAAAAAAAGGGCAAAAAAAGATATTGAAACGCAACGGAAAAGCCTACGACAAATTCTCAGATCACATTGGTTTTATTCCTTTGGTCATCATTTCTCCTGCCGACAGGGATTTAATTGTGGAAGGCAGCGAAACCAGAAGAAAATTCATGGACAGCGTGATTTCGCAACTGGATTCCCATTATTTACAACAACTCATTCAATATCAAAAAGTAATGAGTCAGCGCAATGCATTGTTGAAATATTTTGCATTGAACCATGTTTTTGACAACGATACGCTATCTATATATAATGAGCAACTTAATGGTTTTGGAGATTATATTTTCAAAAAAAGAAAAGAATTTATAAGTGAGTTCATTCCTATTTTCAACACACATCATCAAGCCATAACCGGCTCACAAGAAACGGTTCAACTGGTATATGAAAGTCATTTATTCGAAAAAGACTTATTGACTTTGTTACAGGAAAATATCAACAAAGACAGAGCTTTACATTATACAAGTGTAGGAATTCACAAAGACGATTTAGCATTTGAAATAGACCAACATCCAATTAAGAAATTTGGGTCTCAAGGACAGCAAAAATCATTTCTAATCGCTTTAAAACTGGCTCAATTTGAGTTTCTAAAAAAGCAAAGCGGTGTGAAACCCATTTTACTTTTTGATGATATCTTTGATAAATTGGACGAAAGTCGCGTTTCCAAAATCATAGAAATGGTCAACAGTGATACTTTTGGTCAACTTTTTATTTCAGATACACATCCGGAACGTACTGAAGCCATTGTAAAATCGACACATCAGACGTATAAAATTTTCAACTTATAACTTTTATTTAGTAATTTATACGGTTCGAAAATTGAAAAATTACCTATTTTAGCGTATTCAATTTTAAACTCGATTACAATGAAATTTAATTCAATATTCTTGGCAATCATATGCTTTGTTGTTTTATCCTGCAACGGACAAAATTCCAAAGAAATCAAAACTATTGATTCAAAAGCGTTTGCCGAAAAGATAGCTGCAACTCAAAATCCACAAATTCTGGATGTAAGAACTCCTGAAGAATTCACATCTGACCATATTGACAATGCTAAAAATATAAATTGGCTTGGAACTACTTTTGTTTCCAATGTAGAAAAACTGGACAAATCACAACCCGTTTTTGTGTATTGCAAAAGTGGCGGAAGAAGTCAGAAAGCGGCTGAAAAACTAAATGAATTAGGTTTTAAAACTATTTATCAACTAGACGGAGGAATGTTAAAATGGGACACTGCCGGTCTTTCAAAACCAAGTGCTACAATTATAGGTCTATCCGTTCCGGAATACAACAAACTATTAAATTCAGATAAAAAGGTACTGATTAATTTTTATGCTGAATGGTGCGCTCCCTGCAAAAAAATGACTCCTTATGTTCTGCAAATGCAAAAAGATTTAGCAGACAAAGTGACTATCATTCGATTGGATGCCGATAAAAATAAAACCTTAATTTCTGAAATGAAAATCAGTGAACTTCCTACTTTATTATTGTATGACAAGGCAGCAGTAAAATGGAAACATTCTGGTTTTATAAGTGAGGCCGATTTAAAAAAACAACTACAATAGCTACAAGATGCTTTCAAAAGGTACACTACAATTTCTGGATGATTTAAAAGCCAACAATAATAGAGATTGGTTTTTGGAAAATAAAAAACGCTACGAAGCGGTCAAGAAAGACTACCAACAATTAGTTGGGAATTTTCTAGATGCCATGAAACCGCTCGATCCATCGCTGGAAATGTTGGAAGTAAAAAATTGCACTTTTAGAATCAATCGTGACATTCGGTTTTCTAAGGACAAAACTCCTTATAAATCGCACTTAGGCGTTTGGCTTTCTTCGGGAGCAAAAGGCATGAATCGCTCAGGTTATTACCTTCATTTAGAAAAAGGAGCCAGTTTTATTGCCGGTGGATTGTATTGCCCCGAAGCGGTAGATTTGAAAAAGATGCGTAAGGAAATTGCTTATTTCCATGATGATTTAGAAGCTATTCTTAACGAAAAAAATTTCAAAAGAGAATTTAAAGATTTTGATAGAAATGAAAAGGATACGCTGAAAAATCCACCACGAGGATACGAAAAAGAACATCCTGCTATTGAATTTTTAAAATTGAAAAGTTTCGAATGTTCTCAAAGAATTGATATCTCCGAAGTAACAAAAAAAGATTTTGTTGCTACAATGAGTAAAAAATTGATTGCGCTTAAACCATTGAACGATTTTATAAATCGAGCTTTAACTTCTGAGTAATTATAATTTTCACTGATGAAAAAAAAGAAAATACTTTTTCTGGGAGAATCCTACAGAGCCGATGCCATCACTTGGATGAACGGTCTGAAGGAATTTGGTAATTTTGAAATCATTACTTGGGAATTAAAAACACCTAGCAATTGTATTCATAACCGAATTTTAAGGATTTTCGAATTCGAATTGGCTATTTTTAAAATCAAGAAAATAATAAAAACCCAACAACCGGATATGGTAATTGCGGAAAGAACCACCAGTTATGGCTTTCTTGCTGCATTATCCGGCGTAAAACCTGTTGCAATTGCACAACAAGGCAAAACCGATTTATGGCCTGAAAAATCGATTTCATTACCCTTAAAAAGACTCATTCAGAATTACGCTTTCAAAAAAGCAGATTTAATTCATGCTTGGGGACCCGTGATGACTATTTCTATGCTGGAAGCCAATGTAGATATGAATAAAGTTTTGGTTTTACCAAAAGGAATTGATCTGACTAAATTTGGGAATCAAAACAACGCCAATCCAGAAAAAATTTGTGCCATAGTCACTCGTTCTTTATTACCGGAATACCGTCATGATATTATTTTAAAATCGTTTGCAATTTTAAACCAAAAGGGAATAGATTTCGTACTTACCATTATAGGAGATGGATCACAACTTTCGAAATTAAAAGATTTAGCAAAAGATTTAGGTATCGAAAACAAAGTCAACTTTACAGGAAGAATTCCAAATACTGAATTACCAAAATTACTGCAACAATCTAATATTTATATTAGTATGCCAATAACAGAAGGCGTTTCGGCTTCATTATTTGAGGCTATGGCTACGAATTGTTATCCAGTAGTAACCGATATTGCAGGAAACCAGAGTTGGATTAAACACCGCGAAAACGGACAATTAGTTACAGTTGATGATTACAAAATGCTATCAGAAGAATTAATCTGGGCATTTGAAAACAATGAACACCGAAACGAAGCCGTTTTAAAAAATAGAGTATTTTTAGAAAAAAATGCAGATTACAACATAAATATGAAAATCATTGCCAATAAATACCACGAATTAATTAACACAAATAGCTCCAATTAACTATGTGTGGAATTAATGGAATCTTGCATTTACAATCACAAAAAAAAATTGACGAACGCGTTCTTGTAAAAATGCGCGATTCGCTGGAACATCGAGGTCCTGACGACGAAGGATTGTTTATAGAAAACAATATTGGTTTTGGACACAGAAGACTTGCAATTCTAGATGTTTCACTAACTGGGCACCAACCTTTCCTATCAGAAGATGGAAGATATGTGCTCGTTTACAATGGCGAAATCTACAATTTCAAAGAATTTTATCCAGAGTTAAAAAGCAATGGATTTGACATCAGAACTACTTCGGATACAGAGGTTTTGATGAAATTATTTCAATTGCATGGTTTAAAAATGCTCAACCGCCTCAACGGTATGTTTGCATTTGCTATTTGGGATAAATTAGAAAAAAAGCTAACTCTTGTTCGCGATAGAATGGGCGTTAAACCGTTATATTATTCTTTTTACAACGAGACTTTCTATTTCGCATCCGAGCAAAAAGCACTTTTCACGGCTGGAATTCCAATCAAAATGGCTCAGGACGGACTAGAAGAATATATTTTTAACCGATTTGTTGCCGGTGAAAACACGCTATATCAAAACGTAAAAAAAGTATTGCCCGGACATATTATGACCATTTATGAAGGTGGAAGAAACACTACCTACAAGTGGTGGAATTTAAAAAAAGAAATTCAAAACCAACCTGAAATAAAGAATCCGGTAGAATGGTTTCGAGAAACGTTTGATGATTCTATAAAAATGCGAATGGTAAGCGACGTTCCTGTGGGAGTCATGCTAAGTGGCGGACTGGACTCCTCTTCTATTTTAGCTTCACTGCACCATCAAAAATACAAAGACATACAAACTTTTAATATTGGTTTTAAAGAGAAAGAACACAACGAAGCACATCTAGCTAAAATGATGGCAGAGAAGTTTGATTATGGGTTTCAAACCATGCAATTAGAGGATAAAAATCTTTACGATCAGTTAATCAGTTCTACTTATTTTCAGGACGAACCGATTATGCATTTAAGCGAACCACACCTTTTAGCGGTTTCACAAATGGCTAAGCCTTCCGTAAAAGTGTTACTTTCTGGCGAAGGCGCCGATGAGTTGATGGGTGGTTATGTGCGCTACAAAGCCTTACAATATCCATCTTTATTGAATTCCATTGCTTCCATTGGGAATCTGGATGTTTTTACAAAACAACCACGGTACGAAAAGTTAACGCGTTACGCTCAAATCAATAAAAAATCTGATTTAGTAATCTATAATGGCTCCAATATTTTTCCCAATGATATTGCGGAGACTTTTGGAATTAATTCATCCCCAAACAACGAATACAGAAAAAAAATTTATAAAGAAGCAAAGTCATTATATCCTGGTAATTTGCGCCGTCAAGCACTTTATTTTGACCAACATACTTATTTATGTTCACTTCTGGACAGAAACGATCGTTGTACAATGGGCTCTTCCATTGAATGTAGGGAACCCTTTTTGGACCCGAGATTAATTATTGGATTAGGATCATTAGAAGACAAATGGCTTTTTACAGGAAAAAAATGGAAATTCATTCTAAAAAAAGCAATGGAAGAGCGTTTACCTGATGAAATTCTAAAATTCAGAAAAGTAGGTTTAAGCGCGCCTTGGGGAGACTACATAACAAAAAGTCCCGCTTTTAAAGACGAATTAGAATCTTTTACAAAAAGTGATTTATTTCAAATACCTTATTTTGAACATATAAATGTTAAAAAACTTGTTCAGAATTTACAAAAAGGGGAAGCTACGATGACTCCGTACATTATGCCATTGTTTATGATGCATATCTGGATGAAAACGTATCCAACTAAATTTTAATCCTTACTTTTGGTGCAGAATAAAACAATTCAAAAAGCACTTTCTTTTATGGAAATAGTACCTAATTTCTCTTTAAAAAAACACAATACTTTTGGCATTGAAGCCAAAGCAAAACAGTTCGTTGCCGCTCATTCTGTACAAGATTTAAAAACTATTTTACAAGAAAATAAAACGCAGCAAAAATTTATTTTAGGTGGCGGAAGCAATATGCTTTTGACAAAAGACATTGATGCACTTGTCATTCACATCGATTTAAAAGGCAAGAAAATCATTGAAGAAAATGATGATTTTGTCTGGGTTGAAAGCCTGGCTGGTGAAAGCTGGCATGAATTTGTGCTTTGGACCATCGACCAAAATTTTGGTGGCTTGGAAAACATGTCACTGATTCCTGGAAACGTTGGAACTACGCCAGTCCAAAACATTGGAGCGTATGGTACGGAAATTAAAGACACTTTTGTTTCCTGTGAAGCGATGACGATAGAAAAACAGGAAATGAAAACGTTCACAAAGGATGAATGTCATTTTGGATACCGAGAAAGCGTTTTCAAAAACGAAGTTAAAAATCAATATATCATTACATCGGTTGTTTTTAAATTGACAAAAATCAATCATAAAATCAACACTTCTTACGGAGATATTTCGTCTGAATTAGAAAAAAACAATATCACAAATCCTACTTTGAAGGACGTCAGTAATGCTGTAATTGCCATTCGACAAAGCAAATTACCCGACCCAAAAGAATTGGGAAATAGCGGTAGTTTTTTTAAAAATCCAATTTTATTGAAATCAGATTTCGAAAAAATTCATCAGCAATTTCCTGATATGAAATATTTCGATATTTCTGAAACCGAAGTAAAAGTTCCCGCAGGCTGGTTGATTGAGCAAGCCGGCTTCAAAGGAAAACGTTTTGGTGATGCCGGAATCCATAAAAACCAAGCTTTGGTTTTAGTGAATTATGGTAATGCTACCGGACAAGAAATTTTGAATGTTTCAAAAAATATTCAGGAGACTATTTTTAAAACGTTTGGCATTAACATTGAAGCCGAAGTGAATGTGATTTAGATTTTAACTGGCAGTGTTCAGTAGCAGTTTTCAGTTTAAAAAAAAAATCGAAATTACATATTAATTTCAGATTGTCAACAACAAAATAGTATTTCAAAACTCCTAAATCCTAATTTTTAAATTAAAGATGTACACTCCAGAAATCTACAAAAACGAGAATCAAGAAGAAATCAAAAAGTTTCTTCAAGAGAATAGCTTTGGTCTTTTAATCAATCAAACGAATGGGAAATTATGCGCCACACATATTCCTTTGGAACTGGACACTAATAAAGAAGGCAAGGATATTTTATACGGGCACATTTCTAAAGAAAACCCACAATGGAATGGTTTCATAGACAATGACCAAATTTTAGCAGTATTTTCAGGACCTCACAGTTATATATCTTCCTCTTGGTACGATCATGAAAATGTACCAACATGGAATTACATTGCCGTTCATGTGTATGGAAAAATCAAAATTATCGAAGGAGAAGCCGTCATTCAATCCTTAAAAAAGCTAGTCGATAAGTACGAACAAAATTCTGAAAATCCGGTTCGCGTAGAAGATTTATCTAAGAAAACCATGATGCAAACTCGTGGCATTGTAGCATTTGAAATTGAAATCACTGAGATCCAAGCTACGAAAAAACTATCTCAAAACAGGGACGAAAAAAATTATCAAAACATCATTTCTGAGTTAGAAAAAACCAATACAAATCAGTCCGTCGCTATTGCGAATGAGATGAAGAAATGCCCAATATAAATTCTTTTGAAATTCACAGATTGTATTTAACAATTCCCAATTCTATTCATACCTTTGCACTCGATTTAAAAACTCATTAAACTCAGATGCTTATACTAATTCTTTACTTTTTTATTTTTATTGTTGTTGTTCAAATTTCGTACTATCTAGGTGTTTTTGGAAAGTTTGCTTTCGCCAAAGCGCAGAAAATAACCCCAAAAAGAATTCCGATTTCGGTGATTGTCTGCGCCAAAAATGAAGAAGAAAATGTAGCTAATTTTATTCCTCTGCTTGCGGAACAAAACTATCCTGATTTCGAAATTGTTCTGATTGACGATGCTTCAAGTGACGCTACTTTGGATATATTTGAAGATTTTGAAAAGCAATATCCTAATGTTCGCTTGGTAAAAGTCGAGAACAACGAAGCCTTTTGGGGAAACAAAAAATACGCACTGACTTTAGGAATAAAAGCTGCAAAAAAAGAGTATTTATTATTCACAGATGCTGATTGTTACCCAACTTCAAGAGAATGGATAACAGCAATGAGTTCTCAATTTACCATGCAAAAAACTATTGTTTTAGGCTATGGTAAGTATGAAAAAATTCCTAATTCATTGCTGAATAAAATAATTCGTTTTGAAACTTTATTGACAGCAATTCAATATTTTTCATGGACAAAAATTGGACATCCTTATATGGGCGTCGGTAGAAATTTAGCCTATAAAAAAGAAGAATTTTTTAATGTAAATGGATTCATCGAGCACATGCAGATTCGTTCTGGTGATGATGATTTATTTATAAACCAAGCCGCAAAAGCAAAAAACACAACTATTTCCTATACACCGGAAAGCTTTACACTTTCTAAACCAAAAACAACCTACAAAGACTGGTTGACCCAAAAAAGAAGGCATATTGCTACGGCAAATTATTACAAACCGCTTGACAAATTACAGTTAGGAGCATTCTATTGTTCACAATTACTATTTATTTTACTGCCTATTCTATTATTAGCTTTTCAATTTCAATGGATATTAGTTTTAAGCTTAATCGCGTTACGTTATCTTGTGGCATGGATTGTGGTAGGATTTTCGGCGGGTAAACTTAAAGAAAATGATATTAAATTCTGGTTTCCTATTGTTGAAATAGTACTTATCTTAACACAAATCAATATCTTTATAACAAATATATTCTCAAAACCAGTACATTGGAAATAAACAAACAAATAGAAAAAGCAAAACAAGGCGATCAGGTTGCCTTTACTTTTCTATTGGATTATTATTGGAATGAAGTGTATGGTTTTATGCTCAAACGCACCGAAAATGAAACTAATGCCGAGGATATTACCATTGAAACATTCTCTAAAGCGTTTGATAAAATAGCCACATACAACTCGGAATTCCAGTTTAATACTTGGCTTATCGCTATTGCAAAAAATGTTCACATCGATTTATTACGAAAAAAAAAATCAAGTCTTTTTGTTGAAATTACTGATGAACAAGATCAGCAAGCCTACAATATTGCTGACACTACTCCATCAGCAGAAGATGAATTGATTACCGAACAGAACCTATCCAGATTACTGCAATTCATCAAAGAATTGAAACCACATTATCAAGAAGTGATTCAGTTGCGCTATTTTCAGGAAATGAGTTACCAGGAAATTGCCAATAAAATTGATGAACCTTTGAGTAATGTGAAGATTAAATTGCTTCGCGCCAAAAAACTTCTGGCAGAAATCATTCAAAATAAAAGGTAGTTTTTATTTTAAACAACATAACAAATCCCTTAGTAGTCAATCATTATATGCTTTAGGCACACCAGCATCAGGAAATCCATTTCAAATACAAATTGGATTTAAATATGCTTTTTAAATCCTACTTAAAATAATTTAATACAAGAGCAAGGCGCATTCATTGATTTGGATGCGCTTTTTTTATGAATTAACCAAACTTTAAGGATTATCCAGATAAATTAATCAACGTTCACGTTAAATAAATAAACATAAAACTAAATAAATCAAAAATAATTATTAAATTCATATACTAAAATTCTTATTTTACACGTTATAAAAATAAAAACACCTCTGCTTATGATTTAATTACTACTTAACCACTAAATCCATAAATTATGTCAAAACTAAGCATTTACGAGACCGGTTGGATTAACCTTGTTTTCCAAGACCGAAACAAAGAATATGGAGCGTATCAATTGCGTCAGGAAAGTACTAAAACATCATTAACGGCACTTTTTATGGGTGTATTATTTTTATCGGGGGCTTTAAGTATTCCCGTAATCATTTCCTATTTGAATCCCAATAAAGGAATCACGATAGGTATTCCTGAATTTACGAATACTGTCGTTCAACTTACTGACATGATTCCGAATCAGCTTGAAGAAAAAAAGACTCTTCCTGAGATAAAAACTAAAGCTGTTGAAGTCCCAGTTAAAAGCGAAAAACTTGTTAATCCTGTAATTGTTCAGGCTTCACAAGCAAATCAGGACATTGCAAAAAACACCGACAATACTAGCGTAACAAATACAAGCACTGAAGGAACTGGAACTATTGGTATAAACCCAACTTCTTCTTCGGGAACTGGAAGCGTAACGCCCGTTGATTTGGGAAATACTATTGTAAACAGCGTTGCTCTGGATAAACTTCCTGAGTTCCCAGGCGGAATTAATAAGTTCTATACTTATGTGGGTAATAATTTTGAAAAACAAGAAATAGACGGTAGCGGTTCGATTCGGGTATATGTTTCTTTTGTAATTGAAAGAGACGGAAGCATGACTGACATTCAGGTAAAAAGAGATCCTGGTTATGGCTTGGGGAAAGAAGCCGTTCGTGTGTTGAAATCCTTAAAAACAAAATGGTCTCCTGGAATGATTGATGGAAAAGCAGTACGAACTGCCTATAACCTTCCCATTACGGTACAGATGAATTAAATATAAAAGAAAAGCTTCAAATAATTTTGAAGCTTTTCTTTTAAATATCTTTATATTTTTTGCATTTTCCTAAAACAACAAAAAGTCCTAATCTGGACCTGATTACTTCACAAAACCTTTATTTAATTTAGTAGTCTAGTGAATTACATTTACAGTGATATCCCATTCATTTTTTTGTATGAATATAATGGAAAGCAGGACGACTATTCACTAAAAACAAGAAAATAGTGTGCTCCTAAAACATCCGTTTCTCTTTCTTCAAATAAACAAATAAACGAATCCACAAATAAACAACATTCCTTATCTTTGCCTTTTGAAAATTGATATATGGAAACTGTTTTAGAAAATACTTTACCTGTGGGGAAACCAAAATGGTTGAAGGTAAAACTCCCAATAGGCCAAAAATATACAGAGCTTCGCGGCTTAGTTGATAAATATAGTTTGAACACGATTTGTACTTCGGGAAGCTGCCCAAATATGGGTGAATGCTGGGGCGAAGGAACGGCTACATTTATGATTTTAGGAAATGTATGTACGCGTTCTTGTGGTTTTTGTGGTGTAAAAACCGGAAGACCAGAAACGGTGGACTGGGATGAACCTGAAAAAGTGGCGCGTTCTATAAAAATCATGAACATCAAACATGCCGTAATCACCAGCGTTGACAGAGATGACTTGAAAGATGGAGGCTCCATTATTTGGATTGAAACCGTAAAAGCTATCCGAAGAATGAACCCAAACACAACACTGGAAACTCTGATTCCTGATTTTCAAGGTATCGAAAGAAATATTGATAGAATCGTGGAAGCGAATCCTGAAGTGGTTTCTCATAATGTGGAAACGGTTCGCAGATTGACACGTGAAGTGCGCATTCAGGCCAAATACGACCGAAGTCTGGAAGTGTTACGCTACTTGAAAGAAAAAGGAATCAACAGAACAAAGTCTGGAATCATGTTGGGTCTTGGCGAACAAGAAGAGGAAGTCTATCAAACGATGCGAGATTTGCGTGAAGCCAATGTTGATATTGTAACGATAGGCCAATACTTGCAACCGAGTAAAAAACACTTACCGGTAAAGGAATTTATAACACCGGAACAATTTGCAAAATACGAGCAATTTGGTTTGGAATTAGGTTTCCGCCATGTAGAAAGCGGACCGTTAGTTCGTTCATCTTACAAAGCACAAAAACATATTTTATAAATAGTTTATTCGTTTATTTGTTTAATCGGTTAACCAAATAAACGAATAAACGAATAAACGAATCCATTTGAAAACAAGAATTGCCATAAATGGTTTTGGAAGAATCGGCAGGAATTTATTCCGATTACTTTTAAACCATCCTTCCATAGAAGTTGTTGCCATAAATGATATTGCCGATAAAAAGACAATGGCGCATTTAGTAAAATATGACAGTATTCACGGTGTTTTACCATTTGCGGTCAGCGATGATGAAAAAGGGATTCTGGTCGATGGGAATCATTTTTTGTTTTTCCACAAAAAAAGCATTTCAAACCTGGATTGGAAAAGTTTAGATATTGATTACGTAGTTGAATCTACCGGTAAATACAAAACTTTTGAAGAATTGAATTCCCATATTATTGCTGGCGCCAAAAAAGTGATTCTTTCTGCACCTTCGGAAGTAGACACTATAAAAACAGTAGTGCTCGGTGTAAATGATTTTATTCTTGACGGCACTGAAACTATCATTTCGAATGCTAGTTGCACCACGAATAATGCAGCACCGATGATTAAAGTGATCAATGAGCTTTGCGGTATAGAACAAGCGTACATCACTACCATTCATTCCTACACGACAGACCAGAGTTTGCACGATCAACCTCATAAAGATTTACGTCGCGCTCGCGGGGCAAGTCAGTCCATCGTACCCACAACAACTGGAGCAGCAAAAGCATTGACAAAAATTTTTCCTGAGTTTGAAGGTAAAATTGGTGGTTGCGGTATACGAGTGCCCGTTCCCGATGGTTCTTTGACTGATATTACTTTCAATGTAAAACGAGCGGTGACTATAAATGAGATTAACAACGCGTTCAAAATTGCCGCACAAACAAATTTAAAAGGGATATTGGATTACACTGAAGACCCGATTGTTTCAGTTGATGTGATTGGCAATAAAAATTCATGTATATTTGATGCACAACTTACTTCCGTTATTGATAAAATGGTAAAAGTCGTTGGATGGTATGATAATGAAATAGGCTATTCGTCCAGGATTATTGATTTAATTCTTTTAACAAAAAAATAAAATAACCCCAAGAAAAAATTCAGTTGTAAATGAAGTGTTTTTTTGCTTTTATTGTTTTTTTTTACTCTTCATTGTATTCTCAACCCAATGAGGAAACAGACAGCACAGCGTATTACAGCAATTTAAGCAATTCCAATATTCAGACTAATAATTATAAAGAGGTGTTATTGTATACCCAAAAAGCAATAGATTACGCTAAAAAAAACAAAAATATTAAAGACCAAGCGCAGCAAACTTTTAATCTTGGAAAAATTTATTTTGATTTAAAAAAATACGATGATACAATAGAGACGTTACTTAAAAGTGCTGCATTATTTTCGGATTTTGAGCCCAGTTTAGAGCGTTCTGTAACCTACTATCATATTGGTTTGTGCTACATGCAAAAGCAAAATTATGACAGAGCTTCAATATATTTTGAGAGAGCAAAATCTATCAATGATAAATTACGAATTCCTGATGCTGCAGAATTATTTAACCTTCAAAAAGGACTCATTTACAAATCAAAGAATAAAATAGATTTAGCATTATCTTCTTTTAAAGTTATAATTGCAAAGCCTGACAACGCCGCTTTGACAAACACTAAAGCAGAGGCTAGTTATCAAATAGGAAAAATTGAAGCCAGCAGAAATAGAAATAACTTAGCTTTAAACTACCTAAATAAAGCATTAGAATTAAACAGTAAATCTGAAAATTTAGAACAGAAATCAAATATTTTGCTTGCCTTGAGTGATGTTTATGAAAAAACGTTAGATAAAAATAACGCCTATTTCTATTTAAAACAGCATCTCAATTTAAAAGAAAATATTACAATTTTGAACAATGAAAGACTTGGCATAGATGATTACCAAAAGTTCAAAGAAACTGAAAAATTAAAAGAAATTGCACAAGCCAATTATGAAAATAAGGAGCAGGAAAAGGCTAATAAATTTTCTAAACTAATCAGTATTTTCGCCATTGCCTTAATTTCAATTTTATCTTTATTAAGTCTATCCTTGTACAAAAATAACATCATTAGAAATCAGTCTAATTTATTGTTGCAAGAAAAAAATAAAGAATTAGAAATTGCTAAAGACAAAGCAGAAAAAGCATCCAAAGCGAGATCTGAATTTCTATCAACTGTAAGCCATGAGCTTCGAACTCCATTGAATGCCATCAACGGTATCACTCACTTATTATTGGAAGAAAACCCAAAGAAAAATCAATTGGACTACTTATCTTCCTTAAAATTTTCAGGAGATTATTTGACAAAATTCATCAATGAAATTTTAGAAATTAATAAAATTGATTCTCACAAATCAGAAATTGAATACACAAGTTTTAATCTGAAAAAATTATTGGAAGACATCAAACATTCTTTAAAAGAATTGGCCGTGGTGAACAACAACGATTTTAAACTTGAAGTTGATGCTGCTATTCCCGATTATTTAATTGGTGATCCCACAAAATTATCACAGATAATAATGAACTTGATCAACAATGCCCTAAAGTTTACAAAAAATGGAAACGTTACCGTTATCACCCATCTTGAAACATTAGAGGATAAAAAAGCTACTTTGTATTTTGAAATAACCGATACAGGAATAGGAATACCAGAAGACAAATTAGTAAGCGTTTTTGATAGTTTTTCTCAAGGCTCGATAGAAGTGAATCGCAAATATGGCGGAACCGGTTTAGGATTGACTATCGTAAAAAAATTAATCAAAATACTTGGCGGACATATCAAACTTAAAAGTGTGGTAGGCGAAGGTTCTACATTTTCATTTAATTTAGAATTCCAAATAAGTCCGCAACAGGAATCTCAAATTGAGAAAAAACCAATGATAAAATACGATGCCGCTAAATTAATAAATAAGAAAATCCTATTGGTTGAGGATAATAAAATCAACCAAATGATTACCAAGAAAATGCTGGATAATAAAGGAATTAACTGCGAAATAATTGACAACGGTGAGGAAGCAATCGATTTATTAAAAACTAATACATTCGATTTAGTTCTTATGGATGTTCACTTACCTGGCATAAACGGAACGATTGCAACAGAAACAATACGAACATTTGACAAGGTTACTCCTATCATTGCTCTTACTGCAATCTCATTACACGAAAACCGCGAAATGCTTTTATCGTTCGGAATGAATGAAGTAATCACTAAACCATTTGTGCCAGAGGAATTTTACAGTGTAATCGCTGAATACATTTAGATTTCTAATAGTTTAAAATCAATTCTTTAATAAGACTTCTTACTTTTGGCTCTGCATTTTTTGTTGCTTCCAATACTTCGTCATGTGAAATCGTTCCAATACTTTCTTCATTTCCCATGTCAGTAATTACTGAAATACCAAATGTTTCCAAATCCATATGTCGCGCCACAATCACTTCGGGAACAGTTGACATTCCTACACAATCTGCACCAAGAATTTTTACCATTTTATATTCAGCCAAGGTTTCAAAAGTTGGTCCTTGTAAACCCAGATAAATTCCTTCATGAACTTCGATGTTCAATACTTTACCCAGTTCAGTAGCTTTGGCAATCATTTTTCTCGAATAGGGTTCGCTCATATTTACAAAACGAGGACCAAAACGTTCGTCATTTTTTCCACGCAAAGGATGTTCAGGTGTCATATTGATATGATCTGTAATCATGACAATAGAACCCACTTTGTAACTTGGATTTACACCACCCGAAGCATTTGAAACTATTAATTTCTCAACTCCTAAAAATTTCATCACTCGCACCGGAAAAGTAACTTCAGTCATAGAATATCCTTCATAGAAATGAAATCGTCCTTGCATAGCAACAACTTTTTTATCTCCTATTGTTCCAAAAACCAATGCCCCTTTATGACCTTGCACTGTCGAAACAGGAAAGTTTAGAATTTCATGGTACGGCAACGTGTACTCTACTTTCATTTCATCTGTAAAACTCCCCAAACCTGAACCTAAAATCACACCATATTCTGGTGTAAAATTGATTTTTCCTTTAATCTGACTTACCGTTTCTTGTACTTGTTCCCACATAATCTATAATTGTTTTATCAAAATTTTCACTTCCCGAAACGAAAGAACTTTGTATTGGTAAATAAAAAAGTTGTTCGCTTGGCAAACTTCCTTTTAATCGTACATAATCTTTTTCGGTAGTGATAATAATATTGTTTTGAGCTAAATTTTTAATTTCCAAAATGTCTTTATCGGTAAAATTATGATGGTCCGGAAAAGACAAACAGACATCATTGGTATCTTGCAAATAGGCAAAAAACGGTTCCGGTTTTGCAATTCCTGCCACCAGTAATTTAGCCGCCGATTGAATTTCATTTACATTTATCTTCCTATTCTCTGAATAAATAAAATCTTCGTATGCAATAAAAGTAAAGTACAATTCCTGATCTTCAGAAACTTTTAATCTGTTCTTAATATCATACTGTTGTTCGAGCGAAAGATTAAAAGGACATTTGGTTACAATAATCACGTTCGCTCTTTTTGCTCCGCTTCGGCTTTCGCGCAAATTTCCAGTTGGCAACATAAAATCATCCGAATACAAATCACCGTAAGAAGTGAGTAAAATATAAAAACCCGCTTTTACTTTTCGATGTTGAAAAGCGTCATCGAGTAAAATCACTTCTGGTTTTTCTTGTTGCGAAAGCAATTGTTCTATTCCATTTTTCCTGTCGGCATCAACCGCAACTTGTATTGAAGGAAATTTTTGAAAAAACTGAAAAGGTTCATCGCCAATAATTTTTGCATTTGAACTGGCTTCCGCCAAAATAAAACCTTTAGATTGTCTTTTATATCCTCTACTTAATGTGGCAACCTTATATTTATCAGAAAGCAACCGAATCAAATATTCAATTTGAGGTGTTTTTCCGGTTCCGCCAACACTAAGATTTCCGACAGCAATAATGGGTAAATCAAAAGAATAGGATTTTAAAATCCCTTTATCGAAAAGAAAATTCCGAATACTCGTTATCAGACCATACAAAATGGCAAACGGAAACAGTAATTTTCGCAGTAAATTCATTATACGAAAGTAGAATATTTTATTTTAAAGTTGATTTGTTTATTCGTTAATTTGTTTATTCGAAATTCCAGAATTAAACAATCAAGAATCTGATGTTATGAAATCGAAGATTATTGCATCCATTCGCCTTTTAGGCTCGGGTCACAAATACTAAAAAACTAAACGATGAGTAAAATCAAAGAAATAATTTCCGTACTCGAAGAAATGGCACCACTCGCCTATGCTGAAGATTTTGACAATGTGGGATTATTGGTTGGAGACCAAGAATCTGAAGCAACTGGAATTTTGGTTTGCCATGATGCTTTAGAAAATATAATTGAAGAAGCGATTGCAAAAAACTGTAATATGGTGGTTTGTTTTCATCCCATTTTATTTTCTGGTTTAAAAAAAATAACGGGAAAAAACTACGTAGAACGAGCCGTAATTAAAGCCATAAAAAATGACATTGCCATTTATGCCGTTCACACCGCTTTGGACAATCATCAAGAAGGCGTGAATAAAATATTCAGTGACGCATTAGGATTGATAAATACTAAAATCTTGATTCCAAAGGAAAATTTCATTCGAAAATTAGTGACGTATACAATTCCTGAAAATGCAGAAGAGGTGCGAAATGCATTATTTGATGCCGGAGCCGGAACGATTGGAAATTATGAAAATTGCAGTTTTAATTCGAAAGGAGTTGGAACCTACATGGGAAACGAACATAGCAATCCACAAGTTGGCGAGCGATTTGAGTTTGTGCAAGGCGACGAAATTAAAATTGAAGTCACTTTCGAAAAACATTTGGAAAACAAAATCCTAAAAGCATTATTCAAAAGTCACGCGTATGAAGAAGTGGCGTATGAAGTTTATGAGTTGCAAAACAAGCATCAAAATATTGGTTTGGGAATGATTGGTGAATTAAAAAATCCCATGAGTGAAAAAGAATTTCTCTATTTTACGAAAGAAAAAATGGAATGCGGTGGCATTCGACATTCTAACTTTACGGGGAAGGAAATTAAAAAAGTCGCAGTTCTTGGCGGAGCAGGAAGTTTTGCAATAAAAAATGCGATTCAGGCTGGAGCAGATGCGTATTTGACTGCTGATTTAAAATATCATCAATTTTATGAAGCCGAAAATCAACTACTATTAGCTGATATTGGACATTTTGAAAGCGAACGCTATACAAAAAATTATATTGTTGAGTATCTTCGGAAAAAAATCCTTAATTTTGCAGTTATTTTATCAGAAGAAAATTCAAATCCAGTTAAGTACTTATAGAATATGGCGAATACGAAAGAATTAAGTGTTGAGGACAAGTTAAGAGCAATTTACGATTTACAACTTATTGACTCTAGAATTGACGAAATCAGAAACGTAAGAGGAGAACTTCCTTTAGAAGTGGAAGATTTAGAAGATGAAGTGGCTGGTTTAAGCACGCGTTCAGAAAAATTGAAAAGTGAACTTGAAGTTATCGAAGATCTTATCAAGGCAAAAAAGAATGCAATTGATGAGCACAAAGAGGCTATCAAAAAATACACGAAACAACAAGAAACAGTTCGTAACAATAGAGAATTTAATTCGTTGACTAAAGAGGTTGAATTTCAAGAATTAGAAATTCAATTGTCTGAAAAACAAATTAAAGAAATGAAAGCTTCTATCGAACACAAGAAAGAAGTAATTTCAAATTCAAAAGAAAGATTAGAAGCAAAATCTAATCACTTGAAGCATAAAAAATCAGAATTAGACGCTATCATGGCAGAAACTGCTAAAGAAGAAGCATTCTTATCTGAAAAATCAGCTGAATATCAAGGATTAATCGAAGAAAGATTATTAGCTGCTTACACTAGAATCAGAACTAGCGTTCGTAATGGTTTAGCAGTAGTTTCTATTGAAAGAGGTGCATCTGCAGGATCGTTCTTTACTATTCCTCCACAGACACAAGTAGAAATTGCTTCTAGAAAAAAAATCATTACTGATGAACATTCAGGAAGAATATTAGTAGACAGCGTATTAGCTGACGAAGAAAAAGAGAAAATGGAACAGTTGTTTTCTAAATTCTAATTACATTTAAGTCCCGATACACATCGGGACTTTTTTTTATGAAAAAAATATTATTTTTTATATTCACTAAATCTATTGGGATATACATTAACCTTTTGAGTTTTGTATTTCCAAAAAAAGCTTCGCAACTTGCGTATGCCTTTTTTAGTGAACCTCGAGAAGGCAAGTTATCAAAAACCAGTCTTCCGGAAATTCTACAAGAAGCACAATCTGAAACGTTTCAAAATGAAGAACATTCCTTTCACACTTATACCTGGAAAGGGAATGACACCGTAATACTTTTAGTTCACGGCTGGGAAAGCAATGCTTCTCGATGGGGAAACTTGCTTCCGTATCTAAAAAAATCAGGAAGTACCATTATTGCAATTGACGGTCCTGCTCATGGATTATCCAGCGGAAAAGAATTCAGCATTCCTAAATATGCGGAATTTATTCATATTGCTGTCGAAAAATTCAAACCTCAATATCTTATCGGTCATTCTATTGGCGGAAAAACCTGTTTGTATTACCAATCTGTTTATCAAAATGACTCCCTGAAAAAAATGGTGATTCTAGGATCTCCCAGTGATTTCAATATCATATTAAACAATTACATTACGTTATTGAGTTTAAATGCTAAAATTTCAAAATCCTTAGAAGATCATTATCTAAATAATTTCAAACTCAGTCTGGAACAATTTTCAGGTAAATTATTTGCTTCTAAAATAAGTATAAAAGGACTAATTGCTCATGATATTGACGACACGGTAGTTTTATTCGAAGAAGGAAAAAAAATTGCCGGAGCATGGGAAAATGCTGTTTTTATTGAAACCAAAGGTTTAGGACACAGTATGCATGACGCCGAATTGTATCAAAAAGTATCTGATTTTTTATTTGAATCGGATAACTAAATAAAACATCTGCGAAATTTTTTACAGATTTCCTGTTTTTTCAAATAAACAAATAACTGCATAAACGATTAAACAATTTAGTACTACTTTTGCAGTATGGAAGAAAATTTAAAACGCCTCAATAAATTCATAGGAGAAACTGGGTATTGTTCCCGTCGCGAAGCTGATAAAATCATTGAAGAAGGTCGTGTGACCATCAATGGAGTCGTTCCCGAATTAGGCACAAAAGTTTCCCCAAATGACGAAGTGCGTATTGACGGTAAACTAATCCGTGAGAAAAATGAGAAACCCGTTTATCTTGCTTTCTATAAACCTGTAGGAATCGAGTGTACCACAAACCTTGATGTTCGTAATAATATTGTGGATTACATCAATTATCCCAAACGTATTTTTCCTATCGGAAGATTGGACAAAGCCAGTGAAGGCTTGATTTTCATGACCAATGACGGTGATATCGTCAATAAAATATTACGCGCGAGAAACAATCACGAAAAAGAATATACGGTGACTGTAAACAAACCTATCACCGATCGTTTTATCGAAAGAATGGGAAATGGAGTTCCTATTTTGGACACCGTTACCAGAAAATGTAAAGTAGAACAAATTAGTAAATTCACTTTCAAAATTATCTTAACACAAGGTTTAAACCGTCAAATTCGTAGAATGACAGAATATTTAGGATATGATGTTACAGCTCTAAAACGCATCCGAATTATCAATATTTCACTTGATGTTCCTGTGGGACGTTACCGTGATTTGACCGATGCTGAAATCAAAGAATTAAACGAATTGATTGAACCTTCAAGCAAAACAGAAGAAGCCAGTTTACCTAAAACAGAAGCGCCAAAAAGAAGGACTGAATTCATAAAGAGAGATGATCCCAGATTTAAAAAAAGAGGCGATTATTAGAAAATATAAAAATCCCATCCGCCGCAGCTGATGGGATTTTTTTTTATTTATTAGTTTCTAAAAACTCAAAATAGAGCGATCTCGACAAAATCGTTTCATTTTGAACACGCGCTACTTGCCCTTCTTTATAATCATATTTATCTTCCACATTTTCCGGATGGAGTTTAAAATAATCATAATAGGCTTTATGATTAAAATTCAAACTTCTCAGAAAACGTTGTTCAACTCCTTTGTTTACCGAAATATTATAATTGGTAATCAGATTTCCCCAATTCACAAAACTGCATAGTAGGATTGTCCCGTAGAAATACCAAATCATTTGATTGAAAAGAAAAGCATTTGTTTTTTGCTTGGTGATTTTTATAAAAGAAATAACCAATCCAATTATAGCTAGAATCAAGAAAGTATAAACACCCAATCTTTTATAAGTCAATCCAAAAAACGAAACGTATTCTGAGTTTTTGATGATGGCACATATTATTAAAATTCCGTTTAAAAGAATCCAAATCTTAGCTAATTTTTTAAGATTTTTTGCTTTTTCATCAAAATTAAATCCTCCTTTAAAATAGAATAAAATAACACCAACTGCCATTATAATTGAAAGAATAACGGCAGTAACTCTTTCATGTGTATCAGAACTTAAGTTAGATTTTTTGACCACTTCAAAAAACTGTTCGTAATTATAAGTTGCAATGAAAACCAAAAGCAACGCATTTAAAAGAAACAACGTGATCTCTCCACTTCTTCTTTCAAAATCAATATCCAGAAATGAAAATGAATTTTGATTTTGTGTTTTGGCTTCTTCCTTAAAATCATTGTCCAGTAAATCATTCTTTTCATAACAAACCTCAGGAATCCAATAATTCCAGAAAGTGAACGAAATAAAAAATCCTAAAGTGGTAAGTACAAATGCTTGCCACGCATCAAGATCTAAATAATAACCGGTAAACAAAGACGAAAAATGATCGCTTCCAAAAGAATATACGATTAAAAACAACCCAAGAAATAGGATTGGAATAACAAAATAAGCAATCAGTTTTTTAGCAAAACCGTTATTGACTTTTCGCTTGGGAAGATATTGACTGAACATCAATATGCGACCTAACGAAGCGATTCCGTTGATAATCACCAAAGGAAAAGCCTGTAACAATTTAAGTTTGGGTTCCTGGGTTTTGAATTGTAAAAAGATAATCGACAAAGCCATAGCTAAAAACGATGGAAAATCAGCATACCAGGCAAACGCAAAACAAGACAGAACCGATGTAACCACTAAAACCAAATGCAACCTACTGGTAAATTTCTCTTGGAAGAAATAGCATATTAAGGCGGTTTGCATCATCCCGAAAATGGCCCAATTAAGACCCAAATCTTCGTTGTAAAAAAGCAGTGTAAAAACCAAACTGCTGGCTAAAATAAAGTGTAGTTTTTTCATAATAAAAAATTTAAAAGTACTTTGCATTTCAAAGTATTAAGTTAAAAAAAGGGTTATTTCGATTTGATTAATTTTTCTAGACTATTTAAGTGGGAAACAAAAGCTGCTCTACCCATATTGGTAACACGATACGAAGTTTTTGGTTTTTTACCAACAAACTCCTTTTTTACTTCTATATATCCTGATTTTTCCAATGAGGAAGAATGACTTGCTAAATTACCATCGGTAATGTTCAATAAAGATTTCATTTCAGTAAAATCAATCCAATCGTTAACCATCAAAACAGACATAATGCCTAATCTGACTCGACTTTCGAAATCTTTATTTAATTTATCAATGATTCCCATTTCTATTTGTATTTTTTGAATACAATTATTCCGTAAAGGATATGCAAAATTCCAAATCCAATTGCCCAAAAAACAAGTCCGAACCCAAGATAAAAAAGGGAAATACAACCTAAAATAATCTCACATGCACCTAAATATCTAATGTCCGAAAAAGTATATTTACCAGCATTAATAAGTGCTAAACCATAAAACAATAAAGTGACAGGAGCAATAAGAGCAAATAACTGGTGGTACAAAAGTGCCATACAAAACACGCCTCCAACCAATAAAGGAATCGCTAGATTCAGTAACATTTTTTTAGTAGTGTTAGTCCAAACCGGTAAATCAAACTTTTTACTTTTTCTCAAAGTAAAAAAAATACCCGATCCTAATGCTAAGACCAAAATTGCCAAAGCAATAAATGCCAGTTCGATTATTAAATCATAACTGTAGCTTTTTTGCTTACCATCAAAATATTCAATGCCATTATACTTAAACAGCTGATAGGCATAAATTGACCCAGCCAATGCAAATAACCCGGCAAATACTCCTGAAAGGCCACTTAACGAAATAAATCTTGAAGAGCGCTCCATCATGGAACGAATATGTGATAAATCTTCTTGAAGCTTTTGACTCATAAATAAAGTACTTTGAATTACAAAGTTATTTATTATTTTTGGATTTCAAAATAGAAATCGATTTAATTTTAATAAATTCTATAAAATGAATGTTTATCCAATGGAAATACCCTTTATTTAAAGGAAAAAGTAATTGTAAAGATTTCGTTTTCTCAAAATCTATTTTGAGCCTACAGAATCCCAACCTCTTTTAAAAGAACCAATAGTAGAATCCCAATCGTAGATTGACTCTATGATAAAAAGCGTAGCAAATCCTAAGAAAAATATTTTTACGTCTCTGTTTGAAATTTTCATTTTTATAATATTTAATTATTTGTCTAAATATATAAAAACTATTTCATGAAATGTCAAAAAAGTAAGATTATGAATGTTAATTATAAAATCAAAACCATCTTTTTCTTTTGAATAAAAACACACCAAAAGCAGATAACAAAACGGATACAGAAATCACAATCCATATTCCATAGCGGTTATCTTCTAAATCATTAGGGACATTCATTCCATACAAACTGGCAATCAATGTTGGAATCATCAGAATTATCGAGATTGAAGTCATCTGCTTCATAATCGTATTCATATTATTAGAAATTACAGAAGCATACGCATCCATTGTTCCGGTCAAGATGTCGCTGTAAATATTAGTGGTTTCTTGCGCCTGACGCAATTCAATTTCAACATCTTCCAACAAATCCATGTCAAAATGTTCCTTTTGAGATTTTATATTCTTGATGCGATGCAACAAAATATCATTACCTTTCAATGAAGTCATGAAGAATACCAAACATTTTTCTATTTGTAGTAAAGCCTGCAATTCTTCATTCTTAATTGACTTTTCTAAATTGTCCTCGGCTAATTTTATTTTTTGGTTGACTTGCTTTAAGTATTTCAAAAACCAAACACTGGAAGAAAGCAATAACTTCAACACTAAATCGAAGTTGTCTTTAATGTTGATATTCTTGCGTTTCGTATAAGTAACGAAATCCGTAAGCATTTCCGTTTTATGAAAACTGATAGTCATACAAACTTCTCCTTTAAAAACAACTCCGACAGGAATTGTATGAAAAGGTAATTTTACATCATTACTTTTCACAGGAATTCGCATGATTATCAAAGTCCAACCATTTTCAATTTCTATCCTTGGTCTTTCGTCAATATCTTCAATATCGTTATAAAATGCTTCGGGAATTTGTAAGTCTTCGAGTAAATATTTTTTTTCTGCTTCGGTAGGACATTCAATATTTATCCAGCAGTTAGGAGTCCATTCTGTAGTGGCAATTAATCCGTTATTGTTTTTGTAAAAAGTTCTCATTTCAAAATTCTATAGGTTTATGTACAGCATCTTGAAAATAGTTCAAGAGCTATATTAGTTCAACATTTCCGAATAATAATCGTCCATTTTAAAGGTCTTTTTTTTAAGTGGTGCAAAAGTATTCTTTAAATTCCGTTTTAACATCAATTATCAGAATTTTATACATTTTAAAATAAAAAAAGCCTTAAACGTATGTTTAAGGCTATCAATTAAAAACTATTTTTTTATTTATTTCTTTTCATTTCCCTTGCCAAAAGCGTGTTTTTCAACAACATTGCAATGGTCATAGGCCCTACTCCACCTGGAACTGGAGTGATAAAAGATGATTTTTTACTTACATTTTCAAAATCAACATCACCCGTGATTACATATCCTTTTGGGTGTGAGGCATCTTCTACTCTGGTAATACCAACGTCAATTACTACCACTCCCTCTTTTACCATATCAGCTTTCAAATAATTCGGAACACCAAGAGCGGTGATAATAATATCAGCATTTTTGGTGTATTCTTCAATATTTTTGGTTCTACTATGCGTAAGTGTTACCGTTGAATCACCAGGATATCCTTTGCGACTCATCAAGATACTCATGGGACGACCCACAATATGACTTCGTCCAATAACTACGGTATGTTTGCCAGCAGTTTCTACTTTGTAACGCTCTAACAATTCCATTATTCCATAA
Organism: Flavobacterium sp. XS2P24; assembly: GCF_030010285.1. NCBI lineage: Bacteria > Pseudomonadati > Bacteroidota > Flavobacteriia > Flavobacteriales > Flavobacteriaceae > Flavobacterium > Flavobacterium sp. XS2P24. Next base: position 55,015 of record NZ_JASCRU010000004.1, read on the forward strand.
GGAGTTGCGGGCAAAAAGGTTTCCATTTCCAAAGCCATTTTTCCGAAATTGGCAGGATGAAAACCATCCACATCTTTATCAGGATCAATAGCCATCAGGATTTTCTGCTCGTCAATGTGTTTGGGCAACGGCAATTGAACGATATAACCATCTAAATCACTATCTTCATTTAGTTCTTTTATTTTTGAAAGCAACTCTGTTTCAGTAATCGTTTCTGGCAATGCCACTAAAGTAGATTCAAAACCAATTTGCTGACAAGACCGCACTTTACTGCCAACATAAGTTAAGCTGGCTCCATTAGTACCAACAATAACGGCTGCTAAATGAGGTACTTTATCCCCATTGTCTTTCATTTTTTGTACTTCTGCAGCGATTTCACTCTTAATATCTTCCGCTGTTTTTTTTCCGTCTAGTAGTTGCATTTTAATTTAATTTATAGTTTTAAAGTAGAAAGTCTTAAAGTCATTACAACCTTAAGACTTTCTACTTTTGACTCATTTTATCTCATTCCTGGCATTCCGCCTTTCATTCCGCCCATCATCTTCATGAGGTTTTTTCCTCCTGGGCCTTGCATCATTTTCATCATCTTGCTCATCTGTTCGAACTGCTTCATCAATTGATTTACCTGCTCAATTTTGGTTCCTGAACCTTTAGCAATTCGAGCTTTTCTTTTTACATCAATCAAAGCCGGCTTGCTTCTTTCTATTGGAGTCATCGAATGAATGATAGCTTCAATATGTTTGAAAGCATCGTCTTCAATCTCAACATCTTTCATGGCTTTAGAAGCACCTGGTATCATTCCAACCAAGTCTTTCATATTACCCATTTTCTTTACTTGCTGAATTTGAGAAAGGAAATCATCAAAACCGAATTCGTTTTTGGCAATTTTCTTTTGGATTTTTCTTGCTTCTTCTTCGTCAAATTGCTCTTGGGCTCTTTCTACCAAAGACACAACATCTCCCATCCCCAATATTCTTTCGGCCATACGAATTGGATAGAACACATCAATTGCATCCATCTTTTCCCCAGTACCTACAAACTTGATTGGTTTATTAACAACCGATTTAATCGAAATTGCTGCTCCACCACGCGTATCACCATCTAATTTGGTTAAAATAACACCATCAAAATTTAATCTTTCATTGAAGGCTTTTGCCGTATTTACAGCATCTTGACCTGTCATTGCATCAACAACAAACAAAGTTTCATTAGGTTGAATCGCTTTATGAACGCGTTCAATTTCGTTCATCATTTCCTCATCGACTGCTAAACGACCCGCAGTATCAACAATCACTACATTGAATCCATTTGCTTTAGCATGCTTGATTGCATTTTGAGCAATTTCTACTGGATTTTTATTTTCTGGTTCTGAATAAACCTCTACTCCTATTGAATCTCCAACAACATATAATTGTTGAATCGCCGCAGGACGGTAAATATCACACGCAACCAATAATGGTTTTTTATTCTTTTTTGTTAAAAGATAATTTGCCAATTTTCCTGAGAAAGTAGTTTTCCCAGAACCTTGCAAACCTGACATCAAAATAATCGATGGATTCCCTGAAAGATTGATTCCGGCAACATCACCACCCATTAATTCTGTCAATTCATCTTTTACTAACTTCACCAATAATTGTCCTGGTTGAAGGGTAGTCAATACATCCTGACCTATTGCTTTTTCTTTTACTTTAGTGGTAAAATCTTTGGCAATTTTAAAATTGACATCGGCGTCAAGCAAGGCACGACGAACTTCTTTTAGCGTTTCGGCTACATTTACTTCGGTGATTTTTCCATGACCTTTAAGTATATGAAAGGCTTTATCTAGTTTATCGCTTAAATTATCGAACATAGTATTGATTTATTTTGAGATGCAAATTTAAGCATTTGATTTTGAAGTTGTATTCATAATATTATAAAAAAAACAGCCTTTTTTGAGACTGTTTCTAAAGTTTTACTAAATCGTTAAACGATACAAATTTATTTTTTTTCGAAAGTCAAATAATTGATTCCATCAACATTGCCAGATTTACTTTTTAACCGAACCTTAGTTTCCGTAATTTCAGTAACATCCCAATGCTGCGTTAACTCAATTAATTTATCCGGACTTGAAAACGAAATGGCAAAATCCAAATCATTATCTGGATTATCATCAATACTATTCGATTTTACAATGGACCAATTTCCAGTGAAAATATTTTCACCATTGCTGGAAGTCAAAATTTCATTCGTTCCAAAAGTGAAATTATATCCTAAATATTCATTGGTCATATTACTATTTTTATCAAGAAAATAGCTCACTTTCCAATTTCCTTGACTTAGTATACTGTTTACCTGTGCCAGATTATTTTTTTCAATAGATACTACTTCGGGATCATCAGCACAACATGTTCCGGCTACATTCAGCAAAAACAGACCAAACAAAAGCGGGTAAAAAAATATCTTTTTCATGATCAAAATATTTATTTGATACTAAATGTACCAAAAAAATATTATGTTCACAACGAATGCCTTAAAAAAATATTACATTCTCTCTGGAACGTTAATTCCTAACAATCTAAATGAAGCTGCAATAGTATCTGCTACTTTTTTAGATAATTGAACTCTGAAAATTTTCTTCTCTAAATCCTCTTCTCCAAGAATAGGAACAGCTTGATAGAACGAATTGTATTCACGAACTAAATCATAAGTGAAATTTGCAAGCAAAGCAGGACTGTGATGCTGCGCTGCATTTTGAATAACTTCAGGGAACAATTCTAACTGTTTTACTAGTTCTTTTTCTTTTTCATGAAGCACAGTCATTTTTGATTTATTCGAAAAGTCAAAATTTGCTTTACGAATAATCGATTGAATTCTGGCGTACGTATATTGAATAAACGGCCCAGTATTTCCAGCAAAATCTACCGATTCTTCCGGATTAAAAAGGATTCGTTTTTTAGGATCCACTTTTAAAATATAATACTTCAAAGCGCCTAAACCAATCGTGTTGTATAATTTTGCTTTTTCTTCTGGAGAATAGGAGTCTAATTTCCCTAAATCTTCTGCAATTTTTTGTGCTGTATCTGCCATTTCCTGCATCAAATCATCGGCATCAACAACAGTTCCTTCACGACTTTTCATTTTCCCCGAAGGCAAATCTACCATTCCGTAAGACAAATGGAATAAATTTTTAGACCAGTCAAAACCTAATTTTTTCAAGATAAGAAACAACACTTTAAAGTGATAATCCTGCTCATTTCCTACCGTATAGACCATTCCGCCTACATCCGGATAATCCTTCACACGCTGAATTGCAGTTCCAATATCTTGCGTCATGTAAACCGCAGTTCCATCTGAACGCAAAACAATTTTACGGTCTAAACCTTCGTCCGTTAAATCAATCCAAACAGAACCGTCAGGATCTTTTTCGAAAACACCTCTGTCCAAACCAATCTGAACCACATCTTTCCCTAATAAATAGGTGTTACTTTCGTAATAATAACAATCGAAATTTACTCCTAAATTTTTATAAGTAGTAGCAAAACCATCGTAAACCCATTGATTCATTGTTTTCCAAAGTGTGATTACAGCATCATCTCCAGCTTCCCATTTCAACAACATTTCCTGTGCTTCCAGAATGATTGGCGCTTGTTTCTTAGCTTCTTCCTCTGTTTTGCCTGCGCTTATTAATTGCGCTATTTCTTCTTTGTATGCTTTATCAAAAGCTACGTAATAATTTCCAACTAATTTATCTCCTTTTAAACCTGTACTTTCCGGCGTTTGTCCGTTTCCAAATTTTTGCCAAGCCAACATCGATTTGCAAATATGGATTCCTCTATCATTAATGATTTGAGTTTTATACACTTTCTTACCCGAAGCTTTGATAATTTCCGCTACTGAATATCCCAAAAGATTATTACGTACGTGACCTAAATGCAAGGGTTTATTAGTGTTTGGCGAAGAATATTCCACCATTACCGCTTTATCTTCTGGATTTGGAGTAACGAAACCAAATTTAACATCATCTTTTATTTCTCCGAAGAAATCCAAATAGTAGTCATCTGAAATAACAATATTCAAAAACCCGGAAACTACATTAAAACGACTTACCTCAGCTACATTTTCGACTAAATAGTTTCCTATTTTATTTCCCAATTCTACTGGATTGCTTTTAACAACTTTTAACAATGGAAAAATAACCATTGTAATATCCCCTTCAAATTCCTTGCGTGTAGTTTGAAATTCAACTTTATCAATCGTAACGTCGAACAAGACTTTTACAGCTTTTTCAATAGAGGGCGTAAGAATTTGTGGTAATGTCATTTCGTGTATTGGTTTTAAGGCTGCAAAGATAGTCATATTGCAGTAATTTGAAAATTGGAAAACAAGATAATTTGCACCTAAAAATGAAGTGTTTAACCTTGTTTAAGGTATAAATCCATATTTTTTTCAAAAATCGATGTAACAAAATCTATGTTCAGAAGTCTATTAAGTAAATTTTAATATTTCGTATTTGTTAAAAAATGTTAAATATTATTAAAAAAGGTATTATGTTTAACATAGTATTATATAAAATAATATATTTGCATCATCAATCAATTAAATCAAACTCAATCATGAAACTTAAATTACTTTTAATCTGCTTTTTCGGAACGTTGTTTTCGATGCAGGCTCAAACTTCGGTCAAACCGACAATTCTGGAAAAATCTGGAATTATCTCTGGAAAAATCACTGACAAAAAGACTAACGAACCATTACCGTATGTAAATATTGTGGTAAAGGAAAATGATAAAGTCGTTACTGGCGGCATCACATCTGACAAGGGAACTTTTCAAATAAAAAATTTAGCTTTAAAAGATTACACAGTTGAAATCCAATTTATAGGTTACAAAACAATCTCAAAATCGGCAAAATTATCAGAAGACAATAGCATCAATTTTAATACAATTGCACTAGAAGAAGATGCCGTTCAATTAAAAGGTGTAGAAATAGTAGCGGAACGTTCTACTATTGAACAAAAAATTGACAGAAAAGTAATCAATGTTGGAAAAGACTTGACTACCGCTGGTGCAACTGCATCCGAAATCATGAACAATATTCCTTCTGTAAATGTAGATCAGGACGGAAAATTATCCTTACGCGGCAACGAAAACGTACGTGTTTTAGTAGATGGGCGTCCGAGCAATATTGAAGCTTCACAATTATTGAAACAAATTCCATCCACTTCTATTAAAAAAATTGAATTAATCACTAATCCAAGTGCCAAATACAATCCTGAAGGAATGTCAGGAATTATCAATATCGTTTTACATAAAAATGCAAATGACGGATTTAATGCCAGCGTTAATACGGGTCTAACTTTTGCACAAACACCAAAGATTAGCAACTCGATTAACATGAATTATAGAACCGGTAAAGTGAACTTTTTCTCCACTTATGGGAATAATTTTGGTAAAAGATTCAATGAAGGACAAATCTCAAGACTTGACGACAAATCTAATCAAATGTTTGATATTGTGAATGATAACAAATCTCATTTATTCAAAATTGGAATGGATTATTACATCAATGACAAAAACACTATTTCTGCCTATACTAATCAAAACATATTTGTTGGAGATGGTATTGTGGATGTGAACATTGTAAATCCTGATGCCTCACAAAATTTGCTACTGAATTCTAAATACTTTTCAGATAATACGGACGGTACATATAATTTAGTTTACAAACATTTAACCAAAAAAGAGGGAGAAACGCTGGATTTAGAGATAAACCACAGTATCTATTCTGAAAATCAAAATGCTGACTTCAGAACTACTTTTAACAATCCAAGTATTCCTACTAGCTCTTACACCGATAATCTTGACGAAAAAAGAAGAAATTCTACCATCAATTTAGATTATGTAAATCCGCTAAATGACAAGACTAAACTAGAATTAGGTGCCGAAAGCAGAATTGTAAGAACCGAAAACAATTACATCACCAACAACAGTTCTTTATCCAATTCTGATTACACCTATGATTTAGACATTTATTCGGCTTATGCTACTTTTGGACAGAAATTCAAAAAAATAGGATACCAATTGGGTGCCCGTTTTGAAAGTTACAAGGTAAGTGCAATGTTAAACGGCGCTACTGCTTACAAGGACGATTACTTCACTGTATATCCTTCGGCTTCGATGACTTATTCTCCAACCGACAAAAATCAGTTTCAAATCAGTTTCAGCCGCCGTGTAGACAGACCTAGCTTAGATCAAACTAAACCCATCAGAGAATTCAGCACACCAAGAGTAACCTCAATAGGAAATCCTGAATTAGATCCACAATTTACCAATTCGATTGAATTAAATTATACTAAAACAATTACTAAAGGATCATTCACCACAGGTCTTTTTGTACGAAGCATCAATAACGAAATCAACAGAATTCTCTATCCAGATCCACAAAATCAGGACCAACAAATTATGAGTTTTGATAACTTCGACAACAATACAGCCTATGGTTTTGAAGTTTCTTTAAACTACAAAATCAATAGTTGGTGGGACATCCAACCGGCAATAGATTTTTCTAGTATCAACCAAAAAGGATTGGTTTCAGTATTTAATTCAACAAGCAATTCATTTGATTTGGTTTCCAAAGAAGTTACTGCATCAGCTTTCAATGCCCGTTTCAACAGTAATTTCAAAGCAACTAAAAGCCTTCGTTTTCTTTTATTCGGATTCTACAGATCTGGGGTTGACGGTGTACAATTTAACGGTAAAGAAATGTATAAAATTGATGCTGGTGGAGGTTATTCATTCCTAAAAGACAAAGCCACGTTAAGTTTTCGTTTCAATGATGTTTTCGACACTATGAAAGCTGGTTTTGATGGACAAAACCCTTATCCGCAAGTAGGTCAATTTACTTGGGAAAGCCAATCGGTTTATGTTGGTTTCAACTACATCTTTGGTGCAGGAAAAAACAAAAGTTTACAACGCAAACAAAGAGACAACAACACCAAACAAGACGGTGGAGGATTGTTTTAAACGAGAAACATAATGCTTATAAAATTAGTTTTAATATTTTGTTGTAGCAAGAAAAACCCGGAGTATGCCAACTCCGGGTTTTTCGATTTAAAGAATTACTCTTTTACAATTATTACAAATTAGCTTTCAACGCTTTTACTTCATTACCATTTGCTATTTCACTTGAGTCCGTTATAGCAGAGGAATGATAAAAAACAGCTTTCGTTTTTTCTTTTAATACTCCAATATTCGTGGAACGCAAACCCCCACCCGGCATGATGGTAATCCTATCATTTGCCTTTTCTTTTAATGTTGCCAATACATCAATTCCTTCAGTCACATTTGTTTCTACTCCAGAAGTCAAAATGGTTTTAAAACCACATTCAATTAGAGATTCTAGAGCTTGAAATTTATTTTTAATTCCATCAAAAGCACGATGAAACGTACACGGAAGTGGATTTGCCAACGCTACTAATTCCGCATTTTGTTCTTTATTAAGACTACCGTCTTCTTTTAAAATTCCAAAAACAAAACCATCAACTTTTAGTTTTTTAAACTGCTGAATTTCAGTTTTCATTTGTTCAAATTCAAAATCAGAATAAACAAAATTTCCACCACGAGGCCGAATCATTACATTCAAATCGATAGACAGAATATCACGGACAGCTTTAGTTATTTCAAAATCTGGCGTCGTTCCTCCTTCTTTCATATTGGCACACAATTCTACTCTATCGGCACCATTTTCTTGAGCTATCCTAGCCGATTCAAGATTAAAACACGCTATCTCCAGTCTCCCTTTTTTCATTTATTTCAAAAAATAATCGGCATCAATTAATCGGTTTCCCGTTGCATCATTAACGGCGTAGTTAAAACCTCCTTGAATGCAATAGGAACCATATTCCCCTTTTTTATTCAAGGCGATGAAACCAACTTGAATGTCTTTTAGTTCTTTATTTCTATTCTTTGTTAATTTTACAATTCTGGCAACCGCTTCTTCACAAGCTTTTTGTGGCGATTTCCCCTGACGCATCAATTCGACAACCAAGTGGCAACCCGAAATACGTATCACTTCTTCTCCGTGACCAGTGGCAGTGGCAGCGCCAATTTCATTATCAACATACAAACCAGCTCCTATAATTGGTGAATCTCCTAAACGTCCATGCATCTTAAAAGCCATTCCACTTGTAGTACACGCACCGGAAAGATTTCCTTCAGCATCCAAAGCAATCATCCCGATAGTATCGTGATTTTCTATATTGGCAATCGGTTTATATTGACTAGTTTTCAACCATTCTTTCCATTCTTTTTCAGAATCTTCGACCAATAAATTTTCTTTTACAAAACCTTGGGATAATGCAAACTGTAGCGCTCCATCACCCACTAACATTACGTGCGGCGTCTTTTCCATCACCGCTCGAGCCACAGCAATAGGATGTTTTATAAATTCTAAACACCCGACTGATCCAATATTTGCATTTTCATCCATAATACATGCATCAAGTGTAACACGACCATCTCTATCCGGTCTTCCGCCATATCCTACACTTCGTTCTTTTGGATCACCTTCGGGAACTTTAACTCCTGCTTCTACAGCATCTAAAGCTCTTCCATTATTTTTTAAAACTTCCCAAGCGGCTGCATTGGCTTGTATTCCAAAATTCCATGTAGAAAGTACAATGGGTTTACTCCCCTTTTTTGATGAAAAATCATTTTCTTCTTCTGGTTTCCCTTTAAATGAATTTAATGCCACAGCTGCAGAAGCAATCGCCGCTGTTCGTATAAAATTTCTACGGTTGTTCATATCTTCGATTTTATATTAGTTCTTTCTACTTTAATTTGGTTCCTCAAATCTAAAACATCGTATTCAAATAAAAAAGTCTGCACAATGGATTGTGCAGACTTTGAATATTTTTATCAGAACAGTACTATTGAAATACTATTTAGTCACCGTTATTTACCATTTAATAATAGCGCTTCCCCATGTAAAACCACTTCCAAATGCTGCCAAAACAACAGTATCACCTGATTTTATTTTTCCTTTTTCCCAAGCTTCGGTTAAAGCAATTGGAATAGAAGCTGCAGTGGTATTTCCGTATTTTTGAATATTATTATACACTTGGTCGTCTGTCAAATTGAATTTCTTTTGGATAAACTGTGAAATTCTCAAATTTGCCTGATGCGGAATTAACATATCAATATCCGAAACCTCTAAATTATTCGCTTGCAATCCCTCATTAATAACTTCACTGAAACGAACTACTGCATTTTTAAATACAAATTGCCCATTCATATATGGAAAATAACTTTCGTCATCCGGATTATTGTCTGCCAAAATATCAGTCACCCAACGCCCTCCCATTCCTGGAGCTTTTACAATTAATTCTTCGGCATGTTGCCCTTCAGAATGTAAATGCGTAGATAAAATTCCCTTTGTCAAATCTTCTTCTCTGCTCAAAACAGCTGCTCCAGCCCCGTCTCCAAAAATTACTGAAACACCACGTCCACGAGTTGTCATATCCAATCCTGTAGAATGAACCTCAGACCCAATAACCAATATGTTTTTATACATTCCGGTCTTGATATATTGATCTGCAACAGATAAAGCATAAATAAATCCAGAACATTGATTTCTTACGTCTAATGCGCCAACGGTTCTTAATCCCAAATCACGTTGTACTAAAACTCCTGGCCCAGGGAAATAAAAATCAGGACTTAATGTTGCAAAAACTACAAAATCAATATCGGCCGTAGCAACACCTGAACGCTCAATCGCAATTTTAGCCGCTTTCACGCCCATAGAAGTTGTTGTATCTTCTCCTTTTATAATGTGTCTACGTTCTTGAATTCCTGTTCGCTCCTGAATCCATTCGTCATTGGTGTCAATGATTTTCGATAAATCATCATTAGTCACCACGTTTTCGGGAACATAATAACCTAATCCTGCTATTTTTGAATGATACATACTATTGTTATTTTATTAAAATAAAGTTGCAAATTTAAACATACTAAAAAATATGAGCCCACAAATTACTACTTTTTTGTCAATTTACAAGTTTTACAATGTTAACAGCTGTTTCAAGCTATTCATTAGAAATAAAACTAATCATAAAGTACCTTTTTCAACATTATAAGGAAGCAGAAAAGAATTTTTGTGAAAATTTTGGCCAGCCAGAAACGTTAAAAAGTAATTTTTGTTTTCAATTGTAACAACATTCAATTAATTTAGACCAACAATAAAACATATTTAAACTAACCCAAAATATTTCTATCCATGAAATTAAAAGTCACACTATTTGTGTTTCTATGTATCGGTTTCAATGCCTTTGCCCAAGAAAATTTAAACTATCAAAAACCTTCCAAATCAATCGCTGATTTAGCTGATTATGAAAGAGCGCCTTCGGTATCAATGGACACCAAAAAAGAATACATGCTGCTTACGTATAGAAACACGTATAAATCACTTGACGATTTAAACCAAGATGAATTGCGTTTAGGAGGATTGAGAATTAATCCAGTCACTAATATTTCGAGTACCGTTACTTATATCAACAACCTTAAATTACGTAAAATAAAAGAAAAAGAAGAAGTACAGGTTGCAGGTTTGCCAACAAATCCTCGTATCAGTAATATCTCTTGGTCGCCAAATGATAAAAAAATCTTGTTCTCACACACTACAGCTACTGGAGTTGAGCTTTGGTTTATCGACGTAGTTTCAGCGAAAGCTACCAAATTAACAGCCGCTACTGTAAACGCTAATCTTGGAAATCCATTCAGTTGGATGAATGACAACGAAACTATTTTGGTAAAAATGTTACCAAAAAACAGAGCAGCACTTTTGGATGCCAAAAAAGATTTGCCAACCGGTCCGATAATTTCGAATGCTGATGGTGCTAAATCTCAAAACAGAACGTATCCGGACATGTTGAAAAACAAAAACGATGAAATCAATTTTGAGAATATCATCACGTCTGAATTGTATAAAATAAACCTGAACGGAACGGCAACTTTATTCAAAAATGCAGATATGTATGCCGGAGAAAGCTTCTCTCCTGATGGAAATTACATCATGCTGACTACCATTCAAAAGCCATTTTCATACATCGTTCCATTGAACCGTTTTCCTTCAAAATCAGTAGTCTATGACAAAGCTGGAAACGAAGTAAAAGTTGTGAATGAAGTGCCACTGACTGAAATTATTCCTAAAGGTTTCATGGCTGTTCGCAAAGGAAAAAGAAACATGAGCTGGAGAGCAGACAAACCTGCAACATTAGTTTTTGCTGAAGCTTTAGACGCTGGAGACCCAGCAAATAAAGTAGAATTCAGAGACGAAGTTTTTCTTTGGAACGCTCCATTTGATGCAGCAGCAACTTCATTGGTGAAAACTCCGCAACGCTACAGCCGAATGATTTGGGGGAACGACAACGTTGCGATTGTTTCAGATGAATGGTATGATACACGTAATACTAAAACGTATTTAATCAATCCATCGAATCCAAGTCAGGCGCCAAAAGTAATTTCCGACAGAAATTCTCAGGATGTATATTCCGATCCAGGAAATTTTGAAACAAGAAAAAACCAATACAACAGATATGTTTTGGCTATCGAAAATGACAATGCGTATCTTATTGGGGATGGATTTACTAAAAACGGACAATTTCCTTTTATCAGTGAATTTAATTTGAAAACTTTACAGCCAAATCGTCTGTACACATCGACTTACACCGATAAAAAAGAAGATTTATTAGAGATTGAAGACTTCAAAAAAGGAACTGTTTTAGTACAAATCCAGTCTAAAAATGAGTACCCAAATTATTACCTTAGAAACATCAAACAAAAAAACAAGCTGACGCCAATTACCGCATTCAAAAATCCTTTTGAAAGTATCAAAAACGTGAGTAAAGAAGTGATTAAATACAAACGTAAAGATGGTGTTGAATTATCTGGAACGTTGTATTTACCGGTTGGTTACGACAAGGCTAAAAAAGAAAAAATGCCATTGTTGATTTGGGCGTATCCAGCAGAATACAAAGACAAAAATTCAGCGGGACAAAGTACACAAAACCCTAATGAATTCACATTTCCTAGTTATGGTTCTTTCGTATATTGGGTAACCAAAGGATATGTCGTTCTTGATGATGCTGCTTTTCCTATTATTGGTGAAGGAACAACGGAGCCAAATGATAATTTCATGACGCAATTAGTTGACAATGCAGAAGCCGCGATTAATGCGGTAGATGCTTTAGGATACATCAACAGAAAAAAAGTAGCCGTTGGCGGTCACTCTTATGGTGCTTTTATGACGGCAAATTTATTGACACATTCTAATCTTTTTGCTTGCGGAATTGCCCGAAGTGGTGCGTATAACAGAACGTTGACTCCTTTTGGTTTCCAAACGGAACAACGCAACTACTGGGAAACTCCTGAAGTATACAACACAATGTCGCCATTCATGAATGCTGATAAAATGAAAACACCAATGCTTTTGGTACACGGTGAAGCCGATAATAATCCAGGAACATTTACTTTGCAAACCGAACGATATTTTCAAGCTCTGAAAGGCTTAGGTGCTCCGGCAAGAATGGTGATTCTTCCAAAAGAAGCACACAGTTATGTAGCCAAAGAGAATATTTTGCATTTGCTTTGGGAACAAGATCAGTTCTTAGAAAACTATTTGAAAAATTAGCTCCGAAAGTAGTGATAAGTGATCCGAAAGCAGAACTTAGCACAAAACCCCGAAATCAATATGATTTCGGGGTTTTGTTTTTTTACGAGAATACTGTTATAAAAGTTATAAACAGATTCGAATTCAGATAGTTATAAGAAGTGGAAATGACTGAATACTGAGCACTGATTATTGAACACTTGTTCTCAGGATAACATCAAGTACACTTCCTGATTGAATTCTAATTCCGAATCATGTTCGAAGAAAATCGCTCGTCTCTCAAAAGCTGCTTTGACTAAATAATGACTTCCTTTGAAATAACATTGTTTCACAACTACTTTCATGATTGCGTTGTCCACTACTTTCAATTGATGCGGATATAATAAAAGTGCTGTATCTTCGTCATTCTCAAGGTCTATTAATTGAGATAATTTCAACTCATTTACTTCTCCAAAAAGAGAAGCTATGTATTTATTAGCGGGGTTTTCATACAAGGCTTTTGAGTCGCCTTTTGCCACTACTTTTCCGTTTTGAACCACAATCGTTTCATCAGAGAAAGACAAAGCATCGGTACTGTCATGCGTGGCAATAATACAGGTTACACCTTTGTCTTTTAAGTAACGAAATAAATTGCGGCGCAAAGAATTCTTCCGGAAAGAATCAATTTGACTGAACGGTTCATCCAGCAAGATAATTTGGGGTTCCAAAGCCAAAACTCTAGCCAAAGCCACTCGTTGTTGCTGTCCGCCACTTAGGAATTTCGCTTTTACTTTTGCGAAAGCGGTCATTTCGACCATATCCAATAACTCTTGAACACGGGCTTTCTTCTCCTCAGGATACATATTCGACAGGAACTTACCCACATTTTCTTCGACAGTTATGTAGGGCATCAAATCGAAATCCTGCGCTAAATATTTAATGTAATCTTCCCCTGGAACAAGATTGTATTTAGAACCCAAAATAGGTTTTTCATTATAGGTTATTGCTCCGCTATCCAAATCATATAATCCGTATATGAGTTTTAACAACGTACTTTTACCGCAACCGCTTTCGCCAATAATAGCGGTGTTTTGACCTTTGGCAATAGTAAAACTTACATTTTCAATAACGGGTTTGTCAATGTAAGTGAAGGAAATATCTTTTATCTCGAGCATCATCTGTATTTAAGAGTGCAAATTTACAATGTTTAATTCAAATTTAGGCACAAAAAAAGGCTGCTTCTTGACGAAACAGCCTTTGTTTATATAGTATTTTTTGCTTAGTTTTTCACTTCAGCTTCGGCATCTTTAATCATTTTCTCATTTGCTGTAATAGCAAATTCAACACGACGGTTTTGGCTTCTACCCTCAACTGTTTCATTTGAAGCAATTGGATCAGCAATTCCTAAACCAGTAACTTGAAATCTACTAGAAGACACCCCTTTACTAGCTAAATAATTTCTAACTGAGGCTGCTCTTTCTCCTGAAAGTTTTAAGTTATAATCCGCTGGACCAGTACTGTCTGTATATCCGTAAATTGTGATATTAGTATCTGGATATTCTCCAAAAACAGGAACCAATTTATCTAAGTTTGCTTTTGCAGTAGCAGTCAAAGAAGATTTATTAGTATCGAAACGCACAGCATTTTCATTCAAAACTAATTTAATTCCTTCTCCTACACGAACTACTTCTGCTCCAGGAAGTGCAGCATCGATTTCTCTTGCTTGTTTGTCCATTTTATTACCAATAACTCCACCGGCAACTCCACCTACAACTCCACCTAATACAGCTCCTAGTGCGCCGTTACCACCTTTACCAAGATTATTCCCAAGAACACCTCCAAGAACAGCTCCTGCAACAGCACCTATTCCTGCTCCTCTTTGTGTTTTATTCGTGTTTTTTACTGCTTCACAGCTGGTAAACATTGAACCTATAATCATTATTGTTGCCATTGCAACTATTGAAATCTTTTTCATATCTAAATTTTTTATTAATTAACTTTTTGAAATTGGTACACTACATTCGTCATTTTCCCTCCAACATCGATTTTATCAATCAATTGAAAAGAAGATTCTGTTTGATTAGCTACATATAAAATATAACCATCTCTCACTTTTCTTGCTTTTTCACCTGCATCAAGAATTTTTAGGATAAACTGACCATCATTATTAACAAACCAAGTAATTGGTGAGCTAAATGATACACAATTTGCTTTTGTCAAAGCCATATTTCCTTTATTGTTATTGGAAACAAATTTCCATGTACTTCCTACAAAACATTCTGAATCCGCAAGTTGAAAACTATTCACTTTAATATATTGTGAACCTGGATATGTTACAGAGCTGATTACCCAATTTCCTTTCATTGCAACTTGAGCCTTTCTATCTGTATTCGTACTTGTCACTGATGTTGACTTACATGCGAACATCAAAACAGCTAACGTGCATACTAAAATTATTTTTCTCATTTTTTTAAAATTTAATGAATTAATACTTACACAAAGATACGATGCAAGAAAAAGAAAATTGTTTCAAAATTAAAGTATTTTGTATCATAATTAACGCTTACGACAATTTGTCACTTCAATTGTAATTGGTATTCTATTTGAAAGAATCATATCCATTAAAATAAACTTAAAATTCAAAATATGACAACAGGTAAAATTAATGTTTCGGTAGAGAACATCTTTCCCTTAATCAAGAAATTCCTATACAGTGATCACGAAATTTTCTTGCGTGAATTAATTTCTAATGGAACGGATGCAACACTTAAATTAAAACATTTAACAAGCATTGGCGAAGCCAAAGTAGAATACGGAAACCCAATTATCGAAGTAAAAATTGATAAGGAAGGTAAAAAATTACACATCATTGACCAAGGTCTTGGAATGACTGCCGATGAAGTGGAGAAATACATCAACCAAGTGGCATTTTCTGGAGCTGAGGAGTTTTTGGACAAATACAAAGATTCAGCTAAAGATTCAGGAATTATTGGCCATTTTGGTCTTGGATTTTATTCTGCTTTTATGGTTGCCGAAAAAGTGGAAATCATCACTAAATCTTTCAAAGATGAACCAGCTGCACACTGGACTTGCGACGGAAGCCCGGAATTCACATTAGAACCAGCTGACAAAACTTCTCGTGGAACAGAAATCATTTTGCATATCGCCGAAGATTCTTTGGAATTCTTGGAAGAATACAAAATCAAGGAACTGTTGAATAAATACAATAAGTTCATGCCTATTCCAATTAAATTTGGAACCAAAACAGAAAAAATAGAGCAAAAAAAGGGTGAAGAAGTTGCTGAAGAAGATAAAGACAAAACTTTCACGGAAGTTGAAGTAGACAACATCATCAACAACCCAAATCCGGCTTGGACGAAACAACCAACTGAATTATCAGCGGAGGATTACAAGAATTTCTACCATGAATTGTATCCAATGCAGTTTGAAGAACCGTTATTCCACATTCATTTAAATGTAGATTATCCGTTTAACTTGACTGGTATTTTGTATTTCCCGAAATTAGGTTCTGATTTACAAATTCAGAAAGACAAAATCCAATTGTACCAAAATCAAGTGTACGTAACGGATAATGTGGAAGGAATTGTTCCTGAATTTTTAATGATGCTGAAAGGTGTTGTTGATTCTCCGGACATTCCGTTGAACGTTTCTCGTTCTGGATTGCAAGCGGATGCTGCAGTAAAGAAAATATCCAATTACATCACGCGTAAAGTAGCCGATAAATTAAAATCGTTATTCACTGAAAACCGTGAAGATTTTGAACAAAAATGGAACGACATCAAAATCGTTTTGGAGTACGGAATGCTTTCTGAAGATAAATTCTACGAAAAAGCAGGTGCGTTTGTTTTGTATCCAACAGTTGACGGTAAATTTTTCACATTAGAAGAATTAAAAGAAAATCTTGCTGCGAACCAAACCGATAAAGACGGAAAATTAGTGGTTTTATATGCTGGAAATAAAGAAGCACAACACTCTTATATCGAAATTGCAAAAGATAAAGGATATGAAGTATTATTGCTTGATTCTCCAATTATCTCACATTTAATTCAAAAAATTGAAGGCGATAATAGTAACATGACTTTTGTACGTGTCGATTCAGATCATATTGATAATTTAATCAAGAAAGAGGAAACTACCATTTCTAAATTATCAGAAGAAGAACAAACGAACTTAAAAACCGTTCTGGAAGCTATTGTTCCTAAACAAACGTATTCTGTACAACTGGAAGCTTTAGACAGTAACGCTTCACCATTTATCATCACGCAACCGGAATTTATGCGTAGAATGAAAGAAATGAGTCAATCTGGCGGCGGTGGAATGTTCGGAATGGGAAATATGCCGGAAATGTACAATTTAGTGGTAAACACTAATTCTGAATTGGCGACAAGCATTCTAAACAACAAAGATAAATCAGCTCAGGAAAGTTTGGTAAAACAAGCGCTTGACTTAGCTAAATTATCACAAAACCTATTAAAAGGAGAGGCATTAACGGCTTTCGTGAAAAGAAGTTTTGAGATGATTAAATAGATTATTAGACTTTTAGATCGTTCGATTATTAGACTAAACCTGCAAGCGTAAACTTGCAGGTTTTTTTGTTTAGGAGCAGAACGATGGTTTTCCACAATGTTTATCAAAATACTCAGACCAGCTCACTCGTTAAATAATCGGTTGTAACTATTTGTAATGAATTATCTATATATTTGAATTGAAATAAAGTCTGATGGTGTCAGGCCTATCTACCCAATTTAAGGGTGATATGCCTGATGGCGTCAGTACTATATACTAGTTAGCAGTTATTTTATAACAACAACTTTAAAATGTTTGATTTAGAATTATATATTTATGGAATATTACCAATGATTATTGGTTTGCTAATCCTATTGAAATCAATTCAAATTTCATTTGATAAGAAAACTATTTTCAATTGGATAATGTTATCGATTATAGTTTTGTCTTCCGTATTGGCAGAATATATTCTTGGAGTAATTACATTTACAAATGCTTGGCCAACATATACACCGCACATTTTATTGAGTTTGAATTTAATATTATTATCTGCTCAAATTTTAATAAAAAAGAAGACTCAAAGCGTTATCAAATAGAAAATTAATTCCCCCGCTATCGCGAGCGTCTCACTCGTGCCCATAAACAAAATCAGATTTTTTGTAATTTCATTTAGAAGGATCATCGATCCGATAGCGCAGTTTTGCAAACTGTGCCCACAACGGGAAGCAACTAAACTAAATAATCGAAAGGAATGAATTTACTTTTGTCCCAATAGGATTTATTATAACAGAGAACAATACAAATTACCTGCTATAAAATAAAGCCGTTTTTTCTAAACAAGAAAAAACGGCTTTTTGCAAACTTCAATATATTAAAAAAGGCCTAATCGTATGCTGGGAGCGCGCACGCCTATTTGTGTATTTACCGAAGTATTGCTTGGTCTTCTTTGATAATTTCTTTGATCATATTCATAATAATAAAATCCCGCGTGTCCATAAAAGGAATCGCTGTGGTGGCAATGGATATCGCAATGAGAATGATGCATTGTATAAACATCTTGCTTGCTGGCAATATAAGCCCGATACGCTTTTCTATTCTTTTTTTTCAAATCCTTTTCATACTCTTTTTGCTCTTTCCAAAAGGCTTTCTCTTCGGCTTTCGTTTTAGCCTTAAATGTTAATTCATAGTTGGCATCTTCACTGCCCCTTTGTTGATAATAAGTAATTTGATCTGAATTGACATTTATGTTTGTTTCACTTTTTACATTGCCTTCTTGTGCTTGTACAGTTACTATTGTTCCCGAAAAAAGCAGGATCATTAAATATTTAATTGCTTTCATAATTTTAATTTTTTGTTACAGTTATTATTGTTAGCATTTCTAACTTTAATAGTAAGACAATTATAGAGCACTTTACCCTACCTAAAAGCTGTATTATTTTAAAATATATTGATACAATGTAAATTGCCAATTAATCAATCCGCATTACTCTTGCTTTTTTTTAATAAAAAAAACCATGAACCGATATGTTGCGTGATTTTAAAAATATACATCTAAAAAAATTATTCAGACTATTATAGATGAACCGGAAAGCAGGAGAGAATGGATATTGGATTATTTTAAAAAAGCTTGTCAACATTTAAAACAAGAACAACAATACAAAGTTTGGCAAAACGGCTATCATAGGAAACATATTTACAGCAATAAATCTATAAAACAAAAAATGGATTAGATATACAACAATCCTGTAAATGAAAAAATTGTAACGATGCCGGAAGATTATTATTTCAGTTCTGCAAGAAATTATTTTACATTAGAAAATGAATTAGAAGTAGTATTAGATTTATTTTAGTTGCCAATTGAAATAGGCACAGTTTGCAAAACTGCGCTAACGAATCTCTATAAAGAAGAGTGATCGGATTCCAAACCATAAACAGTATTCCAAGTAAAAAAAACCTGCAAACGTCAACTTACAGGTTTTCTATTTTATTTCATTTCCATTGTCATAGATAGTTTAATCTACTATTTTGTATGCCTTAAGATATTCTACTGCCTCAATTTCAGCAGTTGTAATTTCTAAATTATCCGAATAATGATTCGTTTCGTAATGATCTAAAACTCCTTTTAGATCCAAAGCTTCAATTTGCAACTTAGCTTTTTGTCTAAATCGAGACAATTCCTTTTCAACAATTACTAATTTTTCCTTTGATATTTTTAGTTTTCCTTTTTTGTATTGTGACAAGTTATAAATTTCAAGTAAATCCATTTCTTCAACTTGCTGGATTAAAATTTTCAAATTGAAAGGGTTTTCAACTAATGGTAAAATAATCCGGATTGATCTAATAATTCTTTTCACAACGGTAGGATCTTCCTTGCCCCATTGAAAAATCTGATCGTAGCAAAAGTCAATGAATTCTTCAAAATTAAATTCATTTACCTGTATTTTTTTGGAACCCAAAGTCCTCGAATCCGTAGAAGGAAATTCTCTTATGGCTAATTCTTTTGCTATTTCCCCAATCTGATCAATACAATTCAAACAAGTCGTTGGATCATTCACCGCTGGAGAAATGGCTTTTATGGCAATATCAACCAGTTTTCTGACACCAAAATTCACATCTTGCGTATGGCTTCTGAACAACTTAACTTTAAAAGTAGTGCTGACAATTGCCCCTAATTCTTTCTTCAAACGAAGTATCTGATTCATTTGGAGTTCCTCGCTAAAAACTAAAACCATGAGCGTTGTGGTATCTTTCATAATAAATTCCCCTACAATTGGTTTTTGATAGGCATTTTCAAAAAAAACACCCATATCAGAACTATTGATATATTCTGTTATTTTTTCCAATCTTTTATAATTCACGCTGTCCAAATAGCCTGTTTCAAAAGAACTTACAATTTTCACTTGAAATTTATCAGGATTTATTTTGGAACGTTTGTAAAGTAGATTCTTTCCCACACTCCAATTTTCCTGATACAACACATTGATTTCTTCAACCATTTCCGATTTGATTCCATTTGTAATACTGGAAACATTCATGTTGATACTTAAATAGCTAATCATATTAGGATAAGACCATACCAGACAATAAAAAGCAAGAAGAGAACCTGTAGTCAGTGTTAAGAGAAAAGAAGTTTGGTAAAAAACGGATGCTAATTGAGGTAATACACACAACGAAATTGTGCCCACAAACAATCCGATAAATTGTTGCATTCTAAGATTATTTGATAAAAAATGTCTCAAAATTCGGGGTGAAAACTGAGAGGAAGCCAGCTGCATTACAACAAAAACAACAGAAAAAGTAGTTAATGAAATTCCAATAAGAATGGAGATTAGAATAGTAGAAACAGGAATCAACCGATTGTAAATTTCTAATTCATTGATTTTGAATTTCATTCCAAAATCAACATAATAATCAATCGTCAATAAAAAAGAACCAATAATAAACGCATAAAGACCACTGGTAAATGTGCCCATATATTTTACCTGATGTTCCAATATATTTTTGATCCGTAGTTTTAATTTTTGTTTCATAATTTAAATTTCAATAAGTAAATTTAGCCTAAATAAATCTTTATCCGAAAGATTTTGATCGCTTTGTATGTCAAACAGAAAAGTAGCCGACATAGCATCCATCGCATAAACACATCCGAACTTATAAAAAGAAGATGTATTGACAGCTTTCGCATAATGAAGTTTTCATTAAATTTTAAAACATAAAAAACCTGCAAGCGTAAACTTACAGGTCTTTGTGTTTAGAATTAAAGAAATAAATTACAACGCTATTGATTCAAGATATTTCCTTCTTCTTTTTTCTCTTTATTTAATAAATTAGGATCTTCTTTTGCTAATTTGTTTTTGGTTGGAATTTTGTAATTCACACTGAACCCAAAACGACGTGTATCGTTTTTATTTGCCAATAACAAAGGTGTACCGACAGAGCTGAAAACAAATCGGTTCGAATTAAGAACATCATCCGCACTTATGGAAACGGACAATTGGTCTTTGAAAAACTTTTTAGAAAATGTCAAATCAAGCGTATTATTAAAAGGCTTCTCAGCAATGAAATAAAAATAATTCCCCTTAGACATGATGTAATTAAAGTTAGCTACAAACTTGATTTCTTTTGGCAACACAATTTGAGACATCAAATTAAACATCCAGAAACCATTGGTCTTAATTTCGGGAATTTGATGAAACTGATATGCCGTATACATGTATAAAAAATTCATTTTATCCGGATTAATATTCATTTTCATGGTCTCTTTAAGTCCTTTTGTAAACAACATATACGGAATAGGCAATCCCACATTAAAATTGTGAATTTTGATTTGAGGTACATTGATATTGGTATTTACCACGACATCATCGGTAAGTAATACCCTGTTGATTACCTGATTTTGAGCAGAACTAACATTATATCCGATAAAAGCATAATCAAAAGCACTCAATTTCGCTTCGTAATTATCAAAAATAGTAGGTTGCAAATTCGGGTTTCCCGAGTAATCAATATTTGGATTCTGATAGTTGGTGTTGTTTGGATTTAAGGCAGATGTGCTTGGCAAACTTATTTTCTTGTTATAATTGACATTAAAGTAAACCGAATTACTGAAATTATATTGAGCACTGGCATTTGGAAAAAAACGGAATTGTTTAAACGGAATTAAATCAGCGGTATTTGTTTTTCCAGTAATATTATAATCCTCGGCTCTACCGCCCACAATAAAATTAAACTTATCAAATTTAGATTGTAGCTCACCGTAAGCTGCTGCCGTTTTTCGCTGATAATCCAAGTTCACAATTTCCATGTTTTGGGTTTCAAAAAGAAGCGCTTCATACAAACCACCGAAGCTTATTTTCCCTTCATCAGAAAATGCAATAGGTTGCGAATAATCAACTTTAGCATTGTACAAACGCTGTGTCGAAGCATTATCTAATATAGCAACATTATTCGTTCTGGAATTCAGTGTAAAATCGTTTTGATTGCTGTTATAATTGAACTTAAAGTCTAATTTTTTAGATTTATCTTCAAACTTTTTTTGAAAAGTAACCACAAAATCCTGACGTAAAGCATCCGTAAAGGAATCATCATTAGTACTAAAACCGGGACCATTTCCTAATGTATTGCTATTATTATTGCTGTAGTTTACATCGTAATTAAATAACAATCGGTCGTTGCCAATATCAAACGTCAGTGCAGATTTCACAAAATTAGTACGCCCGATACGATCCGCTTCAGTAGTTGAAAGTATCGAAGTCGTATTGTTTTCGTTTTTTGTCAGCGAAGTCCACACTGCAGATTCTCTGTAATTTTGTCCAACATTCAATTGCCATCCAAAATATTTATTCTTAGCACTCAACAATAAACTATTATTGATTCTCCATCGTAAATGGTCGTAACTCGTAAAATTAGTACTGTTAGTATACGTAGCGCTTAAATAATTTTTAGCTTTTTTATTCGTAATAATGTTCATAATCGCACCACCGGAAGTAGCAGGGAACTCAGCTCCTGGTTGTGTAATAATTTCAATTTTTTCAATAGCATTGGCAGGCATTCCTTCCAGAAAAGAATTCAATTCATTTGAGGTAATATTAAGCGGTCTTCCATCCATAAAAACATCCAACTGTTTGCCTTGATACATCATCCCGGCCACATCTGAAGCGATAAGTCCCGGCAGTTTTTTTATTCCTTCTAATACGGATCCGGAATTCAAACTGGGCTGACCGGAAAAATCAAATATGGTTCTATCCGCTTTTTGCTCAACTGCTTTTTTAGCTTTTACAATTGCAACTTCATTCAATTCTACTGCTTTTTTGGGTTCTTCCTGAGCCGAAAGTGTGAATATTGCTCCTAAAAAAAACATACTCAATAAATGATTCTTTTTCATCGTTTCTATTTGTGTTACTCCTTTAGTAGTACTAAGGTTCTAAACGTTACTAAAAAACGAGCTGATTATATAAAATTATTATATTTCACAAGACTAAAAGATCAATTTCAGCATAGAATAACGAACTTTGCAATTCGTTTTAAACTACAATTCTAAAACTAAATCCAAAATGATTTTACAAATAGAAACTCCGGCATTACTTTTTGGCGCAACTTCGTTGATTTTATTGGCATATACGAATCGATTTTTGACCCTTGCCACCATCGTAAGAGGATTAAAAAAAACCTACAAGGAAAAGCAAAACGATATGATTTTATTGGAAATCAAAAACTTGAACTTACGCTTGACACTGATTCGCAATATGCAAATGGCTGGCGTAATGAGTCTGTTTTTATCCGTTTTCGCCATGCTACTATTATTTTTGGAACAGCAAACCGCAGGAATTTATCTTTTTGGGCTGAGTTTATTAGGATTATTGATTTCACTAGGATTGTCATTTTGGGAAATCAGTATTTCCGTAAATGCGTTGCGATTGCATTTGAGCGATTTAGTCGACAAAGAAGCGAAATAAAATTAACTTTGAACATAACTATTCTTTAGATTTATCGATAATTCCCTCATTGCGAAGCATAATCAAACCAGAATAACTGTCTCAAATATTTACTCCTAATTTATACCTCATAACTAGGAACTAAACCCTATCTTTGCCCGCTTTTTAAAAATGAAAAAATGATAAAGAATAGTGTATTAAAAGGAGTTTTCTTGGTAGGTCTTGGCGCAACAAGTTATGGAATGTTGGCTACTTTTGTAAAAATAGCCTACGGCGAAGGGTTCACCACACCTGAAGTTACCATTGCACAATTTGTATATGGAATCACGGGAATGCTGCTGATTAATCTGTTTCAAAAAGCTAAAAAAGGAAATGACGTTGTAAAAGCAACTAAGAAAAACATCACTCAATTAATGCTTGCCGGAACTTCTCTGGGAATGACGAGTATTTTTTATTACTTGGCAGTAAAATACATTCCTGTTTCTATTGCTATCGTTTTATTGATGCAAACCGTTTGGATGGGCGTTTTATTCGAAATGATTTTAGAAAAGAAAATACCTTCCACTCAAAAAATAGTTTCCGTAGCCATTGTGTTAATCGGAACCGCACTTGCCACAAATCTTATTCAAAGCAAAGTAGAATTAGACTGGCGCGGTATCGTTTTAGGGCTTTTATCTGCTGCTTCCTTTACCACAACTATGTTTACCGCTAATCGTGTGGCAACACATGTTTCTTCGGCGCAACGAAGTTTGTATATGTTACTTGGTGGAGCAATAATCGTATTTGGATTTGCAATTGCGACACAAACAACCCCTTTTAATTTTGAGATTTTCATGAAATGGGGAATCATACTGGCTCTTTTTGGAACTATAATTCCACCTTTATTGTTCAATGCCGGTTTTCCACTTACAGGAATTGGGTTAGGAAGTATTGTATCTGCGCTGGAACTTCCCGTATCCGTACTGATGGCTTACTTTCTTTTGAATGAAAACGTGAATCTAATCCAATGGATTGGAATTATTTTAATCATCCTGGCAATTGTGATTATGAATGTCAACTTCAAGAAAAGGACTTAATTTCTATTTAAAAACATTTGTACTCATTTCATTAAAATTTTTATAAATTCGTGATAAATAACTTTATTATGAATTTACCTTGGCATTTATATGTGATGGCTTTTGTTTACTTTATTGCAGGATTAAACCATTTCAGAAACCCGAGACTGTATCTAAAAATCATTCCTCCTTATTTTCCGAATCCAAAATTATTAAACCACATCAGCGGTTTAGCAGAAATATTTCTGGGAATTGCGCTCTGTATTCCGCTACTTTCAAACTATGCTGCTTGGGGAGTTATTGCTTTATTGATGGCTATTTTCCCAACGCATCTCTATATGTATTTCGATGAAAAAGCAAGAATGGGTTTGCCAAAATGGGTTTTGCTTTTGCGAATGCCATTACAATTAGTTCTCATTTTCTGGGCCTACCAATACACATAAACCATTGAAATCACTGTTTCAATCTACATCCGACCCCATATTCCTTGACTTGCCAGACGCTGAAATCATCTATTATCCTCAGTTCTTTGACAAAGAGCAAGCCGATATTATTTTTGCAGAATTGGTAAAAGAAATTCCTTGGCAACAAGATGATATTCGGGTGTACGGAAAAACTCATCCGCAACCTCGCCTGACCGCTTTATTTGGAAACGAAGGAAAACCCTATTCGTATTCAAATATAACCATGCAACCACATCCTTGGAATTTACTTTTGCAAAAGCTAAAAATAGAAATTGAAAATGTTACAGATGTAAATTTCACAACCGTTTTACTCAATCAGTATCGTGACGGAAAAGACAGTAACGGCTGGCACGCAGATAACGAGAACGAATTAGGAATAAATCCTGTAATTGCTTCAGTGAGTTTTGGTGCGGAGCGTACGTTTCAACTGAAACATAATTTAGACAAAGACCTAAAAAAAAGTATCGTTCTGCAACACGGAAGTTTATTAATAATGAAAGGAACAACGCAGCACTATTGGAAACATCAAATTCCAAAAACTGCAAAACCCATTGGTGCCAGAATAAATGGTACCTTTCGGGTAATCAAATAATTATTTTCAATAAAAATTATTAAATTTGAAATAAATACTCCAATTATGAATGATATTATTGCTTATTTTTCTACCATTCCATCATCACACCGAAGCTTAATTCTTGTGGGTGGAATCACTTTTTTTTGGTTAATAGAAAATGCTTTTCCACTTTTTAACTTCACGTATAAAAAATGGCATCATGCGGGTATTAATATCTTTATGACGTTTACCACAATAGTAGTCAACTTTTGTTTGGCGTTTATTTTATTAAAATCAGCCGATTGGACAATTGCCAATAATTTTGGAATTTTACAATGGCTGCCAGAAATGCCTTTGTGGCTTTACGCATTAATTGGATTACTTTTATTGGATTTAATTGGTGCTTATCTAGTACATTTAGTGGAACATAAAACTAAATTTTTATGGCGTTTTCATTTGATACATCACACCGATACTTGGATTGACACCACAACTGCAAACAGGCATCATCCTGGAGAAAGTGTAATCCGTTTTACGTTTACAGCAATGGGTGTTTTAATTATTGGAAGTCCCATGTGGATGGTTTTCCTGTACCAAACGTTATCCGTTGTGGCAACGCAATTCAATCATGCTAATATTTCGCTTCCAAAAAGAGTAGATACTATTTTGAGTTATTTTATCGTTTCTCCAGATATGCATAAAGTACACCATCACTATATTTTGCCGTATACGGATAGTAATTATGGAAATATATTTTCAATTTGGGACAGGCTTTTTGGAACCTTCATGACGCTTCCAAAAGAAGAAATCATTTATGGAATCGACACGCATCCGAAACCTGAAGAGCACAATGAATTAAAAAATTTATTAAAAATACCCTTTCAAAAACAATCTTTGAAGGAAAACAGTTAAAAAGTGTAAAAAAAATGGCCTTTTGAGAAAAAGTAATTATTTTTTTTCTTAATATTGGATGTAATTAAAAATGCAATTTATTAATCATTAACAACTTATTTGAATTAATTTTCACGTGATGAAAAAGAGTAACCGTAAAGAATTGAACTGGGAGCAAACAGAAAAACTTGTTACATTGGCTTTAGAAGAAAAAAATCCTTTTGAAATCATCAAAAAAGAATTTGGTTTAGCCGAAAAAGAGGTTCTTGAAATCATGAAAAAGAAAATGCCCGCAGAAAAATTTGAAATGTGGAAAAAGAAAGCGACTGCAAACAAACCAAAACCAAAACCAGTTAAGATTGATGATTTTGATGAAGATTTGGATGGAAAATATTATATAAAAAACAAATTAGACTAGAAATAAAACTCCTGATGTTCGGGAGTTTTTGTTTTTATGCCTACTAACTTTTGCAAACTCAACAATGGTTTCAGTAACATCAAAAGACAATATTTTTATTTTTGAAATAAAAGGTTGGCACAAAATCTGGGCACTAGAAAGCAAAATTACAATCCCGAAAGAAAAAATTCTTGAAGCCTATCAAAACAAAAAAGAGTTTACTTTTTGGAAAGGTCTTAGGATGCCAGGTACTGAAATTCCTGGTTTTATAACCGCAGGAACATTTTATAAAAAAGGCAGGAATTTTTGGGATGTAATGAATAAAAAGAAAGCCATAATAGTCGCACTAGACAATCATTATTACAAAAAACTCATCATTGAAGTTGAAAATCCAGAAGTAGTAATGAATCAATTAAACACTAAATAAAATCTATTTTATTCCAAAATCTGTTTTAAACAACAAAAAATTTAAAAATAGTTTCTAGTCCCTATAAATTGTAACAATTCTACAATTTGAAAGACTAACATTAAAATAAAACAACACAAAATGAAAAGAATATTTTTTACACTCGCATTTGCATCGGTTCTTTTGAGCTGTAAAACTGCCAGTACTTCAACTAATGACTCGAAATCTGTTACCGATATAGTAAAAGTTGCTATTAATTTGAATGAAGTAAAAGAGGACAAAGTAATTGTCACGATTACTGCCCCGAAAATCAGCACGGATGAAGTAACATACAGCATTCCTAAAATTGTTCCCGGAACCTACTCTGTAGATGATTATGGAAAATACATCGAAGATTTTAAAGCATTTGACAGTAAAGGAAGTGTATTAGCAGTAACTAAAACAGATGATAACACTTGGAATATTAAAAATGCAAAAACGTTAGTAAAAATAACTTATTTGGTAAACGACACATTTGACACCGAAAAAGGCGGTGGTTTTGGTCAAAATGATATTTTTTCTCCAGCAGGAACAAACATTGATGCAGGAAAAAACTTTATGCTTAACATGCACGGTTTTGCAGGTTATTTTCAAGACAAAAAAGACCTTCCGTACACTGTAAGTATTTTGCATCCAGAAACGCTTTGGGGAGCAACCTCAATGACTGATCAAGATGCAAGCGCCACTAACGATGTGTTTACGACATCTCGTTATGCTGAATTAGTTGAAAATCCTATCATGTATGCTAAACCGGACTATACTACTTTTACGGTTGATGGTATGGAAATACTGATTGGCGTATATTCCCCTACTGGAAAAGTGACTGCAGAAAGCATCACTCCGGAGATGAAAACGATGATGACCGCTCAAAAAACATTTTTAGGAAAAATCAATGCTACAAAAAAATATAGCGTTTTATTGTATTTATCAAGTATGACACCTACTGATGCCAAAGGATTTGGAGCATTAGAACACCCTACCGCTACAACTGTTGTCTTACCGGAAATGATGCCAAAAGAAGAATTAGTTAAATCAATGAAAGATGTGGTTTCACATGAATTCTTTCATATTGTAACACCGCTTACGGTTCATTCTAAAGAGATTCATTATTTTGATTACAACACGCCTAAAATGTCAGAACATTTATGGATGTATGAAGGTGTGACGGAATATTTCGCCAATCTTTTTCAGATCAATCAAGGGTTAATTACTGAAGAAGAGTTTTATACGCGTATGTCAGAAAAAATTGAGCATGCAAATGCCATGAATGACACGATGCCTTTTACAACAATGAGTGCTAATGTATTGACAGAACCATACAAAGCACAATACTTGAACGTATATGAAAAAGGAGCACTTATTGGAATGTGTTTGGATATTATAATAAGAGAAAAAAGCAATGGCGAAAGAGGAATTCTTGATTTGATGCAAAAATTATCCAATGAATATGGTGCATCAAAACCATTTAATGACAATGAACTTTTTGCCAAAATAACTTCATTTACCTATCCTGAAGTGGGAACTTTTTTAAGCACGTACGTATCTGGTCCAACTCCAATTCCTTACGAAACTTATTTGGCTAAAGTTGGCGTTACTAAATCCATAGAGAAAGTACCCGGAAATGTGTTCATTAAAGGGCAATCACCATACATCACCGTGAATCAGCAAACTAAAGAAATCATTGTGATTCCAAACATGGAATTGAATGTTTTTTTTACAAATTTAGGGCTTAAAGGAGGAGATATTTTGGTATCGATTAATGAAAAACCATATTCATTGGATAACATTTATGACATGATTACCGAAAGTGACAACTGGAAAGAAAACGATGCTATTACCGTAAAAATAAAACGTGACGGTAAGGAACAAATAATCAAAGGAAAGGTGAAATTCCCTTATGAAGACAAAGAAGGTCTTAAGGTTACTGATCCATCTAAAACTGCTTTGAAAGAAGCTTGGTTGAAATCATAAATTCAAAAATAATTCCAAAAATCCCAATTTAGAAATAGATTGGGATTTTTTTTGTGAAATTTGAATGCGTTAGCAAAATCATTCCAACAATTTTCTTTATTTTGCGCAAAAATATAAACACCAATGAAATCGTTACGATTCAAATCCGATCCCGAAGTTTCGGGACGGGACAAATCATAAAAATGACGGTACCAAGTTCTAAAAAAACAAATTTTAACTTCACATGAAAAAATCAATTATTGCATTCGTTACGCTTATCCTATTGGCATCTTGTAACAAGAATGAGTCAAAAACTAATTTACACATTACCGGAAATATCAAAGGATTAAAAAAAGGAACTTTGTATATCCAAAGAGTTGTTGACACTACACTAGTAGCCATTGACACTATCAACATCGATGGAAGCTCTTCATTTGAAAGTAATTTGGACCTAAAGTCTCCTGAAATGCTTTATTTATTCTTAGACAGAGGCGTGAGCAATTCTTTAGACAATAATTTACCATTCTTTGCTGAGCCAGGAAACATAACTATTGAAACGAGTTTAGACCGTTATTTATCTGATGCCAAAATTAAAGGATCAAAAAATCAGGAAATATTTGAAGAATATAAAAAAATCAACACCCGTTTCACAGATGAAAATCTTTCTTTGATTGAGCAAAAATTTAATGCTATCAAAAGTCAAAACACACAAAAAATAGATAGTTTAAGTGCAAGACAGGATTCTAACATCAAAAGAAAATATTTGTTTGCTACTAATTTTGCATTAAACAACAGAAAATTTGAGGTTGCGCCTTATATCGCATTATCTGAAATCTATGATATTAATATCAAATATTTAGATACGATTCAAAAATCAATGTCTCCTAAAGTCGCACAATCGCTTTACGGCAAAAAATTAACGGAATACATTACCAGCATCAAGAACCAAAAATAAACAGTTCTAAAAGCTACATGCTGTTCCATAATTAGAATAAAAAAAATCATCTTGTTGTACAGCAAGATGATTTTTTTGTTTTATGAAGAAATATAATAACGATTAAGCCTAACTGAACGAAACCTCATCGTTACCTGATATAAAAGCTATTTAAGCATTATTAAAAGCCATTCCACCAACAATCATTCCTACAAACATTAAAAGATACAGAGAGAAAATAACCAGAGTCATAATCCCAATAAATTTGTAATGTGATTTCAGATATCTTAAAGAAGTAGTCAAAGTTTCAGAATCGTTGTTATTAAACGCTGCTTTGGCATTAGATGCAAATTTATTCAAGTAATATACCGGAAAGAAATAAAGTGCCGCAATAAGCAAATAAACGACTGCCATCACTATTCCAAAAGAGGAACCCATCATTCCCATTGCTGGATTCATTTTCCCCATAGTAGAAAATAATGTACCCGCAAATAAAGCTGCAAAAACGATAAAACCAATTCCTATGTAACCAAGAATTGATAAAAAATAAGCCCATTTTGCCGCTTCTTTCAAAAAGTCTTTTGCAGACTCATTTAATTTCATTTCAAAATTTTCAATAACTGAATGCTCTTCCATAATTTAATGTTTAGGTTAGATACCAAATTTAACAAAAAAATTATTACGTTCCATTAAAACGGAATTCAATTCGCATTTTTACCAAAAACAAAAAACCACTTAACAAAAGTTAAGTGGTTTTATTAAAGAGCCGGCGGAGGGACTCGAACCCACGACCTGCTGATTACAAATCAGCTGCTCTAGCCAACTGAGCTACGCTGGCGACTCATTACGGGTGCAAATATAAGTCTGAATTTCTATTTTCCAAAACAAATTCAAACTTTTTTCGCTTTTTTTTTGACTACAATTCGTTGATTTTAGCAATCAATTGATTTGCAGTTTGTTCCAATTCAACATTGATTTGTTTGAAGTGTGCTTTTTTATTTTCTACTTTTTTTGCATTCACTTTAGTGATTAAAGCGTCAAAAGCAGCGATAGCTTCATCAATTAAATCATTAGTTTCAGTTGTTGGTTTTCCTGTTGTAGAAATTTCGAACAAGTAAACTGCTTCAATAATATCTCCTAAAACGTAGTTGATGTCTTTTTTTAAATTCTTAACGTTTGCCATTTTTATTTTTTTAAAATTTGAATTTTAATTTGCGTCTGCAAAAGTACACATAATCTTTCTATTACCGACTATGAAATGTAAATTTCTAAAATTGAAGCTTTTCCATTGAGAATGAATGCATTCAAAGCGGCAGGAATCAAAACAGTATCTCCTTTTTTATATTGCAATTTTGAATTATTGTATTCCAGTTCAAATGTTCCCTCTGTACACATATATACAGTAAATGTTTTTCCTGATTTAGAAACCGAAATTTCTCCGTCTAACGGAATAAAATTAGTCGTAAAATAAGGACAGTCAACAATTTGGTTTGAATCGTTTATGTTCTTTGTGTACTCTTTTTTAGTTTCTACTTTGTTATAATTAATGGCGTCCAAAGCCAAATCAACATGCAATTCTCTTGTGTTACCATTAGCATCTACCCTGTCAAAATCATAGAGACGATACGTAATATCCGAAGTTTGTTGAATCTCAGCAACTACCAATCCGGCACCAATTGCGTGAACCGTTCCAGTTTCTAAAAAGAAAACATCACCTGATTTTACTTTTACATCATCAAGAATAGAAAGTAAGGTTTTGTTTTCTAGATTTTCTAAATACTCACTGGCATTCGATTTTTCTTTGAAACCTACAATAATTCTGGCATCATCATCTGCTTGCATGATGTACCACATTTCGGTTTTACCAAAAGAATTATGGCGTTTTTTAGCCAACTCATCATTAGGATGTACTTGTATGGACAAGTCTTCACGAGCATCTAAATACTTGAAAAGCAACGGAAATTGTTTTCCAAATCTGGCATGAACTTCCGTTCCTAATATTTCATCCGGAGAATCATTGATAATTTCAGTCAATGATTTCCCTTTCCATTCTCCGTTAGCAACAACACTTATATCTCCTTCAACTGTAGACAACTCCCAACTTTCCCCTGTAATTGTTGACGTAATTGGTTTGTTAAGTAATGTTTTAAGTTTTTCACCTCCCCAAATTCTTTCTTTTAAAATGGGTTCAAATTGTAATGGATAAAATTTCATTTAAATGTGCGATTTTGATTTACAAATGTATAAAATCAATATTTTTTTACAAAAGTACGCTATTGTTTAATCCTTAGGGAAGATTTATGACCGTAAAATAACTACTGAATACAAATTAAGATAAAACAAATGCATAATATAAAATCCTATCATACTAATTTCTTTATGGCTTGTAGTGCTTTTGGAATGTGTTTGGTTGCTAGTACACTATCAAATATCATTTGAATGACTCCATTTTTATCAGTTACATACGTAACTCGTCCTGGGAGTAGTCCAAACAATCCTGAAGGAACTCCAAAAAGGGTTTTGATTTTTTTATCATTGTCTGACAAAAGAATAAAAGGTAGTTTATACTGTTCACTGAACTGTTGATGTGAACTGACGCTATCACTACTAATTCCTATTACATCAGCGCCCAAGTCTTTGAAATCCTCGTATTGATCTCTAAAACTGCATGCCTCAGCAGTGCATCCCGGAGTATTATCTTTTGGATAAAAATAAATAACGAGAGGTTTTTTCCCAACAATGTTTTGACTGTCAAAATCATTGCCGTTTGCATCTTTTGCTTTGAAATTAGGGATAATATCACCTACTTTTAGTCCCATTTATTGACCTTTATAGGTTACAAAATTTCGTGGTGTTTCATAAAGAACAACTTCCAATTCAAATTCTGGCTTGATTCTTTTTCTGATTTTATTCCAAATTACTACAACAATATTTTCGGCTGTTGGATTCAAATCCTGAAATTCAGGCACGTCAATATTTAGGTTTTTGTGGTCAAATTGATCCTCAACATCCTCTTTAATAATATCACTCAAGAATTTCACATCCATCACATAACCTGTTTCCGGATCAATTTCGCCGGTTACACTCACTATCAATTCATAGTTATGGCCGTGAAAATTAGGATTATTGCACTTGCCGAAAATAGCATCGTTTTGCTCGAAAGTCCAATCTTTCCTGTATAATCTGTGTGCCGCATTAAAATGGGCTTTTCGTGAAATGGTAACTTTCATAATTTCAGATTTTAGTCCCGAAGCTTCGGGATCAGATTTCTCAAAGTGACGAAATCTAAAGTCTTTTAATGTTACTATATTTTTGAACTATTTTTTACAATTCTATATTTTGTGTTCCTCAAGAAAATGATAAAACTCGTCGAAAATAATCTTGAACCAAACGGTATATAACTCTGGATGCACTTCCATATCTTCTTTAACAGCGTCAATTTTCATCCACTTCCAGTCTTCTACTTCTTCCAAGTTGATTTTCGGCGCATCATTATAATAACCAATCATGACATGATCCAGCTCGTGCTCAGTCAAACCATTATCAAAAGGAGCCTTGTATATAAAATGAAAAAGTTCTTTGAGCTCTGTTTTGAAACCCATTTCTTCAAATAACCTGCGGCTTCCTGCTTGAATATTTGTTTCGCCCTCGCGCTGATGACTACAACAGGTATTGGTCCAAAGCAAAGGAGAATGGTATTTTTGATGTGCCCGCTGCTGCAACATGATTTCATTTTTACTGTTTAAAACAAAAACTGAAAAAGCACGGTGCAAAACCGCTTTTTCATGTGCTTCGAGCTTAGGCATCAATCCTATTTGCTCATCATTTTGGTTAACTAATATTACATTTTCTTCTAGCATATAAATCTATTACTGGTCAAAAATACAAAAAAGATAATTAGGGACGGGGGCTTTAACGTTCTGTTTCGATTTGTTGAAGCGGAATTATTTTAAGGCTGTCCAAATAAAATTGACGCTCTCCTTTTAAAGATTCTTTTGTATTTTTATGACAAATTATAAATAACATAATGCAAACTATAACCATCCGAAAAGCTCATCCAAACGATTTAGAAAAACTCCTTGAATTCGAACAGGGAATTATTACTGCCGAACGTCCATTTGACCCTACTTTAAAAGCAGAAAAAACACATTATTATGATATTGAAAAAATGATTTCAGCACCACATATAGAAGTATTAGTTGCTGAAATTGATTCGGAGCTTATAGGTTCCGGATATGCGCGAATAGAGACTGCAAAGCCTTATTTGAATCACCTGAACTACGCCTATTTAGGTTTCATGTACACTGATGCTAATCACAGAGGAAAAGGAGTAAACGCTAAAATTATCCAAGCGCTCAAAAACTGGTGCAACCTTCAGGACGTATTCGAAATCAGGTTGGATGTATACAATGACAATGCTTCCGCGATTAAGGCGTATGAGAAAGCAGGCTTCAAAAAACACCTTATCAATATGCGAATGATTTCATAATAATAAGGTTTTGTTAATTCTAAATCCAGAACTGTCTTTTACCCGTAAATAACGATAGTTAAATAACTATTAATTTGCAATGTAGACGACATTTTTTGATTCAAAAGCGCTTTACATTTGTACTATAAAAAGAAAATTATGAGAACAACAAGCCGTTTTTTAAGCATATTATTTTTGCTCCCTTTATTTATGTTCACTGCCTGTGGACAAACGACAAACAAAAAAGACAGCACAAAAAAATCTATAGCAATGGGCAATTTTATCAACAAACCCGGAAATCCGTATTATTCCAATACAGACACGACAAAACTTAATGTTAGTGATGCCGAATGGAAAAAGGTTTTACCGGAAGACGTCTATGAAGTAACCCGTAATGCTGACACGGAGAGACCTTTTACAGGGAAGTATTGGGACACGGATGAAAAAGGAACTTATTATTGTGCCGCCTGTGGCAATAAATTATTTCGTTCTGGCGCAAAATTTTCAAGCAATTGTGGCTGGCCAAGCTTTTTTGAACAAGACAACAAGAACAGTGTTATTTACAAAACCGACAATTCTCTTGGAATGGAAAGAATTGAAGCCCTTTGCGGAAGATGCAACGGTCATTTAGGACATCTTTTTGACGATGGACCTGCTCCAACGGGAAAAAGATACTGTATGAATTCTATCGCACTTGACTTTATTCCTGATACTAAATAAAAATAAATCTAATCTACATATGAAAAATATATTTTTAATAGTGCTATTGACTTCATTTGGCATGTTTGGACAAAACAGCGCAATTGATAAAACCAAAAAACAATCCAATTTTGAAACTATTACATTGGCCGGCGGTTGTTACTGGTGCGTTGAAGCCGTTTATGAAAATCTAATTGGAGTAAAATCGGCGGTATCAGGATACGCAGGCGGGAAAATCGCAAATCCTACTTATGAGGATGTTTCTACCGGAAGATCCGGTTATGCCGAAGTAGTTCAGATTACCTACGATAAAAAAGTAACAAATCTGGATGAGATTTTCAAAGTTTTCTTTACAGTTCATGACCCAACCACATTAAACCGACAAGGTGCTGATGTAGGAACACAGTATCGTTCGGCGATTTTTTATAAAAATGAAGCACAGAAAAAGGCGGCGCAAACGATCATCGCTGCAATGAAAAAAGCTGGAATTTATGACAGTCCGATAGTTACAACATTGGAACCGTTGACTAAATTTTACAAAGCCGAAGACTACCATCAGAATTATTATGCCAACAATAAAAGCCAACCGTATTGTCAAATGGTAATTCAACCCAAAATGGAAAAATTTGAAAAGCTTTTTAAAAGCCGATTAAAGAAGAAAAAATAAATTATCAAACTATCGCCTTGTTACTGCAAACAAGGCGATTTTTTTTTACATCTTACTTAAAGCAAGATACTTTGCACACTATTTTAAAATTACTGCAAGGCAAAATATTTTTGCTATATTTGTTTTGACTGACCGTATTTACCTCTAAAATAGCTTGAATTTCATTTGAAATAATTGCTGTTATGGAACCAAATTTTACACCACAACCAATGAAAAAAATTATTCTTTTTACAGGATTATTCACTTTTTCCCTTTTTACTTCTGCGCAAAATGCAGCACTAAAATCTAAGATTGCTCAAAAGGCAGCTTCTTTAGAATCCAAAGTTATTACGTGGCGTAGAGACTTTCACCAAAACCCGGAATTAGGAAACAGAGAATTCAAAACTGCCGAAAAAATAGCAGCACACCTGCGTTCTCTTGGAATTGAGGTACAAACCGGAGT
Source organism: Flavobacterium sp. XS2P24 (assembly GCF_030010285.1). Taxonomy (NCBI): domain Bacteria; kingdom Pseudomonadati; phylum Bacteroidota; class Flavobacteriia; order Flavobacteriales; family Flavobacteriaceae; genus Flavobacterium; species Flavobacterium sp. XS2P24. The sequence continues at coordinate 91,562 of NZ_JASCRU010000004.1, forward strand.
AGGAAAAACTGGAGTTGTTGGCATTCTAAGAGGAGGAAAACCAGGTCCGGTTGTTGCCCTAAGAGCTGATATTGATGCATTACCTGTAAAAGAACGAGTAGACATTCCTTTTGCTTCCAAAGCAGAAGGCGAATACAATGGCAACATAGTTCCTATCATGCACGCTTGTGGGCACGATACGCATATTGCAATTTTAATGGGAACTGCCGAAATTCTAGCATCTGTAAAAGACGACTTAAAAGGAACCGTTAAATTCATTTTTCAGCCTGCCGAAGAAGGACCGCCTGAAGGTGAAGAAGGAGGAGCAGAATTGATGATAAAAGAAGGCGTTCTTACTAATCCCAAAGTAGATGTTATTTTCGGATTACATATTAATGCCCAGACAGAAGTTGGCACAATAAAGTACCGTCCAAAAGGTACAATGGCAGCATCCGATTGGTTTAAAATAAAAATAATGGGTAAACAAACGCATGGTGCTTATCCGTGGCTTGGTATTGACCCAATTGTTACCGCTTCTCAGATTATAATGGGATTACAAACCATTGTTAGCCGAAATGTAAACATAACAGAATCAGCTGCAGTTGTAAGCGTTGGACAAATAAATGCAGGGGTACGAAGTAATGTGATTCCGGAGGAACTTACAATGAATGGCACCATTCGTTCTCTGGACAGCAAAGTACAGCAAATGGTTCATTCCAGAATAAAACAAATTGCAACGGCAATAGCCGAAAGTGCAGGAGCCACTGCCGATGTGAGTATAACCAACAAAACGGCTATTACCTACAACGACCCATCATTGACCGAAAAAATGGTCCCTACATTAGAAGCCCTTGCTGGCAAAGAGAATGTTCTACTGACTCCTGCGGTTACAGGTGCCGAAGATTTTTCATTTTATCAGGAAAAAATACCGGGTCTTTATTTCTTTTTGGGAGGTGCTCCTAAAGGCAAGCCAACATCAGAAACTGCTCCACATCATACTCCTGATTTTTATATTGATGAAAGCGGTTTTATGTTAGGAATGAAAGCAATGTCTGACTTGACTATAGATTATATGGAAATGAATACTAAAAAAAATAAGTAATTATATCAGTAAATGCATTAACGAAGTAATGCCAATTGATAATCAATAACAAAACAAGAAAAATAGAAAAAACGCCTCACTACAATGAGGCGTTTTTTTAATGGAATTACTTGAATTACCGTGCTGAAATTCATATATTTATATTGATTTTCAACAACTTAAAAACAACACCATGTATAACGGACATCATTTCGGTGGAATGCATTTTTTCTGGTGGATTTTTTGGATCATCATCCTCATTTGGGTATTTGTATCTCCTTATAACTTTCTTGGTCAGCGAACAAAAAAGGAAACTTCATTGGATATTCTGAAAAAAAGATTTGCCAAAGGAGAAATTACAAAAGAAGAGTTTGAAGAAAAAAAGAAATTTCTTGAAGATAATTAAAACAAAAAACAAACTTCTTTATGCCTTTTTAAACACATCCATTGTTGCAAGTATCATCCCTTTTTATTCTAAAATAATATTTTATAAAAAATGAAAGCACTTAAAACATATTTTAGTAAACGAAAAAGTGCCATAAACCTTATTTTAGAAAAATATCCAAAATCCTATATTCCGGAGACCTTCCACAGCCTTCGAGTAGAAATCAAGAAAATGAATGCTTTATTTGATTTATTAAACTATTGCTCTAAAAAATTTAAACGCAAAAAAAACTACTCCTCTTTTAAACTTATTTTTAAACAGGCGGGAAGAATCAGAGAACTTCAAATAGAACAATCCTTACTTGCTGAACAGCCTAATTCTCATTTGCTGCAAGCATACTACAGTCATTTAAAAAAACTCGAAACTAAAGAACTGAAACGTTTCTTCGCAATTGCGAATAAGAGCTTCATAGTTAAATTTAGAAAAAAGTACCGCAAAATAATTCCCTTACTTACTCAAGCAAGTAAAAAAAAGGTTAACCGCTATATGGATAAAAAGAGAAGGGAAATTAAAAAATTAATATGCAAAACCAAGTTTAAAAAAACGCAAATGCACACTTTTCGCAAACGATTAAAAAGATACCAATACAATGAAAAAATCCTAAGCTGCGAATCACAAAACCAATCGTTGCAAAACAAAAATATTTTATCGGATTTACTTGGAGAATGGCATGATTACGAAGTGGTCATCAATCATTTAAAAAAAGGCATTAAGTCAAATGAGACAATTTCAAGCGAAACGAAACAACTTCAAGTAACTAAAGCACTATTAACTTCAAAAAGAGAATTGTTATTCGATAAAATAAATGCAACTTTACCCTATCAGACTCTTTTATAAATAATTGAGATCAATAAAAAATAAAAACCATACTTAATAACTGTAGGAATCGTGCGTTCCTCCTAAACTATTTTGAACATTATGAAACTAACCATTACGTTATTTTTCTTATTTATTCTAGTCGGATGCGGCAGTAATTCCACATATAAATCCGAAACAAAAAGCAAGGATTGGGCGATGCTCAACTTTGTAAAAGTAGACAGCCTTAACCCCATTTTAGAACCGCAATTAAATCAAGTTTTTCAATCTCCAATAAGTAACAAAGAAGTGCACTGGGAAGAACGAAATGTTCTTAATCCATCAGCGATTGTCAAAGACGGAAAAGTATATCTTATCTACAGAGCACAAGACAAAGACATGACGTCAAGATTAGGGCTGGCTATCAGCGAAGACGGATTGCACTTTAAAAAACAACCTGCACCTATATTCTATCCGGACAACGATACGATGAAACAGTATGAATGGAAAGGTGGTGTTGAGGATCCAAGAATCATAGAAAGTGAGAATGGAACTTATATCATGACTTATACCTCCTATGATGGTAAAACAGCAAGACTTTGTTTAGCCAGCTCAAAAGATTTAAAAACGTGGACAAAACACGGTCTAGTTTTAAAGGAAGAAAAACACAAAGATTTGTGGTCAAAATCTGGAGCTATCGTTTGTAAATTAGCCGGCGATAAAATCATAGCTACAAAAATCAAAGGCAAATACTGGATGTATTTTGGGGACACTGATTTGTATCTGGCAACTTCTGAAGATCTTATCCATTGGAAAGTAGCCGAAAATGAAGAAAGCAAAAAAATGATTACCGTTTTACATCCTCGAATGGGATATTTTGATAGTCGTTTAGTTGAACCCGGGCCTTTTGCTTTAGTCCAAAAAGAAGGTATTCTACTGATTTACAACGGAAGTAATGCGGCTAATTATAATGATTCGAGCTTACCTAAATTTACGTACGCAGCAAGTCAAGCGCTATTTGACAAAGAAAAGCCCTATAAATTAATAGACCGAATGGAAGATTATTTTATTCATCCGGACAAACCTTATGAAAAAACCGGTGAGGTAAATGAAGTTTGCTTTGTAGAAGGATTGGTTTATTTTAAAAAACAATGGTTTCTGTATTATGGAACTGCCGATTCAAAAATTGCTGTAGCGGTTAAAAAATAAAAACAAAACAAGCATTTGATATTCCAAAACCAATTAGAAACCTACCGACTCAAAATAAATTCTTATGAAACAAAACAGATTCAAATTTCATTTCTTTCTAAATCTAATTCTTGCTTTAGTTTTTTTAAATACTGCAACTGCTCAAGAAAAAAAAGTAGCACCAACATCCGCAGAACTATATAAGGAAATCGAACAAATGGACGAGATTATGTTCGAAGCGTTCAACAAAAAAGATTTCGAAAAATTCAAATCTTTATTTACTGAAGATTTAGAATGGTTTCAAGACAATGGCGGATTGCTTTCGCATGAAACCGTTTTTAAAAATTTTTCGAATATGTTTAAAAATGAAAATAAACTGACCCGAAAACTAGTCAAAGGAACGCTAGAAGTCCATCCTATCAAAGACTATGGAGCAATTGAAATTGGCGTACACGAATTCAGACATATGGAAAACGGAAAAGAAGAAATTGGAACGTTTAAATTTCTTATGATTTGGAAGAAAAAAGACAATCAATGGAAAATATCCAGAGTAATCAGTTACGATCATTAAGTCCAAATTATAAGCTTTGCTTTCTTTGTAATAAAAACCGACGCGATTCCTGTTGCATCAGGAACAAAATAAAAAAATAACACTTCGCTTTAATACCTGTAGAAAATCCGTTTTTAAAAATTTAAAAACGGATTTTTTTGTTTTTTTTAATACATAATCACTTAATTTTCAGTTGTTTAAATAAAAATAAAAACCCCAATTCAATATTTTATCTGTTTTATTTTTTAAATTAGTGGTTCCCCAAAAGCCATTTATCGCGCTTCGATAGTTCAAATGAATTGCTAAGCAAGAGTTTGCACCATCCTGAAAAATTGACATTACTTTTTTAGTCGAACTGCATAGAAAATAAATTAAAAAAACATTAGTTAAAGTGTCGCCAAATTCCTTATTTCTAATTAAAAATGGTGTGTTAGCAGAAGTCTATATGCATCCAGAATGAAGCTGAAATATTTTTTTTAATGGACAACAAAATAGTGTCCAACTTAGTCTAATCAATAAAAAATGAAATAAAATGAAAGCAATTAAAATGATTTCGATGTCTTTGCTCATTGGATTATTCCTAATAATGAGTTCAAATGTGTATGCACAAGACCCAATGAAAGCAGGTCCAAAAGTGTATAAAAAAATCCTCCTTGAGAATGATAAAGTGAGGGTTATGTCTGCAGAATTTGCCCCAGGCGCAACAATGCCGTGGCATAGCCATCCGCATCACACCGTGTATGCTTTGACTGGTGGTAAAATTAAAATAACAGAAAAAGGTAAACCTGCAACTAATGCAGATATCAAAGCGGGAGACGTATTATATTTCCCTCCCGTAACCCACATGGCAAAAAACACAGGAACTACCACATTCAAGATTGTGGTGACAGAAATAAAACCTGCCAAGAAAAAATAATGCAATCTTATTAAAAACACTAAAAAGCAGCCCTAATAAGGCTGCTTTTTTTTTAAAATAAAATTATATCACTTAAAAAATTAATTTCCTATAGACTCTTTTATCATCAATGCACATTTCTCACCATCAATAGCGGCAGATATAATTCCGCCGGCATAACCTGCGCCTTCTCCACAAGGATACAACCCTTTTATTTGAACATGCTCATAAGTCAATGGATCTCTGGGAATACGCACTGGCGAAGACGTTCTTGATTCTGGTGCATGAAGTATGGCTTCATTTGTTAAATATCCACGCATCGATTTTCCAAATTCAGTGAATCCTTCTCTCAATATTTGCGTTAAAAATCTAGGGAAAACCAGTCCCATTTCTACTGAAGTTGTTCCTGGAACATAAGACGTTTTAGGAATATCCGATGAAACTCTGTTTTGTGTAAAATCAATCATACGCTGTGCAGGAACTTTTTGGCTTTCTCCTGCCAAGTGCCAAGCACGTTGCTCGATGCTTTTTTGGAATTCCATTCCAGCCAAAGCACCAAATTTAGCAAAAGGCTTAAAATCTTCCAGTTGCAATTCGATTACAATTCCGGAATTGGCGGTAGCCTGATCCCTTTTGGATGGCGACCAACCATTTGTCACCACTTCACCAGGACTTGTAGCACAAGGTGCAATCACGCCACCGGGACACATACAAAAAGAATACATTCCCCTTCCTCCCACTTGTTTCACAATAGAATATGGAGCTGGAGGTAAAAATTCTCCACGATAATCACAACTGTATTGAATACTGTCAATCAAAGATTGAGGATGCTCTGCCCTTACGCCCAAGGCAAAAGGTTTCGCTTCGATAAAAATCTTTTTTCTATCCAATAATTCAAAAATATCACGAGCCGAATGTCCTGTGGCCAAAATAAGTTTATTAGCAAGAATCGTGTCCCCTTTTTGAGTAACGATACCCTGCACTTCATTGTTTTTTATTAAAATATCAGTCAGTCTGGTTTCAAACAAAACTTGTCCTCCACACTCTATGATTTTTTCTCGAATGTCCTGAATGATTTGAGGTAATTTATTGGTCCCAATATGTGGATGCGCTTCAATCAGAATATCTTCTGAAGCTCCAAAAGCGACAAACAATTCCAAAACGCGTGTTACATCACCTCTTTTTTTAGAACGCGTGTATAATTTCCCGTCTGAATAGGTTCCTGCACCGCCTTCGCCAAAACAATAATTAGAATCTTCATTTACAAAATGATCCACATTGATGGCTTTCAAATCTCTTCTTCTGCCTCTTACGTCTTTACCACGCTCAATAACTATAGGCTTCAAACCCAATTCTATCAATTGCAAGGCAGCAAAAAGTCCCGCAGGTCCTGCGCCAACAACGATTACTTCTTGAGCTGTAGCCACATTACCATAATCCGGAAGTTGTATTTTTTGCGCCTGAAAAGGCTCTCCTTTTAAATAGATTAAAACCTTAAGATTGATTTTTATAGCTTTTTGACGGGCATCAATAGATCTTTTTAGGATAGAAACGTGCTGAATTTCATTTACGGAAATCTTAATTTGTTTCGATAAATGATTTTTCAACAACAAATCATTTGCTGCAATTTCTGGAGATACTTGTAATAAGAGTTCTTGAGGCATTTTTTTAGATTATCGATTTTTAGATTATTTGACTTTTAAAAATGTCTAAAATAATCCAGGTACAAAAGTAGTATTTTGTATTGACTTCTTGTTATTGAAAGGAAAATGCATTTTTCAAATTTTCAAATTGCCTAATTTTCGAATTAGACTTTGTAACTTTGCAATTCAAAAATAGTAAAACGATAACTCCTCAACCGATTAAACAATTAAGAATAAAATTAATATTTGATTTTCGAGGAACACTGATTACTGAACACTGATTACTGAACTTTTGTACCTCATAAAAAATGTCTAGACAAATAAAACTGATATGGGATTTTCGTGGTCCGGCAGCTGCAAAGACAGCAGAACATCACGAAATTCATTTAAAAGAATACATCACAATTGAAAAATTACCATTGAATATAACTGGTTTTGAAATTCAAGATGAAATGCAAGCCATTGCTTTTATGGTAGTAACGGATGAAAACATGATTCAGGTTCGAGATGCTTTGAAACCGCATCGTGGGGAGCTTTTTTAGTTTGCAGTAATCAGTATTCAGATTGCAGAACACTGACCACTGACCACTTTTCTTAATTAGCAACCTCGCTGATGAATTTAATTCGCATCAAGCGCAATTCATCAATATCATAATCCCCATCAAATTCTTTGAGTGCGTTTTCTATATTATCGGATTCAGATTCCATAAAATAGTCATGAATTTCCTCTTGTTGATCATCATCAAGCATATCATCAATCCAATATTTTATATTCAGTTTAGTTCCGGAATACACAATTTGCTCCATTTCTTTAATCAATGCATCCATATTGATGCCTTTGGCAGAAGCAATATCATCAAGAGATAATTTTCTGTCGATATTTTGAATGATATAAAGTTTATTTACGGAGTTTACTCCTGTAGATTTCACCACTAAATCTTCTGGACGAATGATATCATTATCTTGTACATATCGACTGATTAATTCTAAGAATTCCTTTCCGTATTTCTTAGCTTTTCCTTCGCCTACACCATGAATATTAACTAATTCTTCTTGAGAAACAGGATATTTCAAAGCCATATCTTCCAATGATGGATCTTGAAAAACTACAAATGGAGGAACGCCTAATTTCTTAGCCACTTTTTTACGCAAATCACGCAACATACCCATCAATAATTCATCAGCAGTTCCAGTAGATTTAGAAGCAGTTACAATGGCTTCATCTTCAGATTCGTTGTATTCATGATCTTCAGACATCATAAAAGACTCTCGGTTTTTAATAAAATCCAATCCTTTATTTGTGATTTTTACAATGCCGTAGGTTTCAATATCTTTCGATAAAAAACCTGCAACAAGAACTTGTCGCAACAAAGCCATCCAGTATTTTTCATCATGATCTGAACCACATCCAAAAAAGGACTGCGCATCTGTTCTATGTGCTTTTATGACAGCATTGACACGGCCAATCAAGGTAAAAACAACTTCTTTTGATTTGTATAAATGCTTCGTATCGCGAACTACTTCCAGTAGTTTCACAACTTGATCTATGGCTTCGACTTTTGTTTTTGGATTTCGAACATTGTCATCCATATCAGCGCCTTCACCATTAACATCATCAAATTCCTCTCCGAAATAATGAAGCAGAAATCTTCTTCTGGACATAGAAGTTTCGGCGTAAGCCACAACTTCCTGCAACAAAGCAAATCCAATTTCTTGTTCTGCCACTGGTTTACCTGACATGAATTTTTCTAACTTCTCTACATCTTTATAGGAGTAATAGGCCAGACAATGGCCTTCTCCACCGTCACGACCTGCGCGACCGGTTTCCTGATAGTAACTTTCCAGTGATTTTGGAATATCGTGATGAATCACAAAACGCACATCCGGTTTGTCAATTCCCATCCCAAAAGCGATGGTTGCCACCACCACATCTACATCTTCCATCAGGAACATATCTTGGTGTTTGGCACGGGTTTTAGCATCTAATCCCGCATGATAAGGCACGGCACTTATTCCGTTTACTTGCAAAACTTCGGCAATAGCCTCTACTTTTTTGCGGCTTAAACAGTAAATAATTCCTGATTTGCCTTTATGTTGTTTTATAAAACGAATAATATCCGATTCTATATTTTTAGTTTTAGTACGTACTTCGTAATACAGATTGGGTCTGTTAAATGATGCTTTAAAAGTGGTAGCATCAGACATGTCTAAGTTTTTCAGAATATCTTCCTGTACTTTTGGCGTAGCTGTTGCAGTAAGCCCAATAATAGGAACATCGCCCAATTGCTTGATGATGTGCTTTAAATTCCTGTATTCCGGTCTAAAATCATGTCCCCACTCCGAAATACAATGCGCTTCATCGATAGCTACAAAAGATATGGTAACATTTTTCAGAAAGCTCACATATTCTTCCTTTGTTAAAGATTCAGGTGCAACATATAATAACTTCGTCAATCCTGAAGTAATATCTTTTTTTACCTGAGTAATTTCGGTTTTAGTAAGAGAGGAATTTAAAACATGGGCAACGCCATTTTCAGAAGATAAACTTCTGATGGCATCCACTTGATTTTTCATTAAAGCAATAAGGGGCGAGACTACGATAGCAGTTCCCTCTTGAATCAAAGCAGGTAATTGATAACAAAGTGATTTTCCTCCTCCTGTGGGCATTATCACAAATGTATTCTGTTGGTTTAGGATACTTTTTATGACTTGTTCCTGCAACCCCTTAAATTGGCTGAAGCCAAAATATTTCTTTAATTCTTTGTGTATGTCAATTTCGTTTGAATTCATTCTTTATTATGTGGTATTTTGTATAAATTTGCAACACCTAAAGGTACAAATTTCTTTTACACATACAAATTTTAATTATTCTGTTTTGATATCTAAAGAAAATATATTGGCTAGCGCCAAAAAAACTATTTTATCGGAAAGCCAATCTATTGCTAAACTAACTGATTTTCTTGATGAAAACTTCATTGAAGCGACACAAAATATCTATAATTCCAAAGGAAGACTAGTGGTTACAGGGATAGGAAAAAGTGCTATTATTGCCCAAAAAATGGTAGCCACTTTTAATTCTACCGGAACGCCATCGATATTTTTACATGCCTCAGAGGCTATTCATGGTGATTTAGGAATGATACAAAATGACGATAGTATCATTTGCATTTCTAAAAGTGGCAACAGTCCTGAGATAAAGGTTTTAGTGCCACTCTTAAAACGTTTTGGAAATACATTGATTGCAATAACTGGAAATACTGCTTCTTTTCTTGCTAAAGGTTCTGATTTTGTTTTGAACACCACTGTAGATTCAGAAGCTTGTCCCAATAATTTAGCACCTACAAACAGCACAACAGCTCAATTAGTCATGGGCGATGCGCTTGCCATTTGTCTTATGGAAATGCGTGATTTCAAACCCGAAGATTTTGCTGTTTATCATCCCGGAGGCGCATTGGGCAAGAAATTGCTATTGCGTGTAAAAGACATGCTAGAACACACCTTAAAACCTATGGTATCGCCTGATGCATCTATAAAAAAGGTAATTTTCGAGATTTCTGAAAAACGTCTTGGTGTAACTGCGGTTGTCGATGAAGATAAAGTTATCGGTATTATTACCGATGGTGATATTCGAAGAATGTTAAACGACAGAGATTCTTTCGTTGATTTGACTGCCAGAGACATTATGACAAAAAACCCCAAATTAATACCATCTACCGCTATGGTTGTAGATGCATTGAACATCTTGGAAGACTTCTCCATTACACAATTAGTTGTAGTTGACAATGGAGAATACAAAGGAGTATTACATTTACACGATATTTTAAAAGAAGGAATACTATAATGGCGAAAAAAAACTTAAACGAAATGTCGTTTTTAGATCATCTTGAAGAATTAAGATGGTTATTGGTTCGAAGCACAATTGCAATATTAATTTTGGCTACCATCACTTTTTTCATCAGTGATTATATTTTTGATGTCATCATTTTTGGCCCCACAAATGCTAATTTTATAACCTATCGTTTTTTTTGCGACCTCTCAAATCAATTGGGCTTTGCCGAAAGTATTTGCGTAACCGAAATGCCTTTCATCATCCAAAACACAAACATGGAAGGACAAATCAACGTTTTGATTTGGACCTGTATAACTGCCGGATTTATTCTTGGTTTTCCATTCATCCTGTGGGAAGTATGGAAATTCATCAGTCCTGCATTATATGATACTGAGAAAAAACATGCGAGACTTTTTATCGTGTCATCCTCATTACTTTTCTTTCTGGGTGTATTGTTTGGCTACTTTGTAATTGTACCTATGTCAGTAAACTTTTTTGCCACTTTCACCATCAGTGAAGTAGTAAAAAACCAGTTTAGCATTGATTCATATATTGGCTTGGTAAAAACAAGTGTTATTGCTTGTGGATTGTTTTTTGAATTACCTATAATCATTTATTTTCTGACCAAATTAGGTTTGGTTACACCAGTTTTCTTGAGAAAATATTGGAAATATGCCGTAATCATCATTCTTATTGTCGCAGCAATTGTAACCCCTCCAGATGTGGTGAGTCAAATAATTGTGACCATTCCGATGTTGTTAATCTATGAAGCGAGTATCTTAATTTCAAAAATAGTAGTGAAAAATCAAAAAAAATTAAATGGCTGATATAATCGAAGAATTCAACGAGTACCGTTCAAAAATGAACGAAAAATTATTGGCAGACAATAATAAAATTGTAAAACGAATTTTCAATCTAGACACCAATGCGTATGCTGCGGGAGCATTAGACGTGAAAACTAAAGAGCTTCTGGGATTGGTAGCTTCGGCAGTTTTACGTTGTGATGATTGTGTAAAATACCATTTGGAAACCAGCCATAAAGAAGGTGTAACCAAAGAGGAAATGATGGAAGCGATGGGAATTGCAACGCTTGTTGGCGGAACTATCGTGGTACCTCACTTAAGGAGAGCATACGAATTCTGGGAAGCACTGGAAGAAACTGCTGTGAAATAATTGTTAAGAAGCAAAATCGTTTAATTGTTTATTCGTTTATTTGAACGATTAAACAGTTAAACAATCCAACGATTAAACTAAAAAAATGAAATTAAGAGCCGAAAATCTAATTAAAACCTACAAAGGGCGAAGTGTTGTAAAAGGCATTTCGGTAGAAGTGAATCAAGGCGAAATCGTAGGGCTTTTGGGACCTAATGGTGCCGGAAAAACTACGTCTTTTTATATGATTGTAGGATTGGTTAAACCAAATTCGGGCAATATATTCCTTGATGATTTGAATATTACTGATTATCCTATGTACAAAAGAGCACAACAGGGAATTGGTTATTTAGCGCAGGAAGCTTCTGTTTTTAGAAAATTGAGCATTGAAGATAATATATTAAGCGTACTGCAATTGACAAAACTCTCCAGGGCTGAACAAGAGGCTAAGATGGAAAGTTTAATCGAAGAATTTAGCTTAGAACACATTCGTACGAATCGTGGCGACTTACTTTCCGGTGGGGAACGCCGTCGTACCGAAATTGCACGTTGTCTTGCCACAGATCCAAAATTCATTTTATTAGATGAGCCATTTGCGGGTGTCGATCCAGTTGCCGTTGAAGACATTCAGAGAATTGTAGCGCAGTTAAAAAATAAAAATATCGGTATTCTTATTACGGACCACAACGTACAGGAAACCTTAGCTATTACGGACAAAACCTACCTTATGTTTGAAGGTGGAATCCTAAAAGCAGGAATGCCGGAAGAATTAGTCGAAGATGAAATGGTACGTCGCGTGTATCTTGGTCAAAATTTCGAATTAAGAAAGAAAAAATTGGAGTTTTAAAGAAAGTGATCAGTATTCAGTAGCAGTGATCAGTTAAAAAAAAGAACAACATGAAATTCCAAGACTTATTAGCGTATCAGAAATCATTTTCATTAGCTATGAAAATCTTTGAAATAACAAAATCATTCCCAAAAGAAGAAATGTATTCTTTAACCGACCAAATCAGACGTTCTTCTAGAAGTGTACCAGCTAATATTGCAAAAGCTTATAGAAAAGAGTTTACCCTAAACATTTTCATAGTAAACTAACTGATTCCGATGCTGAAAACTCAGAAACTCAAGTTTGAATGGAGTTTTCACTTAAATACAACTATATAAATGAAAGTATTTACAACGAATTATTAAATGAAAGCAATGAAGTTGGTAAACTAATAAATTACATGATTTTAAATCCTCAAAAGTTCAGAGTATCCGTTTAGGAGTATCAACTGATCACTGAACACTGATAACTAAAAACTACTCCACAGTGATATACCGCAACTGCTGTAAATCTCCATTGTATATATTTATGTCTACATTACCTTTAATGCCAGGAACTGATGCCTTTTCGGTGAATTGCCAAAACAACCAATCTTCGGCTATTTCTTCTCTGTAAAAGTTATAATTAGCAATCCAAAAAAGATAATCACTGAATTCTTCTTTTAAAAAATCATCATAGTAGCGTTCGCCGGTATAGATAATAGGTTTTACTCCGTAATGTGATTCTACAGCATTTAACCATCTTTTCAAACCTAACTTAAGATTTTCAATCGACTGATTTTTAGGCAGTTTTTCAATGTCTAAAACGGGTGGTAAATCTCCTTTTTGAAGGGTTACTGTTTTTATAAAAAGTTCGGCTTGCTCCATTGAATTTTCGTTGGGACGATAGTAATGATAAGCACCGCGAATCATTTTATTTTCTTTGGCGCCAAGCCAATTCTTATTAAACTGGCGGTCTTTCCTGTCTTTTCCAACCGTAGCACGGATAAACACAAAATGCAGCGGATATTTATGTTCTAAAGTATCTACATAAGTCCATCGGATTTTTCCTTGATATTCCGAAACATCCAAACCAATGCTTTTTCCTTCGTGTTTTTCTAAAACCTGATAATTGCGAACGTCAGAAATGCGCTTGGCTTCTGTTTCTTCTCTTAGAATTTTATCTGATTTAAAACTAAAATAGTACGCTAAACCATCTCTATAATGATAGCCAACAGCAACAATCAGCAAAACAAAAAAAGCAACAATAGAATAACGCAAAACCTTCCCGGAGAAAACAGTTGCTTTCTTTTTGGGTTTACGAACTACCGTAGTTTTTCTTCTGACCGTTTTTCTTTTCATCCAAAAAAACTACTTTTTCAGCATTTTATTATTTATCACTGATAACAAAACATAGAAAAGAATGACCAAAGGAATTCCTAAATATTGGAGGAAAATTAATAACAAAAGGGAGCAAATCAAAAACACAATTTGAAGCGCATTATCCTTGAAATTGAACTTCTTGATTTTTAAGGAAAACAAAGGAATTTCAGCGTTCAAGATATAAGCGCTCAATACCGTTATTAACAGTAAAACCCATTGATTTGTCAAAATTTCGATAACAAATAAAGAGTCGGTGTATTTTAAAACCAAAGGCAGACTTAAAATAAACAGCGCATTGGCAGGAGTTGGCAAACCAATAAAAGAATCAGTTTGACGGGTATCAATATTAAAATTTGCCAATCGATAACAAGATCCTAAGGCAATCAAAAACCCTAAATAAGGAAAAATTTGCAAATGATCAACCGCCGCAGTTGACGAATTGTCGATCATCATTTGAGACATCACTAAACCCGGCACAACTCCACTGGTAACCATATCTGCCAAAGAATCCAACTGCAATCCAAGCGGGCTCGATACTTTGAATAATCGAGCAAAAAAACCATCAAAAAAGTCCAGGAATATACCCAAGCAAACAAAATAAAATGCCATTTCAAAATCTTGGTTAAAAGCAAAAACCAAAGCGATACAACCGCAAAAAAGATTTAGTAAAGTAATAATATTAGGGATATGCTTTTTAATAGTCATAGTTATAAAATTTAGTGAACCACAGTTGGCAAATTTAGCATAATAAGTCAAGGAGAAGTACGTTTTTTAATAGAGTTTTTTCAACCGTGATTTCTTGTTTGGATATATTTACAGAAAGGAAGAAATAAGCTCGGTAAAAAATTATATTTTTGATAAAAATTAAACAGACTTATCGTTTGTAAAAATGACCCCATTGAAAAAAAGCTTCCTATTAGCAGCGGTTTTGGTTAGTACGCTAAATTACAGTCAAGCCGTCAGAAAATACTCGAATGAGTTTATGAATATCGGCGTGGATGCGGCTGCATTAGGCATGTCTAATACTGTTGTGGCTACTACGAGTGATGTTAATTCGGGGTATTGGAATCCTGCAGGACTGATTCATCTGGAAGATCATCAGGTATCCTTAATGCATGCTAATTATTTTGCCAATATAGCCCAATACGATTACTTGGCCTACGCAAGCCCTATAGATGACCGGAGTGCTTGGGGAATTTCATTAATTCGTTTTGGTGTCGATGATATTTTAAACACTACTGAACTTATTGACAGCCAAGGAAATATTGACTACAACAGAATCAGTCTTTTCTCAACGGCCGATTATGGTTTCACTTTTTCTTATGCTCGAAAACTTCCCGTTCCCGGATTTCAATATGGCGTAAACGCAAAAGTTATCCGACGAATCATTGGCAAATTTGCCAATTCTTGGGGCTTTGGCTTTGATGTCGGATTACAATTCGAAAAAAATAACTGGCAATTTGGATTAATGCTCCGTGATATAACCACCACGTATAACGTATGGAATATTGATGAAGACGAATATCAGAAAATTGCCAATTCCATTCCCGGAGAAAACCAAGAATTACCGGAGAGTACTGAGATTACGGCTCCAAAAGCACAATTAGGAATCGCTAAAAAGTTCATCATTCGATACGATTACAGTATTTTGGCTGCTGCCAATATGAATATGCGATTTGCAAAAACGAATGATCTTATCTCGACCGATTTTGTCAGTATCGATCCGGCTTTAGGTCTTGAATTTGGCTATACTGATTTGGTATTTGTTCGTGCAGGCGTGGGTAATTTTCAGAATGTACAACAACTGGACAACTCCGAAAAAGTGGGTTTTCAGCCTAATATCGGTTTGGGGTTCAAATACAAAGGCATCCAGATTGATTATGCGTTGACTGATTTAGGCGATCAAAGTACAGCTTTGTATTCCAATATTTTTTCAGTTAAAGTAGATTTGGGAATGTTTAGAAATTAATTTAAAAACAACAATACCACAACAAATGAATATAGCTTCTTTAAAAAAAATAGTTCTTTTCATACTCTTGTTTTCAACTGCAAACTATAGTTTCGGACAAAGCATCCAATTATCAAAAAACACACAAGTCAGCGTACTTACTTGCGGAACGGGGAACGAATCCTATTCTCTTTTTGGACACACTGCAATTCGAGTACACGATACGGTCAACGGAATTGATGTGGTATACAATTATGGGGCTTTTGATTTTAACACCCCTAATTTTGTCATGAAATTCATAAAAGGGGACTTACAATATTTCGCCGTAGCGGACTCTTATCCTGATTTCATCAATCAATATCAATATGAAAAAAGGTCTGTTTATGAGCAGGAATTAAACATTCCATCCGCTTTAAAACAAAAACTATTTGACAATCTGAACACTTCCTTGGCCTCAGGCGAAAGTCATTACACATACAAGTTTATTGATAAAAACTGCACATCGATGGTTGTTGACATCATCAACAAAACATTAGATACCACCGCAATTGTAAAAAACGAAGATACCGACATCACATACAGAACGATCCTTTATCCGTATTTTGACAATCACTTTTACGAAAAATTAGGGACCAGTATCATCTTTGGTAAAAAAGTAGATGGTTTGGGAACGCAACTATTTTTGCCTTTTGAACTGCAAAAAAGCCTGAAGAAAGTTACTTTTCAGAATCATCCGCTGGTGCAGGAAAACAAGACACTACTAGAATTCGAGAATGAAGTTCCTGGCTCTTGGTGGAATAACATCTATACCTATATCCTTCTTCTTGGGTTTATGGTACTGATAAATAAGAAAAGTATTGATTTATTTTACCTCATCCTGATAGCGGTAATGGGCATGTTCTTTACGTTTGTCGGATTTTATTCGTCGCATCTGGAATTAGGATACAACTATAATATTTTACTTTTCAATCCAACTTTAGTAGGGTTGCTTTATTTTTATTGGACAAAAAACAAAAAAGGAATTTACAATCTGGCATTATTTAATATCCTGTCGTTAGGAATCTATTTCTTTGTAGTAATCAACAAAGCTCATTTTTTACTGGTATTACCATTAATAATTACCAACGGAATTATTTTGGTCAGAATGGCAATGCAGAATAAAAAACGGATTCCAATTATCATTTAATTTTTTTAAATAATAATAATAATACTATTGCCCCCTATAAAATAAAACGGTGGTAATTGTTTTAAAAGCAATGTTTAAATCCAGAAAAATACTTCTGTGTTTGATATAATACAAATCGTATTGAAGCTTTATCAAACTGTCATCAATTGTCGCTCCATAAGCATAGTTTACTTGCGCCCATCCAGTAAGACCCGGCTTTATAATATGTCTTGTTTCATAGAAAGGCATTACTTCAGCGATTTCCTTTACAAAAAAAGGACGTTCTGGACGAGGACCAATAACGGCCATATCCCCTTTTAGAATATTTATAAATTGCGGAAATTCATCAATCCTGGTTTTTCGTAAAAATTTACCAAATATAGTCACTCGAGAATCATTTGTAGTGGTAAAAACAGCCCCGTTAGATTCGGCATTACTAACCATAGTCCTGAATTTTAAAATTTCAAATACCACCCCGTCTTTACCAACACGTTCTTGGGTATAAAACAACTTTCCTCGGTTTCCTATTGCGTTTCCAAGTAGAATTAATGGGAATAACACCAAACCAATACACAATCCAAGTACCGAAGCACTAATTTCAAAAATCCGGGCTCCAATCAAATACAACTTATTGTGATTGCTTCTGCTAAAAGGGAAAAAGCGATAAAAGTCTCTTGACATATAATGCACTGGAATACGCTGTGTTTTACTTTCATATACCTGCGTATATTCTCGAATTATAGCTCCGGATTCCAGCAAATGAAGTAATTGCTGATACAACTCAGCCGTAATTCCATCTGTTTTTTGGGAAGCAATTACAATTTCGGATATAGAGTTTTGTTTTACAAAAGAAAATAACGAATCCCGCTTTATATTTTTAACGTAGGGGTATTCGACTAGTTCATCTTCGGCAGCATCGGCATTCACAAATGCAATTATTTTATAATGTGGATCGATATGCTCTAATCCGGATATTAACTCTTCTACTTGATCGTTATCACAGATTAAAACTGCATTTTGTAAAAATCGATTAGAGGCTAAAAACGAAACATAAAACATTCGCCATAAAAACAAAGCCAAAAACACAACGAGATAAAACAATACAATCTGAATTCTTTTCGATGGAAGTTCTGGAGAATAAATCGGCGTTAACAAGTACACCAAAACCGTCGTTGAAACGGTTAGAATTGAACTCTTTAGTACCTGAAATTGATTACTGGCAACCTGAAGATTATACATTTCGAAAATAGTTCCGAAAAGATTGATATAAACACCCAGAATTAGCATCCAATACAAATTATTCGTTGACAAAATAAAATAATCAAAATCAAATATATTCCCAATTAAAAATAAAGAACCAAAAACAAAAAATACATCAAAAACACGGAGAATCATCTTTCGTTCTGATATTTCAAAATGTATTTTATCGACTGAGAGCATAAGTGGTATTTACGTTTAGGACTGCAATTTAATACTTTTGCTTCGAAGTAAATTTAAGAAATGTTGATTTTTTTAACAAAATTTTAATAGGTAGCAATTTAATACAAAGGGATCCTGATAAGAGTTCTAAAAAAGTGATTAGAGTGTTTTTTCAAGTGCTAAAATGTATCCAAAACAGATACGGAACACATTTAATAAATAATAATAATAATAATAATAATAATAATAATAACTCAACTACCGCCGAACACTGATTACTGACGACTGATCACTGAATACTAAAAAGCTGAACACTGACGACTGATCACCAATCACTCTTCTTCATTCTTAACCTTCCTAGGACTCCCCAATTGCACATTCAATAAAGATAAAGAATACACAAAAGCAGGTGCCGCAGTTCGCATGGCAGCATGATTAATGGTTAACAGCCAGAATACAACAAAACACAACAAAAACATATTGAACTTATTTTCCAAATACAAAACCAAAGGGGTAAAAAATAGAATCAATAAAGCCAATATTCCTAAAGAGCCGTGCTCCGCCAGCATACGGGTAATTTCATCGTGTGACAAAGCTGCACCGGGACTGTCTATTTTCCTCACCTCGACCCCTTTCCCAACTCCAACTCCAAAAATAGGATTCTTTAAAAATATATTAATTTCATCCATTGCTATTTCCTCTCTTCCCGTCAATTGACTTTTTTTTACCCTTCCGGCGGCATCTTGATTTGCATACCGCTTATCAATAAGCCCACCAGTTTGAAACGATGTATAGGTCCAAGTAGCAAACATAGCAAATACCAACAAGACAATGATATAATTCAATTTTACCTTTCCTGCAAAATTAGATTTAAAATACAAAAAGAACAGTAATAAAACAATCATCAAAAATCCGGTAATCATACCTCCACGAGAAAATGTAATCATCCCCCTATACGTAATATTCAAGGCTATAAAAACATTGATTAAAATTTGAAATTTTGATTTCGAATCCAATATGATACGGGAGAAAAAAATAAACATCCCCAACCCTAATATTGTTGCTACCTGATTAGGTCCATAGCCACCGGAAGTTTCATAATTAGATTGTGTACTGGTGACAATATCTCGAACATTGGGTGTATAAAGAGTCAAATACACTATACAAGTTACAATTGGCAAACCCATGCTCAACAAAACACTATTAGTGTCTTCTAACGGAATTCTTCGTCTGTAGGTATATAGTGAAGCAATTCCAAGGCAAACGGGGCCAGATATATTAAAAGCAATTGCTTTACGAATATCAGTACCCAAATCCAATTCAAAAGTTGAAATGACGATGCTAGGAACCAATAAAAGTAAAAAAGTCCAATACGGCGCGGCACCTTTAGAAAATCCACTATAATACATTCCTATAAAAACGAAAATCATCACTCCGTATTTGGAAATTTCATACAAAGGATTACCATCGGTCATCCGCAAAAAAACTTCACTTCCTACAATGTATGCGGCTGCAACAAGTGCTTCATTATTTCTATTTTGACTTTTAATGACATAATAAATACCAAAAATAAAAATAGAATACCCATATATTTTAGAAACAAAGGGAATAGCATAAACCATTGCCCCAAGAACGACATGGAAAAGAATTAAAAACAAATAGGATTGATCCTCTTTTTTCATTTACAACTATTATTTAACCAATTTAAATACTGTACAACGACAGCTTTTTTTGAATAATGATCCTGTACCTTTTTATAAAGCAAATTGCCAAACTCCTGTTGCAGAACTTCGCTCTTTATTAATTCAACCAACGCTACATAAAACAAATGCTCTTCTTGAGCGGCAACTAGAAAACCGTTTTTACCATTGGCCACCAAAGAAGACACTTCCCCTACATCAGTCACCACAACAGGTTTTTTTAACCATCCATATTCTAATAGCGCTACCGGTAAACCCTCAGATTTCGACGTTAAAACGCCAATGGCAGATTGTTGTAAAATATTTTCAACATCTTGTTTCGTGCCGTAAAGAAACACATTTTTTTCTAAAGCAAAAGCAACTATTAAATCCTTAATTTTTTGGGAATAGGCATCATGAAAATCTTTTCCAACCAAATGAAAAGTCCATTCTGGATGAGATACTTTTAGTTTACATGCTACTTTCAATAATAAAAAGTGATCTTTCTGTATTCTCAAATTAGCCAAGCACACAATACGTTTTCCATCAATTCCCTTTAATAAAGTAAGGGCTGCGCTATTATTCCCTTCAGAAGGAAAATTAGGTAAATAAACGGTATTCTTGAAATTCATTTTTTGCTCAGCCCAAACTTTCAATTTTTGGTTTACGACTATAATTCCACTAAAAAAAGGCAAAGCCATTTTTAAAGCACGGATGGGTCTTTTGGATAAAAACTCACTGTCCCCGTAATGGTCATGCCAAATTAATTGTATGGAAGGATGCAGTAATTTTAATAAAAAAGCTAAAAAAAAAGAGGTGCTATGGGCATGAACAACAGTTACCTTATGTTGCTTTACATAGTTCCTTAACTTGTACAGTGCTTTTAAATCAACTGCTTTTTTTCTATTCAAAAACAAATACGATACTCCATCATCAACCTGACTTAAAAGAGCCCCTTCTTTACGGCTTACCACCAATCCGGAAAATTCAATTGTTTGGGCAAGCGCATTAGCATAGCTCACCGCCATACGCTCGGCCCCACCAGCCTCAAGAGAATCTATAATCTGAATAATCCTTATTTTATGATTGTCATGTTGCATCTTTCTTCTTGATTCTTTCTTCTTGATTCTTATTTCCTTAATCTAACTATTGCAGTTTACCGCTCCCAATTCTAACCCTTCAAACCCCTAAACAATTAACTCCTGTATCGCATCTTCAAAAACATCTAGTGTAAACCTTCTGGACCATTCCGCAGCTTTATTTCGTTTAGCATCATACTCGTTTTGATCATGTAAAACAACCGCTATTTGCGTACTATCTTTTTCTAAATCCTGCTGTAATAAAATCCCTCTATTCCCATAGTCCAACATATAGGGCACACATGAAATGGCAGTAGCTATAGGAACACAACCCCAAAACATACCTTCCGCGATTACTTTGGGCCAACCTTCACTGTCAGAGGGCAAAACCACAAAATGACTGTCCAGATAGGCTTTCTTAACAATATCCTGTGTCTGGTTTCCTTGTAATGAAACAATCTTTTCTAACGTATGAGTTGCAATATAATCCTCCAGTATTTCTCGTTCTGGACCTTCACCGTAGACACTTAGCCGTACTGAATATCCTTTAAGATGCAAATTTTCCATTAATTGTATCGCATATAACGGATGCTTTCCTTTCACTAAAGCACCCACAAAAATAAAATCAACTATTCCAATCAATTTTTTTTGAACAATAGGTACTATCTCGTTTAATGCATAAGAAGCCGTAAAAAAAGGTTTAATATTTGAGGTCATTCCTTCCCACTCCCCATAAACCAAAACCTGTATGTTTCGGGTTAAAAAAGTATTCTTCAAAATCCATTGCTGTAATTTATAAGTTAAAGGTTGCTTCGATTTTGGGTCCCAATTACCGGCGTATTTAGCGGTCTTTGGTGTATTGGGAAACAATATTTGAATAAAACAACCCAACAACCCTATATTACCAGGGCAACGCAAATGGATGTGATCAGCATTTTTCATTGCTTTAAAAAGAATCCAAACTAAGTTAGGAAGCTTCAATAAAGTGATAAAAATAGATTTAATAGACAAAACATCGAAACTTGGAACAGGCAAAAATTGTATGTTTTGATGACTGTAAGAAATGTCTATTAGTGTTTTATTCCCTGAGAACAAGGGCGCAACAATTATTAGTTCATTGACATTTTTACCCCAAATATTCATTTCTTTGACATACGGAGCATAAGCATAATACTGATTGCTTTCTTTAATATGTGGAACATGGGTAAATAGTACAAACTTCATCTTTCAACTACTATGTTTCAAATCTTCTTTTAAATTTGACTCGCCATTTAATATTGAATCAACCACATATTTTGCTTGCGCTCCAGGAGTACAATAGGTATCGAAATAAAATTTACCCCTTGCTGCTATAACTTCATGATAATCAGAATCATCTACTACTTTATCCAAAACAGGTTTAAATTGGGTTGTTTTTTCTATAAAATGGACTTCAGCACCATGCATGAAATTATGAGGCAGTTCAATTTTAAAAGGAAATGATAATACAAATAAACCTTGATTTAAATATTCAGCTAATCTCCAACTCACCGCACCACAAACGGCAGGATTATTTAAAGCAATTTTAGAGGTAGCGCTTAACTTTGAAAACATTTTCGGGGAATATCTCTCCTCATTAAGCTCATTATCAAATCCATAATTATTCCCATCAGAGCGGGGTATAAACCCTCCTTTAAATACTATTCTAGTATCTGTTTTACAGAATCGAATAAACTCAGCCCTAATATGGTTGGTTTCAGGTTCTTTTTTCCAAATATTAGAGGAAAAGAAAATAAAATTATCTTTTTTAAAACTTCTTTTATACTGTCCATATAAAGGTCTTCTTAATAGAATATATATTTGTTGTATTACATCTTTTAATTTCAAATAACGCAACAAATTTATCCCAAATACACGGCAATAA
The DNA here is from genome assembly GCF_030010285.1 of Flavobacterium sp. XS2P24. Lineage (NCBI taxonomy): Bacteria > Pseudomonadati > Bacteroidota > Flavobacteriia > Flavobacteriales > Flavobacteriaceae > Flavobacterium > Flavobacterium sp. XS2P24. The sequence goes on from NZ_JASCRU010000004.1 coordinate 114,499, forward strand.
AGGGGCACAATATTAACGGGATAATGTGGATAAAGCGGTTTAACTTTGGGCTGTTTATACGAATCATGATCAAGAAGTTTATTAGTTACAAAATAAACACTGGCTATTTCATATAATTCTTGCTGTACTCCAGTAGGATCATCATTATCAATCACTGCAATTGCATCATCAACCTTAAAAATAAGAATTGGTTTATTGTTGAACTGAGTAAAATTACTGTCCATTTTAAATTTAACCTTAAATGCTTGATTCAATCCCAATAAATAGTAGGAAGAATAAAAATTAGGGATATTCAATAATTGAATTGTTTTCATAATATAATCTAGTCTATACCTATTTCGAACCGTATATTAAATACATTCCATTTAGTAAATATTTATTTAGGCTTGTTAAACCATAAACTCCACCAACCTACCGTTCTTCCTAAAGCTTCAGTCAAGGCCTCTTTTTTATTGTTAGTAGTAAGAACATTAGTGTATCGTATTCCCGTTAAAAGCAGAGTAATAGCATGCCATTTAAAACAGTCATTGAGTTCAGGACTGGGGTTTTTCGTACGCCACACATACCACCCATTACGCACTACCATTCTACCGTATTTATATTGATTAGGTCTTCCTGAGGCATCGTGATAATGATTTAATTTCGCTGAAGTATTCAAATATAACTTTCCCATTTTTGCTACTCTCAAAGTAAAATCAGCGTCTTCATACAATCCATATCCTTCAAAATAGGTCGAAAAATGTAAACTCTTAAATACTTCTTTTCTAAAAGAGGAGACGCCGCCCATTAGCATCTCTACTTCATAGGTTTTACCACTTGGAGGTAAAAATCCCACACTGCGGCCATGAGAGTACTGCGACGAATAACCCGGTGGACAATCACTATCCAATCCCAATTTTTTACGCAGGACAAAACGACTTCCGTCATTTTGCTTCCACCCGTCATAATAAAATTCTTTAATGGTTGGTTGATAATCATATCCAACAAATTGAAATTTATTCTCATTGTTAATATACCCTCCAACACCCAGAGCTTGTGGATAATCCGTGTAGGTTTTTAAAATTTGCTCAAAATACTCCTTTTCTAATACCGTATCATCGTCTAAAAAACAAACAATGTCAATTCCGTCACTTACTTTTCCTACGCCATAATTGCGTTGCTTGGTAAGACCTCTATGCTCAGGTACCACTAAATGATAGTGCACTTTTTTAAAAAAATTTTGATTTAAAACAGTAGCTGTGTCGGAATTTAGGGAACCATCCACAATTATAATTTCATCTGGATAAACCGTTTGCCCAACAACAGACTGCAACAATTGCAAAATAGGTTTCGGACGCATATAGGTGCAAATAATCAGAGCAAATTTCATTTATATTTTTTCTTTAAAAAGAGTAGACAGCGTTATAAAATAGGTTTCTCTGTTCAAAAATTGAAGCCACAAATTACGGTTATTAACTTGCATTTTTTCAAAATCTTCATCACTTATTTTTTTATGAAAATCAATTAATGCCTCACAAATGTTAGCATCGGCAGCAAGAACACAATGCTCTTTCCAATTGACAATCCCATCCAAAGGTAATCTAAAATCAGTAGCTATTACAAAAGGAATCCTTCCCATAGCTAGGGTTTCATAAAAGCGAACCGAATAATTTCCAGCACCCCTAAGGCAAAATGTATAGGGATTGGTAGCTAAATTTTCAAAAAAATCTTGTGTCGTTTTTTGTTTATCCTCAGTTGTTTTTGCTCCCGCACGATATTGGTTTCTAAAAACAAAATCAGTTTCAATGTGATTGTTTTTTTGCAATAAAGACAAGTACTTATAGCGTTTTATGCTGGAAGGATAAAAAGATTGGTAATCGGTAAAGAGTACTTTGACCAATCGCTTGTAATTGTGTAATAAAAAAACCAACACTTCTTTTACCCATTTAGACCCTGAATTGCTGGCATGACCTACAAATCCAATTTTAGGCAAGGCTTCTTTAGCAATGGGGTGAAATTTATTTTGAATAATGGCATAAGGATCTTCAATAAATGAAGGCAAAATAAAAGTATTAGTATCAAATTTTGAATTAAAACCGCTTAATCTGAAGGTATAAACTTCTTTCTTTAAAGTCAATCCATAATCTCCAGCGGTATAAACCCACACTTTTTTATGCAATGCAAGGGCTTTGTCTATATACTCAAAAAGCCATTTCTCCTGTTTTTTTTGAAAATATTCACTGATATCTAATGGCACAATTACAACAACAGCGTCCTCTATTTTAGTGACTAACTCATATTTACTTAACAATTGCTGGTTTTTTGTATAGCATAAGTCAAACAACAACGGAAAAACACAGCGTCGGTTTTTCGGTGTAATAAAATGTTGGTCTGTGTAAATTTTCAGCATTCGCTTTTAGAGTATTATTTCCTGAAATTTGTATACGTAATCAAGCCTCTTTTGTGGGTATTGTATAAAAATAATTCCAAATAGAGTCGGAATGCTCTGGCTATCTTAATCCATTTTTTATTTAAGGGATACACTTTATTTGCAGCTATACTTTCGTTCACTAAAACCGATTGGCTTCCTTCAATTGTTGACGCCAAACGTTGATTGGTTATCCCTATTTTAGCATTAGATTTAAGGATACGAATAGCATATTCAGTTTCACCATACCTTCCGGAAGTCCGTTCTAAATAAGTACCAAATCTATGATAAAAACTTTTTCTTGTTACAAAAGGATGATCGCTATATTGATAGTAATTCTGGAAAAAATTTTGGAATGAAAATTTTGGAATCAAGGAAATAGTAGCTGTCAAAGGAATTAATGTATTGAAAGGGGAATTTGAAGTAAACCGAATCATATCAACCTTTTCCTGTTTTAATAAATCCAAGCATTCCGGCAAAATACGGCTGATTTGAGGAGACAAAAGAAAATCTTCCTGACAATAAATAATATATTCTCCCTTACAAGCTTTGATACCCTTATTAATATTGGCAGCAAGTCCTTGATTCGTTTTAGAAACAACTAACCGGTCAATTTCGTAGTCTTGTATTGTTTTTAAATGTTCCTCTAGGCTCGCATCGTCACACACCACAATCTCAGAATCTGCTACTTTAAGGCTTTTTATAGCAGCTAAACATTTCAATAAATCCGAAGGTCTGTTGTAATGTGTGATGAGAAAACTAATTTGCTTTTTACTTATTTCCATACTTTATAATTTATTAGCCCAATAGTGACTCAGGTTCCATTTTTTTTCAAATTGGTTTAAAAACACAAGGTAATTCAAAACCGATTCTTTTTTTAGTAATTTAAAAAAGGAGACTAATTTGTAGCACAAAAGTTGTTGTTTTGTATAATGTTTCAAAAAAACATACATGATAGTAGGCGATGGTTTTGGTGGCATTTTTTCAGTATCCCACAATTGTTTCACTTTGATTCTAAACCCGCCCATAGGTGCTTTGAGGTGCAAAATACGTATTTCTGGGAAATAAATAATATCAAATCCACTGTTGCGCAATTGCATCCCAAAATCAATATCTTCTCCGTAACCAAACTCTAACGCCATATCAAAAGAGACGGTCGATAAACAACTTGCTTTTACGAAACTATTTCCGGATCCAAATATTCCCGACTGATTGGTAATACTATATCGTTGTGGTTCATTTTGTTGTAGATAAGCTGTTGTAATCACGGAAGCTCCAAATTGCTGTATTTTATTTAAGAATGTTTCCAACAACTTTTCGTCAAAACGATTATCATCATCATTCAAAAATACCCACTCACTTTCTATTTGGCTTAAAGCCAAATTACGGGCATTACACGCACCAGCTTGATGGGTAAAAGTATGTTTGACATTAAAAGGCCAAGTTTGATTCGTCAAAAAATCCAACTCAGAAACACTATCCGGAAGCGAATTTTGTTCTACGATAATTACATTTACAGGCAGATGTGTTTGTTGTGCCAAATCTTGCAGAACAGCATGCAAATACTGTTTCCTACCAATGGTGGGAATGATAACATCAATTGTTTTTTTATCAACAACAGTCAAAGTAGATTGAACAGAAATAGCATCTAAGTTGAGTACTGTTTTTTTTCTATTTTTAAAAAACAATGAATACAAGAAAGGGAATATTGGGAATCGTTTTTCGAAAATAAGCAAATTCAAAAACAACAAAACAATCCAGCGTTTTTTATAGTGCTGTTTTACAAATCGAAACAAAATAAATAAATTGGCTTTTGGGGAAATAGAGTTTGGTGCATTTTTTAACAGTAATTGAGGTTCTGAATAACACAGTAAACCCAAAATCATTCCAACCTTTGACACTGAGTTTAAAAAATAATCAAAATTAGCATCTGGTTTTAGGCTACCTCTAATCAATCGCAACGCTGAAGCGTGAATCATGCCAACCTCACTGCTCATCAACCAAGTAGGAAAGGTATTGTTTTTATTGACTTTAATAAAAGGAGATTCTTCTACAAAGCCAATTCCTGTTCCTAAAAAACTTGTAGGAGACACACGACAAGAAAGCATCATTTTATCATGATGAAAAAGAGTCGCAATACCATCGATATTCAAACTATTTTCCAACAATTGATGACACCATACAATAGGTTCCTCAGGAAATTGATGAGCCAATACCATAAGCACTTCTGCTATACTCGAGTGTAAATCGAATATAATCAATTCGTTATGAACCGAAATAACTTTGGTTACACGATTATTTTGATGATAAACAACAATCACGATTGATCAGTTATAGATTGATAAAAAAGAATGTTTTGTTGAACGATTTTTTCTATGTCAAAAATAGCTTCCACCCGTTTTCTAGAATTTCTTCCTATTGTCAGACAAAGGTTTGCATCCGCTAACAACTCCATAATTCTATTAGCATAAAGCAAATGATCTTGTGGATGAACCAGAAAACCACTTACACCATCAACCATTAATTCTTGTGCCCAACCAATATTGGTATTAACCACCGGCTTTTGTAATGCCATAGATTCTATAGTCACCATCCCTAAAGTCTCAGCAAAACTGGGAAAAACACACACTTGTGCTTGTTTTATGTATTTTTGAACTTCTTGGTAAGGTATTTTTCCAAGATAAGTTACTTTTTCAAAATCATTTGTATCAAATTTTTTTTGAAGCAGTTCCCAGGTCGAATGACTGCCTGTTTGTACATCCGAAGAATCACCACCAATCAAAACCAGTTTCGCCTCAGGAAATTTTACCCTGACTTTATTAAAAATTTCAGGCAATTCGAAAACGCCTTTTTTCCTTATTATAGTTCCAATATATAAAATTAAACCCCTTTCAAAAATTCCAGGATTTAGGTTTTCAAAACGTTCTAATGCTAATCCGTAATGAATAGTTTGTACCCGTTTATTTTGTATACTGAATAATTCCTTAGAGATATTTCCCGCATAAGCAGTAGGCGCAATAAAGGCCTTGGCTTTTTGAGTAGCTAATTTTTCGAACCAATAGTTTTTCAATTTCTGATGACGCTTTTCAATATGGCAAAAATAAGTATCACTGCCATGAAACCGAATTACCAAGGGGGCTTTCAAACGCATAAAAGCAGTAATACCCGTCCAGTCCGGTGCTTCGACAGCATCAATTTTTTCGGTAACGATTTGTGTATTGAGGTACTTTTGAAGGTATTTTCGATGCCAATACCAACCCATGAATCGGTAAGTTCTGTTTTTTATCAAATGAATGGTAATTCCATCCTCGACAAATATCTCATCTTCTTGCTGACCATACACAAATACCGAAACTTTTACTTTTTTTTGAGCCAGAGCAACCACTAAATTCCGGATACTAGTGCCTATACCGGCAGCATGAGCCACTCTTTCATGAGGATATTCAGGAGTTAAAAAGGCAATGTGCATAGTTTCTTTATTACAATTATTGATTAAATTTTACATAAACATCTCCAAATTGCGTATTTAAAAATGTATCAGTATTAACTAAAATAATCATTTCATTAAAATCTACCCATTGTGGCAAGACAAATTCTGTATTTTCCGTTATACAGTAATTGAACGAAACATTTGAACTAGACAAGTTATTTAAATAAAGTAAACAATCAATTAATGCATCTTTACGCTCAGGTACTGTATATTCCAAAGATAGTACATTTACATTCTGAGTAAGACCTTTTAGCACTTGCAATTCAAAACCCTCAACATCAATTTTGATAAAATCCGGCTTACCATAAGTCATGATTAAGTAATCTAAAGTTATCATCTCAATTTCCCGAGTTTTATTCCAGTTAATCTTTTTAAATCTTCCACTATTTTTAGTTGAATCAATCCAGTCCTTTGAGAATGAAGATAAAATATTTGCATTAGTTGAAATATACATCAGTTGAGTTTTAATTTCTTCACCAACACCATTTTGAAGTATTGTGATTTTTTTTCCGTATTTCTTTCTCAAATAACGAACACACTCTATCTGCGGTTCAATTGCAATAATTTTGACATTATCATTTATTAAAGGCTCAATTCTGTTGCCATAATTTGCACCAATATCAAAAAAGACACTACCTGGCTTAAGGAATTGACTATAAAAATCGCGTCTTTGCTCAATAAGAATCTTCTCATTTGAACTTATAAACCAAGACTTGACAAATTTTATATTATTAATACCAAATAGATTTTTAATTATATTCTTAATACTCATGCTATTTTATTATTACTTAAATTGTGGTTATATATTTTGAAATAATCAACGTCATTAGGAGATCTACCAAGTTTTCTAATTAATAAAATCGATACAAATGTTACATTTCCTTACCTAATACACATTTTACCTCAATTAAAAAAATCATTTAAAATTATACCGGTAAACTTTCGTGCCCCTATATCATTCATATGTCCGCAGGAGGAAAAATATCGATCCCCTTCCACCGCTTTTTCATAATTATGAATTTCAGGATAGAGTTCCTGTACTTTTGCAAAATAATCCAATCCCTTGGTATTGGTACACATGGGTGTCATTACTACAATCAATTTTATATTGTTAGTTCTACAAAGCTGTTTAATTTCTTCATAATATTTGTTACGCAAAGGTTTCAAATTAGTAATATCGTTTTTCATATTGGCATTTGGATTTTTACCCAAAGGGTAATACCCTAAATGATCCAAAAGCTTCGTTGGTTTATCAATAGCAACATTATAAATTTCCCTAAACCCAATCTTACTATCATATACAACATACCTGTAAAAAGGCAAAAAATACAATTGTTTGAAATCTGCCTCCTTTGAAAAATGATAACGAATGGCTTCAGAATCATGGATAAAAGGAAGAAAATGAGACGAAACACCATCATCACGCTTTTCATTTGATAAATTTAAATCAGCCTCCAATATTACATTCTTAATAGTATACTTTCGTTCCAACATTAGTTTTAATAGCAAAGAAGCTTCAAATAAATGACCTCCGCTCATCCCAAAATTAAAAGTCTTCAATCCCTTATCTTCAAACATCGGAGCAACAAAATGATTGTTAGCCCGGGAAGAACCTAAAATCACAACATCATAATTGCTCGCCTTTGAACTGTAAACATACTCAATTTTACTCCTGTTAGAAGATCGTAAATATACTTTTGTATAGGCAAAATCTAATACAACCAACACAAAAAAGGTCAGCAAAAGTATTTTGATTGTAAAAATTAAAAATCGTTTCATCTAAAATTCTAATATTATAATTATTTACGTTATTGAAAGCGCTCGCTTTTACAACTCGACTACATTGAATTTCACAACTCGACTTTTCTTGTCACGTCGAGCGCAGTCTAGACGCTTTTTATTCCACTGCGCTAGCTTTTACAACTCGACTACATTGAATTTCACAACTCGACTTTTCTTGTCACGTCGAGCGCAGTCGAGACGCTCTTTAATTCACAACCAATCTCGACTGCGCTCGATTTGACAAAAGCATTATAACACCACTTAGCTATCACATCGAAAGTTTATACTGTACTATGACAAAGTACAATCGAGCCACGTAGTCATATTATTCTTCAACATCTGGTTTATATTGATGATGCGTTGCATTTCTGCATTCCGATAAATCCTGTAATTTGTCAAAATTCCCATCAATTAATGCTTGCTTTTTAAACCTACTCCATTTTTTTAATTTCTTTTCATACTCAATAGCCTGATTAGGATCTGTAAAACCCTGATAAAAAACTAATGTAACCGGTCTTCTACTATGCGTGTAAGCTTTTGGATATTTACCTGCATTATGTTCCATAATCCTCCTATCAATATCAGAAGTTACTCCAACATAGAGCGAATCATCATTACAAAGAAGAATATATACATAATAGAATTTCATATACTTTTTTTATTATGCGAATCTCGACTGCGCTCGATTTGACAACTCGACTGGAGCTCGTCCTGAGCGAAGCCGAAGGACTCGATTTGACAACTCGACTGTTGCTCGTCCTAAGCGAAGCCGAAGGACTCGATTTCACATTGCACCCATCTTGTCACGTCGTGCGCAGTCGAGACGACTTCTATACCTAAACGAATCTCGACTGTTACTCGTCCTAAGCGAAGCCCAAGGACTCGATTTCACATCGCACCCATTCTTGTCACGTCGAGCGCAGTCGAGACGACTTCTATACCTAAACGAATCTCGACTGCAGCTCGTCCTGAACGAAGCCGAAGGACTCGATTTGACATCGCACCCATTCTTGTTATGTCGAAAGTTTGTACTAAGCGATGACGAAGTACAGTCGAGACGCTTTATTACTTCGAAAGTGTATAATAAGTAGAAACGAATTACAATCTAGATCTTCCTTACAATCAATCTCCTTACTAATATCAAAATTGAAAGTAAATAAATTCTTTATAATCAGAATAGGTTCCTAAAGCAACGATAGCTGCAATACATAATGCTAATTTAAGACTACTGTATCTTCCAGAAATGGGTTCCACCTGCGTTCGGCTATTCCACTCAACTACTACAAAAATGCCGATCAACAAAACAATTTCATAATTATAGCGCTCATTTTCTAAATATTGCGGTAAAAAACGCTGATTCGTAAAAATACGACCAATATAATCAAAAGCATCTCCTATCGATTTTGCCCTAAAAAACACCCAGGCCAAACAGGTTAATGAAAAGGTACTAATCATACTTAAAACTACTTTAAAAGAGTTCCAATTCCAATACAATGAAACCGTTTCCATATTAGACCGATTCTTTTTTAAAAGCAGCAACGGTAAAAAATACAGCGCATTAATAAATCCCCAGGCAATAAAAGTCCAATTCGCACCATGCCAAAACCCACTAACCAAAAAAATCACAAAGGTATTTCGAATTTTCATCGCCATACCACCACTACTTCCTCCCAAGGGAATGTACAAATAATCCCGAAACCAAGACGATAGCGAAATGTGCCATCGACGCCAAAACTCCGCTATATCTCTTGAAAAATAAGGGTAATTAAAATTACGTAACAAATCGATTCCAAATAATTTTGACATTCCCAAAGCCATATCCGAATAACCCGAAAAATCACCATATATCTGAAACGCAAAATAAACGGCTCCCAATAACAATGACAGCGAATTCATGGATTCGTAATTATCAAAAATAGCATTCGCATACGTAGCACAAGTATCAGCAATAACTACTTTTTTGACCAATCCCCAGATAAACTGATAGATTCCTTCTTTGGCTTTTTGATAGTCAAAGTTACGTTTCAATTTTACTTGTGGCAATAAATGCGTGGCTCTCTCTATGGGGCCGGCAACAAGCAATGGAAAATAACTGACAAACAAAGAATAGTCCACAAAGTTGTATTCAGCTTTTATACGCTTTAAATAAATATCAATAACATAGGATAATCCGTGAAAGGTATAGAACGAAATACCCACAGGTAAAACTACATTCAGCAACAAAGGACTTGTTTGTAATCCAAATCCATTCAATAACTCAGAAAAAGAATCAGCAAAAAAATTGTAATATTTAAAAACGCCAAGAAAACCAAGGTTGATACTGATGCTCAACCAAAACCAAAATTTACGTCCAGTCTCAGTTTTTGCTTTTTCGATTCGAATACCAGTGTAATAATCCAAAAAAGTAGAAAAAACCAATAGAAATAAAAAACGCCAATCCCAACAGGAATAAAAATAATAACTCGCTACAATAAGTAGGGCATTCTGGGTACTTTTAGTTTTATTAAAAACAAACCAATACAACACAAATACGATAGGTAGAAATATAGCGAAGGATAGAGAATTGAAAAACATGCTAAATTTTATTTTTATTATTTATTATTTTTTCCACTAAAATATCAGTGAATTTACTTGCCCCCATTTCATTCAAATGAAAACAATTAACAAACATAGAATCCTCTTCTATAGCATTAGAAAAATCATATAAATTTGGGATTTTAGTTTTTAATTTTTTTATGTAATCCAAATTTTTGGTATGTTTACAAAAAGGAGCACAAAAGAAGACAATTTTTATATTGTTTGCAGCACCATATTCTTTTATTTTTTCATAATAAGGACTATGTGATGCGATAGAAGCTGGTAAAGAAAAATGTTTCGTGTGTATACTTTCATTGATTCTTGGTGCCAAAGGACTATATCCTTTCTTTTCTACCACCGTTGTTTTCTTCCCAACCAAATTAGCAAAAACATCCCTGAATCCAATCTTTTGATCGCTTCCGCAATATCTTATAAAGGGAACATAGTACAGGCTAGGGTCTTTTCCTATATAATCAAGCAAATAATCTTTTGTTACTGGATTATCCTTGACAAAAGGGGTCATTTCATACGGTAAATTAATCGAGTGCCCATTAATGTCAAAGATATAATCAACTTGAATAAATACGGTGTCAGAGACAATAGCATACGACTTCAATAATTGCAAAACCGTAAAAATATCTCCTAGTTTAGCAGCTTCATACCCTAAATTAATGCATTTTTTTTTAGTTTTATTTTCTACAATAAAAGGATCAATTCCATTTTCAACTCTTGATGAACCTAAAAATATATAATTAACTTTTGTACTTTTTAGACTTCTTAAATACTGGAATTTAGTCCTTGGCTTAGCATTTTCATAAATAGTGGTATACGTAAAATCGAGTACTAACAGTAGCATTAGAGTTACAATTAAAACACCAATAATTTGAATTACAAATTTTTTCATAAAGGACTAAAAGTAATAACTCAAATTTTTATCTTTTTAAAATTGCATCAATACCATCCCATATCTTCTCTGAAGCTTGTGTTGGGGCTAGACCAGCCACAATTGCATACCATTTTTTCCCTTCTGAAACATTTGATAAATTTCCTTCCAAAATTTCATGGACTAAATTTTCCAACTCTTTTTTATCAGTACAAAACACTGCTGCTTCAGTACTGGGCATACTTCTAAAATGAACATAGTTATAATTTTGCCCGATATCGCGAATCCCTTTCTTTAATTGGGGTTGCTCGTAATTAAAATAAATACAGGGCTTATCATGCACAACAAAATCAAAAACTGTTGAGGAACATACATTGGTTACCAATTCAGAATGCGCGCAAACATTATACAAGAGCGCTAAATCTTCTTTAGTAGGCAAAATTTCGTTCCATTGTTTTCCCATAGGTTTCCAGATAGGATCTATTGCGACAATTACATCAGCATTAGCAGCAAGAACTGCATCATATCTACTGGTAGTGTCAACAGGGCATTTTCTGTAGATAATTCCCAGATTTTTACCTTTAGCATTTAAACTGCGTACTGCATGAGCCAAATCTTCTAAATAATATTGATCTAAAGGCGAAGTAGTTTCATCATCACCGGAATAACAAATGTATTTTTTATCAACATCCAAATGATGCTCGGCACAAAACGCAGCTCTTTCTTGAAGCAATCGGCTGTCGTAATGCGGCTCAAACTGAGGTGTTCCAGTTACAACAACTTGAGATTCCTTGACAAATGGGTAGTATTTTAAAACCTCCGATTTCATTAAAGCACTCCAAACAAAATAGTAATCCGTTTCAACCACTTGCATCGCCTTAGGTACATTGTCCCAAGAATAGACAAAAGCCACAGTAGGAATTCCTAAATCTTTAGCAGCCAATAAAGCACTTATGGATTGCGTAGCCCGTTGCGTAGTGCAAAACACCAAATCCGGTTGATGTTCTTCCAACTGTGCTTTACAATAGTGGTATTTTTCGGTCGAACGTTCTAAACTATTGATCCGTTTTCGGATACGGACTATCCCTTTTTCCGAGGAATTCAGTCCTATTAACAACTTTGTATAAAGCGTTATCAATGTATTTTTTAACCCAGTATAGCTAAAAGGAAATTTATAGGTAGGATACACGTCATCCATAAACTTCTTTTGAGAAACATTCAATTCAATGTGTTTCCTAATTCTAGAATAGATTGGAGTTAAGCGATTTATTCTATGGTTGTCAATTTTTACCTCATCATAACCCAACTCCTCTTTTAAAGAAAAAACGGTATTATTCCAATAGACAATCTGATGTCCTTTTTGCTCTCCTAATGCTTTGAATTGGGTAAACGCAAAATTACGCAACCCCACCCCATCGGGGAAAAAAACAAATATTTTTTTACTCATAAATTATCTTAGAAACGTATGTATAAAATGTGAAATACATTTTTTAAATAAACTTTACTCCCCTATACTTTCCTATTCTTCAACTTATCTCTTTGCACTTGTTCAATAGGCAAAATATCCTTTGATTTAAAGGATAAAGCGCTATGAACTGCGTTTAAATCTCGTGATAATTTCCGTAATCCCATAGGTTCTAATGACGCAGCATGATCGGTCCCTTTCCAGGTACGATCAATCGTGTAGTGTCTTTCAATAATGTTGGCGCCCAAGGTGTAGGCTGCTATATCTACCGCTATTCCTAAATGATGTCCGGAAAAACCAATATGTTTTACAGTGTTTCCATATTTTTGCTTTAGCAAATTAATATCTAACAAACACACATCCTCAAAAGGTACTGGATAGCCTGAAGTACAATTATACAACACCAAGTCTTTATTCCTGCCTTTTTCAACAAAATAATTGACTAGCGTATCCGCTTCGTCTTTAGTGGTCATTCCGGTCGAAATATGAATTTCTCCTTTATAATGATCACACAACCAACCCAACATTTCAAAATTATTATTACAGGCAGAAGGTATTTTTATAAATTCTGGTTCCAGTGAAGCTATTTCTTTGGCCGAAGTCGTGTCCCAAACTGAGGTGGAATAGGTAATCCCTATGGATTCACAATAATCCTTTAACTCCTGATGTTGATTCACATCAAACTCTAAGAATTCCCTGTGCGCACCATACGTATCTCCGTATGAATTACTGGCATTAGGATGCGGTGCGTTGTATTGCGCCTCTGTCAATAATTCGATATTGTTTCTTTTTTGAAATTTTACCGCATCAACATTACAAAATATCTTGGCAATCTTTATCAGTTCTTTTGCAATTGCCATATCGCCTTTATGATTACAGCCAATTTCAGCAATTACGTAAGGTTTTTTAAACTCAGTCATATCTTTTATTATACTTTAATACGATTTCACAAACTTCTCTAATAGCTCCGGCTCCGGAAGCAGTACCTAGTACAAAATCAGCGTTTAATTTCACAACAGCAGTCGCATTTACCGGAGCAAAAGACCAGCCAGAACTGCACATATTAGTCAAATCATTCACATCATCACCTACATAAGCAACCGCACCAAAACTACTGTTTTTAGTGGCCAGGAATTGCTTTAAAAAAGAATATTTATCCTTGACACCAAAAAACGCCTCTTTAATTTGGAGCTTCGCCATACGTTGTGCAACCAGTTTAGAATTTTCAGAAGTCAACGTGATCACTTCCACATTATTTTCTCTTAAAATTTCTAATCCCATACCATCACGCATATCAAACTTTTTGGCCATTTCTCCCGCTTCATTATAATAGACTCCTCCATCTGTAAAAACACCATCAACGTCCAGTACCAAGTATTGAATTCTTTGATTGGTTTTCATTGCTTTTTGTCGTTCCATCAGTAGATTTTCAACAATGTTCCAGTCAGAAAGACTGTCAATCTCCATCAACGTTTCCTCCGGCATCTCTACCAATCCAATAGTACCACTTACTCTATTTTTCGAATGTAGAAAAAGTTCTTTTTTAGTGGCATATACGGCACCATTTTCTATTAACAATCCTTCAAAATCTTGTCTTCTGGGCCTGTTGAATACATCATAATTTTGTGGGGTGCCCTCACTGTTCCAGGTAAAACGATGTGTTTTTACCACACTAAGTGCAGTATCAAATTTTTCTAAGATGATTTTATCCAATACTTTATTGATATCTACCGCCATTGTCAACGGGGAAGTCGCTTGAAGCAAACATAAAACAGCATAATCATGATTAATTTTCTCAGAAAACTCCATCATGGTACTCTCCGTAGAAGCAGTATCATTGGCGTTTTCTTCGTTACGAAGTAAAGCAAATACCTTACTGGTCCAGGAATATTCCCGTTCTACATAGCTAATGATTTCCGTATCGTTTGTAAACACATAAACAGCATCCAAATCAGAAAAAATAGCTTCAGTAAGTACCCAAGAAAACAAGGGACGTCCCAACATTTTCTTTTTATTTTTCCCCGGAATTCCTTTAGAATCTTTACGAAGTGGAATGATGCCTATTTTTTTCATTTTGTAATTTTTTATTGAAAAACCAAATATACAGATTTAGAAATTTAAAATAATCCATTGATATTAATTCGTACCATCAAAATTTAAAAAATCCTTTTAAACTAATTTTAAGGATTCCAATAAATTTTTGTGCTTTTCAATTCTTGATAATTAGTATATTCATTAATGGACAAGGAATCTCTATTTTTCAAAATTAAAGGCATAGACCAAACTAAATCAAACAGAGCCAAAACAATTGCTAGCAAGGCCTTAAAATCACCCTTTAAAACTTTCATCTTAAGTTGAATCCATAGTGAATATGCCATTTTCTTAGGAATAAGATGCAGTGGATCAAATAAAAAAAATAAAAACCAACCTGCTCGTAAAGAGCGTCTCAATCTAATCGTATAATCAGAATTATTTTTTCTTGATTTCAAGCTTACTCTATGGTGGACTAAAACGTCTGGCAAATAATGTACCTCCCAATTTTTTTTAAACAAATGGTAGGAAGCAAAATTTTCTTCTCCATAAAAAACAAACCAAGCAGGATAATTAGGAATGTTTTTCCATGTTGATATGCGCCACACATGACCACAACCTACAAATCCCTGTACTCGCTCTGGAAGTTCACTGGAAGTTAATAAAGCTGGAGTTGACAAACCCCAATATATTCGTAATGCAATCAAACCACATTTAGGATTTGATTCGAAATAGTTACAAATAGCTTCTAATGGATATTCAGTAATAAAATGAGCGTCATCATCTAATGAAATTGCATAATCCGCTTGTGTGCTATTTAACATTTCATTCCTACAATAAATGAGGCCTTTAGATACTGAATTCCTTTTTAGTATTATTGTTGGGTAATTTTCAACCACAAATTCGTAAGTACCATCTGATGAACCGTCATCATAAACAATACATTCTACTGACTTAGTATTTATAAGATGATTGATCTTTCCCAAAGTAAAAGACAAGTCTTTTTTTCTGTTTTTAGTCGTAATAAGTATAGCTACTTGCATCAGTTATTATCTAAATAAATAGTTTTTATGAGTACTAAATTAGCTAACAGAGATGTTTTCATAGTATACATTTTTCATATATATCGATTATTTCTTTTTTTAAAGCTATTCTATTGCATTTCTTTTGAATCAAATCCACATTAATTGCTTGAGCTTTGGCTCTCATTGTTGAATTCACAATAGCCCATTCAATACTACTGGCTATTTCTTGTACATCCAATGGGTTTTCAATTAGCAATCCGTTGACTCCGTGCTCAATCACTTCTTCTGACACTTTTCCGGGATTTGATTGTATAGGAAAAGACCCCATGCCCATAGCTTCCAGTAAAGCATTTGGCATACCATCAGAAATACTGTTGCCAATATGCAGCACAGATTGTCCCATGATTTCTAGTAATTCCGGATTAGAAATAAACGCACCCCTGTTTATAACCCGCACTTTTAAACTTTTGAAATATTCTTTATCTTTTAATTGATGTACAATACAAGCATCCGCACTATAAACTAATAGCTTATAATTCTGAATCAACGTTAAAGGAACTAGTGCTAAAGCTTCAACCACTTTCGAAGCCATTCCCACCCCATCATCATACCCTTTGATAATTAGTGTATGCCGCTCTTGGCTGTCTTTTATCTTAGTTCTGTCAATTGTTATTCCTCCATTTCCCGGATAAACGCCTAAAAAAACATTCTTATAACCATTTTCAAATGCAATACTATAATCTCTATGACAATCTGTAATTAAATAATCGACTCTTTCAAGAAAACTGGACACTGCTTTTTTGGGTATTCCAAGTTGAGAATAATAAAACAAATCACTACCCCAAGAAGAATAAATAAAGGGAATAGAATTGTATTTTTGCATCACTCCTAGGATAGGTAATCCAGCTAAGCGCATTTCAAAACTATGCACGATATCAGGTTGGTATTCTTGGATTATATTTTCAAAAACCGCAGTTATTTCTCTTTCATTATACTTTTGGAGTAGTGCATAGATTTTAGGAAAGGAATGCTTAACAGTATGACGCAATGGGAAATCCCATTTCAATTTCCATCCTTTAATTTGGGTTACCCAATTAATTCTTTCAACTGGAGAACCACCATCTGAGGAATCAAACCAAATAACATCATGGCCAGAATCCTTCAATTGATCGACCCATTGAAAAAAATGATGATTAGGAATGGATACCATGAGAATCTTCATATATTTTTAATTTATTAATTGGAGACCGCTTACCCAGAATTCAGGCAATACTTTTAAAAATAGAATACAAATAAAGTTTAACAAATTCAGATTTTTTATTCGTTGTTTTTAAAAAACTCAAAAATAATTGAAACCCTTTTAAATAATCCTTTTCTCTGTTATAACATGTCATCAAGTCTTTTTGTTTATTATGTAAACTTGAAACTACAATATCCTTTTTATGACTAAAATTTTTATCCTCACGTACGTATTCTAAAATATCGATCAGAACTTTTACAAAAACACTATTTTTTTTCATGTAAGTCGATGAAACCCCAATATTCATTCTGTATACTGCCGTAATATCCTCCATAAAATGAATTTTACTTCCATCTTTCAAAACCCAAAGATACGTTTGCCAATCGCCAAAAGGAAAGTTATTAATCCATTTAGGAACAGTATTTTCATTGCTTTGAATATTCCTAAATAGTGCAGTTACCGAATGGATAAAATTATCAAAAATCAAATCATCAAAATTCAGTTGCATTTTATTTAAATTATAGTTGTAATCAACCATTTTACCATCAGTAAAAAGTCTTTTTACTGCTGTATATACTATGGAATAATCAGGGTTTTTATTTAAAAAATCGACTTGTTTTTGTAACTTGTATTCATCAATCCAATAATCATCACCATCACAAATCGCAATATACTTGCCATCGCATTGTTTGATGGTTCTCATATAATTAGCAATAAGTCCTATATTCTTATCAGGACTGGGTAACAACTTAATTTTACAGCCATAATCCCTAACGTATTTTTCACAAATCAATCGAGTACTATCCGTACTACAATCTTCTCCTATCACCAGTTGGTAGGAAAAATTTGTTTTTTGCATCAAAATACTTTCAATAGTTTGTTTTATACAGTGTTCTTGATTGTAGGTGAGCATAAAAACACTGACGGTAATATCATTCATTTAAAAACTGATTAAAAAGACTTAATTATTTATTATCATCCGTCAGGATTTCTTTGGTCGCTTCTAAATAACCTTTGCCCCATTTTTGGCATGGTTCTAAATGATTGCCTTCGGCCCATTCATTCCAAGCATTGATAAACAAAAATCGTTCTGGCATTTTATCCCAAGGATAGTTGTCTTTGATATGTTTTAGCCAAACTTTGTATTTATCCGGTGAAGCATTATGCAGTATAAAAAAGTTAACTTTCCTTCTCGCTGAATTATCCCACATAGGGGTAATTGCTGGATAACAATTTAGTTTAAAACCAGAATCCATTTGCATTTTTGCAAATTCTTCATAATCATAAACTGCTTCGTACGTATTTTTTACTGAAATCTTCACTTTTCTCAACACTCTTTTTACTGTTTTTTTGAAAAAAGTATTATTGATGATATTGGGTCTTGCGCTAAAATTAGGTTGAAACTCAAATATAAAATCAAATCCTTTGCTTTTAGGTTCATGATTATATTCAGCTGTATGTGCAAATCCAATATATAAATCTGGAAAACCTGCTTTTTTTACTTCTTCACGCCATATTGCAATTGTTTTTTCAACATTTGGAAACAGTTTGGGCCTGTAAATAATAAACATTGGTTTTCCTTCTACTTTAATATAATTATCATCTTTAAAATAATCTATTAAAACCTTAATATGATTGTAATCGTCTTCCTCTGAATATTCCTGTTTCAACAATACATCCGATTCTCCTCCATTCCAAACCCTTGTCCAATTTTCATTGGCCCAACACATCATAAACGGGAAGTCTTCTTTAGGATTTTTTAATTTTCTATTTAATGGTTCCTCAAGCACTCGTTTTCCGTTAAACCAATAATGGTAATAGCAAAAACCATGTATCCCATGTGATTTTGCTAATTCTTCCTGAGCAAGTCGTGTTTCATGTAAACGCAAATCATAAAAACCTAAATCTGCCGGTAAATGAGGTTGAAAATGTCCCTCAAATCTAGGAGTGGCTTTAGTTACATTAGTCCATTCTGTAAACCCTTTACCCCACCATTGATCGTTTTCAGGTATGGGATGAAACTGAGGAAGGTATATTGCTATTGGCTTAATTACTTTTGACATGTTTTATAGAAATAAATTAATTTACCGATTAGTCGCGCTTTAATTTTTTTAAAAAAAGGATTTTTATTTTTATTTTTTATTTCGTTTTGTTTTATGCGAACCGCATTAGCCAAATCTTCTTCTTTTTTTTCTTTAAAATAATACAAAAGAATTTTAGCTGCTTCATTAAAACCATGCCGCATCAAAGCGTGATTTGCTGTCATCGAATCATCTCTTATTCGATAAAGGGCCAAGACATTAGTATTATTTTTGATCTTTTTTGAAACATAAAACAACTGCGTCCAAAAAACCCAATCCTCATGATTTGGCAGCGTTTCGTTAAATAATATTTTATTGTCGACTATTAATTTTTTTTGAAACAAAACAGAATGACATGGAATAGACATTCTATATTCCCAATCTAAAATAATTTTTTTTCTGAAATTTGTCTCAGAAACAAATGGTGTTAAATACCGGTGAGGTGATACCAATTCAATATTTCCATCAACAAACGAAAAGTAATTTGAAATAGAAATTTGAGCGTGTTGCAAATCTATTAGCTGCTCTTCAAATTTAGTTGGTTTGATTAAATCATCCCCATCCAAGAATTGCACATAGTCTCCTTCTGTAAGCTTTAATCCTGCATTTCTTGCACTACTCAAACCACCATTCAACTGGAAAAAATATAAAAACCGTTCATCAAAATCACACCATTTTAAAGCAATCTCTTTTGACTCATCTGTACTACCATCATCAATTATAATACATTCCCAATTTTTATGGGTTTGCTTTAAAACAGATTGTAATGTTTCCTCTAGAAAAAGGGCTTGATTATAGCAAGGTATGATTACAGATATTTTATTACTCATTTTGATTTCTTTAAAACAACTCTACTAGACCTTATTGCAACTTATTAACATTCATTGCTTTGATCAAAACAATAATGCAAATCATGTATTATTTCGCACAGCAAAAATACTTGACCAATGCTTAGAATCCTTCCAAACAGTAAATCCTTTATTTTCAATAATGGCTAGAAATTTGCTGAGATCATTATTCCGATCCAAATGCATTTCAATATTCATAGCACCCACTTTGTCCATCCAGCTTAAATCCTCAGATTCCAGAATCGCTTTCTCGGCACCCTCGATATCCATTTTTAAATAATCAATATGTGTAAGATTATGATTTGTTATGATACTTGACAGTTTGAGTGATGGCACCTCTATCAACTCATCTGTATCTTTTTTCCCTGTGTCATTTAAAATGGTATACGAATCGTAATTCGCAGTATTTCTATACGTTACTGTCGCATCTTCTATCCATACCGCTGTATTAACTACCATCACATTATCATAAAACTTAGTATTTCGTTTAGCAAGAAGATAATTTTCTCTATTCATTTCATATCCAATAATTTTTGAAGTAGGATAGATCTGTTTCATATGTGCTATCGTAAGACCAATATTACTACCTAAATCAAGAATTACAGGATTAGCTGAAATTTTTGATAGCGTGGGAGGCAAATGATACTGATCTTGTAACACATAGAGCACAACTTCTTTGTCAATAAAATTTCTACGGATTTTAATCGTATGCAACCAACCTTTGGGCTTTAAATAAATGAATCCTTTTTCATTACTATCTCTTTTGATCTTTGACAATTTAAATTTATCAATGCCAGAAAATAAGGGATGTGGCGCTACTAAATTTTTTATCGTACGATATTCTTTTTTTAGGACTTGGAGTAATTTAATAAACATTGTTTGTGTTTTAATTTATACATATAATACCAGACATTTTCAATCATAACCTTACAGAGAAAACTAGTATCCAAATTATTTAGCCCTTTTAAATAGCAAGTTTTCTATTGTATCCTCACTAACAAAGTTTATTTTCATCACTTACTAACCATGGTTCTACAAGAAAACTTACACCTACAATAAGGCAAAAAAAGTAAAATTATTCGCTGTAATCTTTGATATGGTTGTCAAAACTTCTTTGGTTTATTACTAATAAATTGAATTAAAAATAAAAACCTTTTTAAATTGTAATACAACTCAATTCCAAAATTTTTGATGGAACTGTAAAAAGTACCCAAAAGCGCCTTTAGGGCATCGCTAAAGGACACATCATTATGCCACAACTGATAGTTCCCTACAACATCACTTTTAAATCTAAAAAAAAGTTGCTGTGGACTTCTTTTGATTTCATAACTAAATATAGCCGGCACAAAATCAATCGAAAACCCTTCTTTTAAAACTCTAGTGGTCCATTCTTTATCTTCAAAGGTAGCCACATCCTCCCTGAAAGGATGTTTTTTCCAGACATCTTTGCTAAAAGCAGATCCTGAAAAAATCAACCCTGATTTATTAGGATCAACTGTAGCAGGTATTTTATTAATAAAATTTTTATAATCGTTTGAATTATGTAAACATCGTAATCCGGCTAAATTAGGATTATTTTCAAATTTCGCTTGTATTAGCTTAAAAAAGTCATGGCTCACAGGATACGAATGCGCACTAAAAATAACTACTATAGGAAATCGAGCTTCTCTTGCACTTACATTAGCACTTCCGCCAAAACTAAAATTCTTTATAGTCACAAAACGGGCTCCAAATTGTGCTGTAACTTCCTTGCTGGAATCAGTTGAAAGATTATCAACAACAATAATCTCCGAAATGTCTTTTGCATACCTGTCCGTCAAATTTTTTAACAAAAAAGTGAGGGCAGCGGATTGATTTTTATTTCTAATAACAACTGAAATCATTGAAAATTTATTTTTTTATCATTAACCTTTGTAATATCCTATAGGGCTTGACAATTATTTTTGCAATTTTATATTCTATTGATTTTTTTATCTTGTGTTCACTTGTATGATGCCTTTTTATAAGAAAAAACAAGTACTCCATCGTTGTCCCAAACTGTGCAATATAAATTTCATTATGCTTTTTAAATACATACTCCATATTTGACTCCACATGATGAGCTAATGTATCGATAAGCATCGATTTCTTTGATTTTCTGTAATAGAATAAAAATGCTTCCACAAATTTATATTCCCGCCCTTTTTTAGTAATTGCTATCCAAAATTCCCAATCTTCAAAACCATGTTTCATATTCTCATCATATCCGCCTACTTCTTCCCAATATTTTTTATGATATAATGAGCTCGCCATCATATTATTTTCATATAATAATGCGTGATAGGTAGTACCGATGGGTTTTTGCTGATGAATTATATTTGAGCGATTGTCGATAAAAAAATTGCTATAACAGGAAACAATAGCAAGTGAAGGATTTTGCTGTAATTCGGGAACTAAAAGTGTTAAATAATCCTCATGCAATATATCATCTGCGTCCAAGGGTAAAATATAGTCTCCTTTACTACTCGCAATGCCGGCATTACGGGCTGAGGATAATCCTCCATTTTCTTTTTTAAGATATTTGAAGCGATTGTCTCTGGCACACCATTGCTCAGCAATACGTTCTGTATCATCCGGACTTCCATCATTGACAATAATACATTCCCAATTCGTATAGGTCTGCTCCAATACCGATTGCAGCGACTCTTTCAAAAAATGCGCTTGCTTGTAGCAGGGAACAATTATAGATACTTGTACGCTCATCATTAAAACTGGTTTAAGAATCTTAATTTTACTAACAATCTAATAATTCGGGATTTTCTAAAAGTAGTGACAATATCTCTATAAAGGATAACATCATCTAAATCTTGTAAATAAGCAGCATATTCTTCTTGAAGTACTTGTTGTTTCTCGTCTAGCTTTACACCTCTGTTGGCAGGATTTGAACTCATACCGCCAATATAAAAAGTAGACAAAGTCGTGTTTATTTTTTTATAGGCTAAATTATATTTACAAATACTGTCTAAAAAAAACTTCCAATCTGAAAGTATCTTAAAATCTTCTTTATAAAAATTTGTTTTTTCAAAAGCCTCTTTTGCTATAAAAGTAGCTGGATGTGGCAAGGTATCTTTTACGAAATAAGAAAAAGAGAGTACCTCGGGATATTCTTTGATGAAAACTTTATGTCCTTCTACCACTTGTAAATTAAAATAAATAATAGCCGCATTTTTAATTTCTTGATGATTTTGCTCTAATACTCTATCAGAAAAAAAATGATCACCACTGTTCAAAAAAAGTAAATACTCCCCTGTGGCTTTTGCAATTCCCTTATTCATGGCATGATAGACGCCTTTATCGAGTTCGCTCACCCAATACGCAAATTGATCCGATTTACTTTCTATATACGCCACACTTCCATCTGAGGAACCGCCATCAATAATGATATGCTCAAACGCTTGCCACGTCTGACTGGAAACGCTCTCAATCGTTTTTTGCAATCCTTCCAGATTGTTATAATTGACTGTGATGATGGAAATTTTAGGTTTCAAATGTTAGTTTTTAGTTCTTTCGGTACAAAAATGGAAAAAGGATTTGTCTTTGTCTAATTATTGGAAAATATTTGATACTTAAAATCGAAAAAAATAATTCAGGAATACCTCTAACTAAATATCCCCAATAAAGAATATGATTCCACAAGGAATTACCATCGCGAAATTTAAAAAACCATAACCATTTTAATAAGGTATCTTTATTTTTTAGGGCAATATCATTTTGATAACTCCATTCCAATAGTTCTTTGTATAACTTGACATTGTAGACCTTATACAATGTATCATCGGTAAAAACATTAACATCATGAACCCCCCTTTTTGCTACAGGCTTATCTATTACGCTAGGTAACAAACAACATTTTAAAGCCATTTTAAAAATAATATCCGAATCTTCAGCTACCATTAATGACTCATTAAAAAAACCAGTGCAGTCAAAAACAGTTTTTTTTATCGTAATCCCATTTAAATGCAAATATCCGTATTTACTTGAAACAATACCATCAAAAAGTTCATTAGGCAGTAATTTCTTTACAACTGTATTTAATTTTAATTTGTCTTGTTCCAAAGGTGTTACTTGTCTGTAAAAATGAAATCCTACCGCATTATAAACACCATCGCAGTTTTTATCTCCGTGAAAGATCGTAATGTCGTTTCTAAATCGATGTTCCAAGTAATAATCATCGGCATCTAAAAAAGAAATGTAATCTCCAGTCGCTTTTTGAATCCCTAAGTTTCTCGTAGCAGAACGTCCTTTGTTGATAATATTTTCGTGATGGTAAATTTTAATTTTAGCATTAACAAGCTGCAAGGATTTAACAATCTGCAAGGTCTTATCTGTACTGCCATCGTCAACAACAATAACTTCACTTACTTCAGGTTGCTGCAATGCAGAAACAATTGCAGTTTCTATAAATTGCTCCACATTATACGCTGGAATAATAACTGATATAGAAAAAAGCATTTTTGTCTTCATTTATTGTTTACAAAACAAAATTGGAATAATTTAAGTCTCAATCTAACAACAAGGAATAATATTACAATTATAGCAGTAATTTAAACCCTAATTTTTTTAATAATGAAATAGTGTAATTCTCTCAATTTTTATTAAACCTTTGTTGCTTATACACTATATTTTTTTTACAATTAGAGTTCGTTTTTTTAAAATACTTTTTATAATTTTTTTTATAATTTGTGGTGTTAACCGTAAAACTCTTGACCTGAAACTTTTTGTTTGAAATACATCTAACAATACATATTCTTCAATTTTCACAGGACCCACTTTTCGATGATTTTTTTTGAATTCTTTTAATACTAATTTAAACAAGCTAGTAGGTACCCAGCTGAGATTAAGACTATTCATTTTTATAAATGTGGTAGAATTAAGATGATAGCAATAAAAAGCACCATGATTATTAGTATATATTTTTTTCAAATAACGTCCTCCTAAAGGTACATTATAGACATCATATCCATGTTCTTGACAAATACAATCGTCAAATGACTCTTTATCAATGATTTTATTAAGTCTAATACTTTTTATTTTTTCTTGTTCCTTGTAGGCTTTGTATGCTCTCATTTCAGTAAAAGCATAATCTGGATTGTTTAGAAAATCTATTTTTTGCTCATTTAAATAATCTTCATCCACAAACAAATCGTTAATTTTATTAACATATCCATCTACAACATCAAAAGAAGAAATATAGCCATTCATACAAATTCCATTGCATTGCTCCGTACAATCAAAATCTTTAAACTTATACTCCTGGTCTTCAAGATTTGACAAAATCATATTATCAGAATCAAAATGCCAAAAAGAATCAATATTATTCTTTTTAATAAAATTATGAATGTAAAACCACCTTTTAAAAACAAATTTTGTCCAAAACTCTTTCTTATGCTTTATTCCAGCAATGTGTTTAAATACTGTTTCAAATTTTAAAATTTCAGCACTGTTATCGTAATCTTTAAAATAGTAATGTTCTACATTAGTAATTTTTGCAATATTTTTATTTTCCTGATCTCCAAGTAAAATAATTCTACATTCTGGATTTGTTAGTTTAACTTGTTTTAAAGTATATATTAGATATGGCGAATTCCCATAATGGCAAAACAGGATACATTTTTTATCTTTTATTTTCATTCAATTTAATATAATTGTGCGTTTTTTTTATAAACTTAAGAAGTAAATATTTTTGTTATAAATGTTTAAAATCTTTTTTGTAAATATCTCACTAAAGGAAAGTATTTAACACTTAAATATGTAAACAAAAGCTTTGGAACTCTCCTATTTAATTGCACCCAGTAAAAAAAATATTTGTATTTTCTCTCTTGTTTTCTATATTGTAAAATCCATATTCTTTCCAGAAACCTTTCAATCGTTGCCATTGAAACATTATTTTTAGAACACCATGCATACATAGACTCGTATAGTTTTATATCGCTTACTTCATATAAATCTCTATTACTAAATGCATTATTGGTGTGAATACCTCTTTTAGCTACTGATTGGGTGATATTTCCGGTCACTAGCGTACATTTAAGTGCTAAACGCCAAAACAAATCAGAATCTTCAGATACAATTAGTTTTGTATTAAATAAACCAATTTTTTCAAAAACCTCTTTTTTCAAGGTAAGACCATTAATATGAAAATAGCCATAAGTTCCATTAAGTAATGCATCAAATAATCTTTTGGGTTCGATATTTTGTGTCAGTGTAAATTGGCGCTCCATTTCATTTTTGTATTCAATAGCAACCGGATTATAAAAATGAAAACCTACAGCATTGTACACCCCATCACAATCCGGCAGAGTAGCAAAGAATTTAAAATCATTGTTAAAGCGATTTTCTAGGTAATAATCATCCGCATCTAGGAAAGCAATATAATCTCCAGTCGCTTTTTGAAGACCTAGATTCCGACTGGCAGAACGGCCTTTGTTTGCACTATTAGGATGCTGATACAAGTGCATACGAGTTTGTTCCTGCTGCAAGTATTCCAATAGCGCTAGCGAACCATCAGTGCTGCCATCATCTACTACTATAATCTCAGTCACTTCGGGCTGTGCAATTACGGATGCTATCGTTTTTTCAAGGAAGCGCTCGCAATTGTACACCGGAATAATAACCGAAAGGGTAAAATGATTCTCCATAACAATCTTAAAATTTATCTAATAAGCCTAACCTAATTAACCAATTAATTTTTCGAGATTTTCTTAGATTCCTAATGATTCTTTGCTGCATAAAATATTCTTTCAAATCAATCAGGAGCACTGGAAACTCTGTTTCTAAAACCTGAGTTCTCTCGGCCTCCATAATGGATTGATTTTCTGGTATTGAACTGATTCCGTCTTTGTAAAATATCGAAAAAACAGCATCTACCTTTCGGTAGGTTACATTATGTTTTAGTATCGCCTGAAGCAATAATTTCCAATCAGCCACTATTTTTAAACTCTCGTCATAATACCCTACTCGCTCAAATACAGATTGATGAATAAACGTACATTGATGGCAGGGCAAATTGTTATGTAAATACGAAAAAGAAAGTACAGCAGGATTCTCTAATACATACGAATTCTCTTTATGAATAACATTTATATTAAAGTATATAACATCCTGTTTGAAAAGATGTTTTTGAACTTCTTGCAAAGACAAAGTATTTATAAAATGATCACCGCTATTCAAGAAAAACAAATATTCACCAGTAGCCATAGCAATGCCTTTGTTCATGGCGTTGTAAATGCCCTTATCAGGTTCACTAATCCAATACGTAATGTTATTAGTTTGACTTTCTAAATAAGCTGCACTTCCATCTGTAGAACCTCCATCAATAACAATGTACTCAAACTCTTGCCATGTTTGGCTCGTGACACTTTCGACGGTTTTTTGCAAACCAAGAAAATTATTGTAGTTGATGGTTATAATGGAAAGTTTTTTGTTCATTTTAAATAAAGACTAATTGTTATTTGTCAGCATCTTTAACTTAATAGCAAAGTTTTTAATATTTTCAGAATAGTCTAAATCATATTTCAATTTATTCATTGAATTACTGATTACCTCATCAATTTTATGTGCCAAATCACTAGCGTCATTAGGATTAAAAAAATAGCCTTTATCGCCAAGTTGTTCTTTATGTACACTAATATTAGAGACAATTAAAGTTTGATTTAGCGCTTTAGCATCTTCAACTACGGTACTCCATCCTTCAAACAAAGAGGGCTGAATGACTGCTTGCGCATTTTTCATCAACACAAGTTGATCTATCCTATCTATAAAACCTAAAAACAGTATTTCATTTTCTAATTGATAATCTATGACTTTACGTTTCAAATTAGTAGTATAGTCAGGATTCCTGTAATCATACTCTTTACCTGTAAAAACAATTTTTACAGCAACCCCTTTATCCTTTAAAATCTTAACCGCTTTTATTATGGAAATATGATTTTTATGTTGCCAAAACTGATTCGGCGAGAAAAAGTAATCTCCTGTAATCCCGTATCTTTCTTTAACGCTTTTTATGTCTTCCTCAATTAAAGCAGGATGTATGACTGCAAACTGCAGTACTTTTTTTTCGTTTTTTGAATCGGGGTAAAAGGTTTTAAAATCATCTAAAGCGGATTGACTACTAAAAACAATTTTATGATTTAACTCAATCATCTTAAGGTACCTCTCATGACGCATTTTTACATCTTCTGCTGAAAAAAAATCAGGAAGGAATTTTTCTTGTAAATCAGGAACCCAAAACACTAAATCACTTACATGTTTCAAATGAGTGGGCACATCAAAAAGTGGAAATAACCAATTTAACTGAATTTTTTTGGAAATAAATTTATTTTTGAAAATTTTAAAAGAAACCTTATTAATAAATCCTTCCACTTTATTAAAGCGAATAATTTCGCTTACAAATTTCATTTTTGGGTATCCGGTAACTTTTTTTAATTCCTCAAAACCTTGTTTATCACTTGTCAAAATATGCAATTGAAATTGCTCTTTTTTGGGTAGGTAGTTTAGCGAACGAATCAAATTTTGGATATAGTAAGCACCACCAATCCAATCTTCATTGTAACTGTAAATAATTCCTATTCGTTTTCCTTGAGCCATTTTGCATATTTCTTTAGTCCCAAATGTAAATTAAATTGAGGTTGAAACCCCTTTCCTTTAAGGATTTCCATATCAGCAAGCCAATTATTTGGGTCGCCTACTTTGATTTCCTCATTAAATACTACTTCCTTATTGGGAGAAAACACTTTAATAAATAATTGTGCCGCCTCGGCAATTGTCGTTTCAATATTACTAGCAACATTATAAATGGAACCTTGAAAAGGTGAATGCTGAATTACTAAATCAATAATTTGCAGTAAATCATCAATGTAAATAAAATCCCTAGTTTCATTGCCTGTTCCAAAAAGTGAAATTACATCACTTTGAAGCGATTTCTGGTATAAATCCCAAAACAATTGCTTTTTCAACCTTGGCCCGTAAGCCGAAAAGACTCGTAAACTGCAGGTATTCAATCCAAAAAACTTGTGATATTCCGCAAGCAACAACTCGCTTTGCAATTTATGAAAACCATACGGTGACAAAGGTTTGCAACTACTATTCTCTGTAATGGGCAAAAATTGGGGGTTACCATAGACGGCAGCGCTCGAAAAATTGATAAACTTACATAGCGGATTATAATCTCGGATTGAAACTAATATTTTTTGAACATTAACTACATTGAGTTCAAAATCTTTAGAAGGATTCTCAAATGAGAAACCCACATGAGCAGAACCAGAAGCATTTATACAAACCTCAAATTGATGCTCTTTGAATAATATGGAATAATCAGAATTCTGACGATTAATTTTATAAAAGTTGTCGACCGATGATTCATTGACATCAGCTTGCCATACTTCAAGTCCTTTAGATTGAAAATAATCTACACAATGACTTCCTATAAATCCTCTTGAACCTATGATTAAGATTTTCATTTTTTGATACATAAATAAGAATACATTCTACCAGATATTTTTTTCTCATCGTAAACACTTTCCTTACTTAAACCTATCTTTTTAAAATACATTTCTTGCAAAAAAGATATTTTTGATAAGACTCCTATTTTTTTATTTAGATTTAAAAGTGCTTTGCTTTTCGCAAATTCAAACATATTAGAAATCTCTTCTTTTGAGGAAGGATAATAGTTTATTATATTATCAAAATACTTTATTTCCTCTTCAATTTTCAAACCCGCTTTTATCATAGCTGTTTTATATTCACTTGGAGTAAATGCATTTTCTCCTCCGTAAAACTTTTGAAGCGGATGGTTATTTAAAAACCATTCTTTGTCACGTTCATCAAAAATGATATGATCACGAATCGTTATGAATAAACCGTTTTTCTTTGTTACTCGACTTGCCTCAGCAACAAACTTTTCTAAATCATAGGCATGATGCATGCATTGACGCACATAAACAATATCAAAACTCTCATAAGGTAGTTGAAGTTCTTCTGCAAAAGCTTCAAAAACTTCTAAATTAGTTAAATTATAATGTGTTTTTAATTTTCTTATTGCACCTGCCCCAACAGTATCGCTTGAATCAGGTTCTATAGTCAGAACATTATAACCTTTGAGAGCTAGAGCTACTGCACTTATTCCGTTTCCACTACCAATATCTAATAAAGTTCTTGCATCAGGTTGATATTTTTTTAACAATTGAAGTGTTTCAATAAACTCCTCACTTTGCATAAAATTTTCCACATTTAAAGATAAATCTGAATCAAAATAGGCTTTATCAACCAATTCTTTATATTCAGGTTGCGTCCTAATAAATTCTATGGTTTCTTCCCAAGTCATTTCGTTTTTTTTATAAACTTAATACAAGCTATACTTCTACAATGAGCTGCTCCATCATCTAACTTACCTTTTCCTGTATGTGGATTATAAGATTTGACTTCTGATAACTCATTTCTTTCTGCAAATCTCCAACCTGCTGTTTCGTATTTAAAATAGTCTGATTTAATAGTTCCTTTTGCTTCAAACAAATCAAATACTTTTTGCAACATTTCATCATCAAACTGTTGGAAGAAACCGTGATTTTCAAATTTACCGTAAGGAAAAGTAATCAACAACTGCCCTCCATTTTTTAAAACTCTCAATAATTCTTCTACAACTTTTAAATACTCATAACTCTTGTTTGCTACAACATCCAAAGTTGATTTTAAATCGTAGCCATAAATTGAATTATCCATATCAATATGTTCAATGGTAGATTGGCAAACAATTTCCTCGAAAAAAGTATCTTTGAATGGTAATTCTCTCAAATCACCATAAACATAAGATATTCTTTTATAATTGTAACTCTTGTCTTCGGGATAAAAAGTGTAAATATACTTGTCTTTATTTTCGATTAATTCATTACTCAATAAATAATCAAAATTAAATGTTGAACCAGCGTCAAGAAAAACCGTTTTGCCTTTTTTCAGGTTGGCAAAAATCCAAGGGTATTCAACAATTCTTTCATCTAAACGATAACCGTAGTTATCTGGCATCGTTTTCTTAGAAAATCTATCTAAAAAAGCATCATCAGAAATACTTTTATGAATTGATTTTTGTTTATGGTTAGCATAACCTTCTGACCATGGAATCTGACCGTTTTTAAAGAAATTTACTTCATTATTATTTTGACCCTCTTTTAATTTCTGAGCATCTTGATTTAAGCAATAATTATACGCCTTTTTAATAATTTTTTTTAACATAAAGGGTTTATGAAATATTTTTTATGAAAACTGCAGGATTCCCTGCAACCATTGTAAAGGGTTCTACATTCTTAAGTACAACGCTTCCGGCTCCAATTATTGCTCCTTTTCCAATTCTAACTCCTTTTAAAATGCACACATTATAACTAATCCAAACATTATCTTCTATAATAATTGGTGCAGATTCCACATTAACATTTCCCGTTGGATGACCTTTAATCAACATTTTAATATAAGATTCCTTCCTTTCTAGATAGTTTTCTTCGTGAGAATTCGTATCAATAATATTGCAATTATGTGATATTAATACATCGTTCCCAATTGTAATTTCATTTGCACTCCAAATTTGAGTTCCAAATCCAATATAACAATTATTCCCTATGTTAATATTTCCATAATGAGCAAAGAGCAATAAAGTTCCTCTTACATGAGTATTTATCCCGATTTTAATCTTTGTCTTATCTTGCTGCAAATTAACAACTTCGGCTTGTTCATAAAATTTGGATTTTTCTCCAATACTAACTTGTCCCAAACATTTACTGCTTTTTAATTCAATATTACCAATATTCAAATAAGGATTATTCGAACCCATTTTTGAATTAAGAAGTTTGGCTACTATTTTCTGTAAAAATTTCATAATTTAATTTTACAATAATTTTGCTAATTATTTATCCATCCTTAAACTCCAATTACAATCTACAAAAACACAACCATAATCATTACCGGTATAAATATGCAAATCAGAACCTGTTTCAACAATCTCAAAAGATAGACAATCATCTAAACAATCGATCATAACTATATTAGGGACATGCAATGCAAAAGTTAAATTAAATTTATTTGGCACTAAAAATTTTACTGGTAATTGTACTTCTAAATTACAAATACCACTAGTAATTATTATAGTATCTATTTTAATTTCTGATGTAAATATCACTCTCTCATTTCTATCGACCACTCTAAAACCCAGGTGGGCATTAAGATGTTTTTCAGCAACTTTTACTTTAAGTTTTACAGTGATTGTTTCATCAAAACCAAACTCAGTTCGATTAACATTCATTTCATCAACTAAAGATAAACTCACAAATCCAGATTCTTTTACATTATCATTATTATAATTCCCTTTATACCCATCATATTGATTGGATTGCAAATAATAATCAATACCATCATCCGTTTTACCTTCAAAAACAATCATCCCGTTTTCCATCATAATGGTTTTAGTACACAACTGTTTTACCGCCGCCATATTATGACTCACAAACAAAATTGTCCTACCGCCCGTTCTGGAAATATCCTGCATTTTCCCGATGGCTTTTTTCTGAAATTCAGCATCACCTACCGCCAAAACCTCATCTATTATCAAAATTTCAGGCTCTAGAAATGCCGCAACTGCAAAAGCCAAACGCACATACATTCCACTGCTATAGCGTTTTACAGGGGTATCAATATAACGCTCACAACCTGAGAAATCAATAATTTCATCGAGTTTTGCCGTGATTTCTTTTTTAGTCATTCCCAAGATAGCGCCATTCAGGTAAATATTTTCCCTGCCGGTCATTTCACCGTTAAATCCGGTTCCTACTTCAAGTAATGAAGCCACACGACCACCAAACTTAATACTACCGGTTGTAGGAGCTGTAACGCGGGATAAAATCTTTAATAAAGTAGATTTCCCTGCTCCATTTTTTCCAATAATCCCAATTACCTCGCCACGTTCTACCTCAAAATTGATATCCTGTAGCGCCCATACATAATCACTTGTCCCTTTTATAGTGCGGTCATTAGTATCTCCAATTTTTAAATACGGATCTTCTTTCCCGCGAAGCTGGTGCCACCAGCGGTTCAAGTCATGCGTTAACGTTCCAGTACCCACTTGACCTAAGCGGTATTGCTTAGAGATGTTCTCGGCCTTTAATATAATGTCTTTCATTTTTTTTAGTGAGAAGTGAATCGTGAATCGTGAAAGTGAATCGTGAAAGTGAGTGGTAAATCGTGAATGGTAAATCGTGAATGGTGAATCTTGAGTGGTGAAAGGAAATAATTAATAATCACTTTTCACTTCTAACTGTTCACCATTAACTTCTCACCTTTCACTACTAACTTCTACCTGTTCACTATTCACTTCTCACCTTTCACTTCCTATTTATATAATTCTTAAATCAAATCAAAAGTTTCTTAACCTCCATGAGTTGCAATTCAAAAGCATCCTCTTTTGTTATAAATTCTAATCGCATCGCAATTAAATATTAAGTTTCTAACTCTGAAAGTGACCCAATGGAAATATACAGAAACTGTATGAACTCCTTATCGCCTTTTCGCGCTGCTCCTTCGGCAATATTTGATGGAATCGATACAGCAGCCCTTCTCATTTGACTTGTTAAACCGTACTTCTCAGTGTCAGGAAACAGCTTTGTAATTTGATAGACTTTAACTACTAAATCCATACTCCTCTTCCAAACATCCAAATCTTTATGGTCCATATCCTATTTTTTTTTGTAAATAATGAATTGTAAGTAGATTGCTTGTCATAATAAACTAATCTTTTCACTTCTCACTATTCACTTCTCACTCTTCACTTCTCACTCTTCACTTCTCACTCTTCACTAAACTGTATCAATAAAACTTTTTTCGGTGTGATTGAATAATACAATTCCAATTAATAAAACAACTACTGTAACTATAAAGGTGTAAATCATTCCCCAAACCGGTAATTCTCCAATACCCAGTAACATATAACGTGTTGTTTCAATACAATAAGCCAGCGGATTATATTTAACAATCCAAACATAGTCCGGCATTTTCTCTTGGATTAAACTCATAGGATACACTACCGCAGAAACATACATCAATAGCTGCACTCCAAAACCTATTAAATACGTTAAATCCCTATATTTAGTGACCAAAGCAGAAATTATCATTCCCAAGCCTAAGCCTAACATTCCCATTAATACAATAATAAACGGAAAAAATACGGTAGCACCAGTAAAATGAATAGAAGCTCCTTTAGCATAAAAATAGATATAAAAAGCCAAAAAAATTAATAGTTGAATGACAAACTTAATCAAGTTAGAAATAACTACAGTCAATGGGGCGATAATCCGTGGAAAGTAAACTTTACCAAAAATGCCTGCATTATTACCAAACGTATTGGAAGTACCGTTAAGACAAGTCGTAAAATAATTCCAAACGGTTATACTTGCCAGATTGAATAAAAAAGGAGGTACATTCCCCGTACTGATTCCAGCAAGATTATTAAAAACAATAGTAAAAGTTAGAGAAGTAAATAAAGGTTGTATGAGATACCATAGTGGTCCTAAAACCGTTTGTTTATAAACCGTCACCACATCTCTTTTTACAAAAAGCAACAGCAAATCACGGTATTGCCAGACTTCCTTGAGATTAAGTGAGAAGAATTTATTTTTAGGTGTTATTTCAAACAGCCACGTGGTATTGGTTTGTTCGGGTTGGTTCATTGGTTTAATCTAAATCCCTAAAGTTAATTTTTGTCATTTCGAACATCTCAATTCGAGCGGAGTCGAGAGACAGAAGCTATTTTACTTTACTAACTAAACGGTATCATTACGAAGCAAATATAAATAATTTGTATTTGGTATTTCCTTAAAAATAGTGACGTATTCTATTAATTCTTAAATAATATCTACTACTAAAGTTAAATGAGATAAAATTCACGGTAAAAACGAAACTTTTGGATACGCTTCGCTGCTCTAACTAACAGTTTTAAGGCAAAGCCAATCTGGTGTAAGAGATATTTTCAGCGAATATACTATTACATTACAAATAACACCAACAATTAACAACCTATCGACAACTTTGATACACAAGAAGCTTATCCATCTATTTTTTGGTAGAATCTTCTGAGTCCTTTTACTAATTTTTTACACTTTTCAGAAATGATTTCCTCTTGAAAACCATGAAGTAACTTTTTATAGAAAGAATTTTAATTGTGATTTAAATCCAATACATTTACGTACTGGTTAAATTAAAATAAGCTTTTTAAAGGCATTATACAGTCACTTCAGACGAACTTACAGTAGTTGTAAAATACTATCGAAACCCAAAACACACAATGGAAAAATACGTACGACAATTAATTTCAATAGAATTTGAAGACAAAAAAGACATCTTTAGTGGTTTTCTTATCGATTGGACTGAAGATTGGATTTTATTAAAAAATAATCCTGTAGATTTTATAATTGATGGATTCACGATACTAAGGAACAAAAATGTAAAATCAATTATTCAAGACAAAGATCATGAATTCACAGAAAGAGTAATCAAACTTAAGGGTCTTAAAACAAGCGCAGAGGAAATAATCCCTCTTAAAGATTTGCATTCAATTATACCCTTTCTAGCGAATAAATATGAAATTTTTCAGATTACAAAAAAGTCAGATAAAGCAGTTTATCTCGGCAAACTAATAGACCTAAACGAGAAAGAACTGGTAATAAATTTTTTAGGGACCGAGGGTAAATTTGACGGCGAAATGAGTTTTAAGCAAAACAAAATAAGAGTTATAGAATTTGACACTGATTATATCAATTCTTTAAAACTAATTGTTGACGAAGAAAAGAAAAAATAATGGACTGTTATTAACCATCCTTTCGTTTTAATTTCCAAGTATTATTTTCGTATTACATAAATCAATGTATGAGCATGGCTGTAGTAGTATTTATCTACTAAACTGCATCATCGTTTATGGAGGATAAAAACACTCAAACCTGCATATTGATTCCAAAAAACCAAACACTTTTCATTATCTTTGCAGTATGTTAACATTCTTCCAATCAAAACCCATACTCAAAGATTTAATTCCAGATCACCATATTGATATACACTCTCATTTGTTACCGGGTATAGATGATGGTGCAAAAAGTTTTGGAGATACGCTAAGATTAACTCAAGCATTACTGGACATGGGGATTTCGGAGTTTATTACCACTCCGCACATTATCCAACATGTTTGGGACAACACACATGAACAAATTCTGGAAAAGAAAGCCACAACAGTTTTAGAACTGGAAAAGAATAACATTACTGTTCCTTTTAATACGGCTGCTGAATATCTTATGGACGATCAGTTTGTAAGGCTTTTTGAATCACATAATTTATTGACTCTAAAAGAGAACTATGTTCTTGTAGAAATGTCATACATAAACCCTCCAATTCAGTTATACTCTATACTATTTGACTTACAAGTGGCAGGTTACATTCCCGTATTGGCACATCCGGAACGGTACTTATTTTATCATAATAATTTTAACGAATACCTTAAACTAAAAAGAGCAGGCTGTTTATTCCAGCTGAATTTATTATCAGTAGTTGGGTATTATGGCGCTGCAATCACTAAAATTGCAGAGCAATTATTACAAAAAGGAATGTATACCTACGTAGGTTCTGATGTACACCATGATAATCATATTGCTGCCTTCAAACAAAAAATAAATCTGAAAGACAGCACTCCACTTAAAGAAGTAATAGCCAATAATCAATTTTTCAAATTGTGATAATCGTTGTTTTATAAATAAAAAGGGCCCAAAGCAATATCACTTTGGGCCCTTTCAATCTAATAATTTTTTTGTTACTTATCCAACAACTCAAAAGTTGAATTCATACTTTTAAACTCAGGTACAATTTGTTTCATTTTTAGTACAATTTGATCATTATCAAAATGATTTGCAATGCTTATAAGCTCTTCAATATGTGTACCTAAAACCTCAAACTCTTCTGAAATTTCTTCAGAAATCATAATTTTTTCATGATACGTTGGAAGTGTTTTTGAGGTATCATTCAATAATTCTTCATATAATTTCTCCCCGGGTCTCAATCCTACAATTTCAATTTTGATATCTTTTTCTGGTATAAAACCAGCTAACTTGATCATCTTTCGGGCCAGATCGATAATTTTAACTGGCTTGCCCATATCAAATATATAAATCTCTCCTCCATTACCCATGGCTCCCGCCTCTAAAACTAATTGACACGCTTCAGGTATCGTCATAAAATACCTTATGATATCTGGATGTGTAATCGTAATAGGTCCTCCATTTGCAATTTGCTTAGTAAACAACGGAACAACTGATCCGTTAGATCCTAAAACATTTCCAAAACGAGTGGTAATGAATTTAGTAGCATTCTTTTCACCGTTATTTTTATTTTTCAATTGTAAAGATTGCACATATTTTTCAGCAATTCTTTTACTGGCACCCATGACATTACTAGGATTTACTGCTTTGTCAGTAGATACCATTACAAATTTTTTGACTTTGTAAAGGCATGACAAATCGGCAATATTTTTAGTACCCGCTATATTGGTAAGAATAGCCTGAGAAGGATTTTCTTCCATCAAAGGGACATGCTTATAAGCTGCTGCGTGAAAAACTACTTGAGGCTCATATTTTTTAAAAACGCTATTCATAGCTTCTTTATTCCTTACGTCAGCGATTACAGCATGCATTTTAGAACTAGATTCTAAACCACCCATTTCAAGACACATGTGATGCAATGGCGTTTCGGCCTGATCTAAAATAATAACAACCTTAGGACTAAAACCTAATACCTGGCGCACAATTTCACTACCTATTGATCCTGCGGCACCAGTGATCAAAACAGTTTTATCTTTTAATTGTTTAGAAATCGATTTGTTATCTAATACGATAGGTTTTCTTTCCAGTAAATCTTCAATTTGAATATTTTTTACTTTTTGGCTAATCTCTTTTTGATTCTCCCAATCAGAAATTAATGGCACAGTATATACCGTATAGTTGAATTCTAAACATTGATCTACAATTACTAATTGTTCCTCTTTTGACAAACTTTTGTCAGCAATGATAACAGCTTGAGCGTTTACGGAACGCATTAATGGTGGCAATTTTTTCTTTTTAATCAAAATTGGCAAATCCAGCATACGCTTTGTTGCATTTTGATTATTCTTATCAACAAACCCAACAATTTTAAATCGGGAGGGTGTTTCAAATTTTAAAGCATTAGCTACCGATATAGCATTGGCATCTGTACCATAGATTATGGTTCTGATTAATTTATTCGTCCCTTGTTCTGAAAAATAGATCTCAAAAGTTTGTTTGATTATTACCCGGTATAAAAATAATCCACAAAAGGAAAGTACTATGTTTATGAAAAAAGCAGTATTTAAAAATGCTTTCTCTCCATACAACAACTCGTATGCAAAATTAAAAAAAAGAAACAGGACTAAAACTGCCATTTGTGAGAACAAAAGCTTAACGGCGTCAATATAAGAAGAATGCCTGATGATCCCGGAGTAGGTCCTAAACAACCAGAAAAAGAAAATATTTACGCCAAACAAGGCCACTATAAACCTAAAACTGTGCGGGTTAGTAATATAATCTAACCCCGTTCCTTTAAAAATAAGAATGGTAAAAAAGAACGACAGTACCAAAACCGAAAAATCCATCATAACAATAATCCATCTGGGAAGATAGCGCAAATTATGAATGCTGAACTTCAAGTTTTCTCTTGAAAAAAAATTTGGGTTTACTGATGATGAACCCATGTTTTTAGTAGTATTCAAAATAGATATATTTTTAACTTTACTGCTTTTACTAAAGCAAAATTAACGATTAATAAATTGAAAAAAGCAAACAATCAATTCAATTTTAAAATTGATTAATCGAAACAAGTACACTACAAAGTAACAGTCTATTTACAAACTAGTTACTTTCTATTTTACAAATAATTTTAAAACAACACTTTTTATCCTTTCACAATCTGCTTCAGTCAGATTACAGCCTGATGGCAAACAAAGTCCATTATCGAAAAGTTTTGACGCAATACCACTTCCATAGAAGGGGTAGTTACAAAAAACAGGTTGTAAATGCATCGGTTTCCATAAAGGTCGGGATTCAATATTTTCCGCTCTCAGCTC
Organism: Flavobacterium sp. XS2P24; assembly: GCF_030010285.1. Lineage (NCBI taxonomy): Bacteria > Pseudomonadati > Bacteroidota > Flavobacteriia > Flavobacteriales > Flavobacteriaceae > Flavobacterium > Flavobacterium sp. XS2P24. The sequence continues at coordinate 153,514 of NZ_JASCRU010000004.1, forward strand.
TAGTCGTAAAGTCTCCCTAGTGATTCCATTCGTTTCTATTGGATCTATTAGAATAGTATTTAACCAATAATTAGCTTCATAATTAGTGTTGGGTACTTCGAAAACGGTTACCCCTTTTATATCCCTAAATAATGCTATATAAAAATCATGTATCGCTCTTTTTAAACCGATATGATAATCCAACACTTCCATTTGGCCGCGACCGATACCTGCACATATAGTGCTCATTCTGTAATTATATCCTATTTCACTGTGCTGATAATGTGGCGCATCATCTTTGGCTTGCGTTGCCAAAAAAATAGCTCTATTTTTTAATGCCTCAGAAGTAGTTATAATGGCTCCACCGGCGGAAGTAGTTATAATTTTACTTCCATTAAAAGATAAAACGGCTATATCGCCAAAAGTACCACACTTTTGACCCTTATAACGGCTTCCCAAGGCTTCAGCACTATCTTCAAGAATGGGAATACAGTATTTATCCGCAACTGCTCTTATGGCTTCTATTTGATACGGAGTGCCGTATAATTGTACAGCAATAATTACTTTTGGGGTAACACCCTTAGACCTACTGTCTAGAATCGCCTCTTCAAGCGCAATGGGACATAAATTCCAAGTTTCAAGCTCACTATCAATAAAAACAGGAGTTGCACCTTGATATAAAATAGGATTGGCAGATGCTGAAAAAGTCATACTCTGACAAATTACGACATCTCCCGCCTTAACCCCCAAAAGTATTAATCCCAGATGAATAGCGGCAGTTCCTGAATTTAAAACTGCAACATGATGTGAACCTAAATACTTTTCTAAATTTTGTTCAAAATAATCTATGTTAGCACCAACAGGAGCAATCCAATTCGAATCAAATGCTTCTTGGATGTATTTCTGTTCGTTGCCTCCCATATGAGGAGGTGAAAGCCAAATTTTGTTTTTTCCCATCTTCTAGAAAATAAAATCTATGGAAGTTAATTCTGCTAAAGTAATAAAAAACACCTCCATAAATCTGAGTGAAATAGTATATTCTTTTTACTATCGGTTGTGCTATTTTTTAAAAAAAGTAAACCAAACAGTTTTCAAAATAATTAGTATATCTCCTCCAAAACTTCGATTGTAGTAATACGCTAGATTCAGCCGTACTTTATCCGGGAAAATAATACTGTCATTATAAGCTAAAGGCGACTCTTGCTTCTCCAACAAGAACTCTTCTTTATTATATTTTAGGGAAGCTAAACTGGTTAATTCTGGCTTCAATTCTAATATTTTACGATTTTCACCTTCTAATAAATCATAATAACCCGATAAATCTGGTCTTGGACCCACCACGCTCATATCCCCTTTTAGAATATTATATAGTTGAGGTAATTCGTCTAATTTATAATTTCGAAGTAGCTGACCTATTGGGGAAATACGAGCATTTTCTGAAGGTGATGAAATTGGAATGGTACGGAGTTTATATATTTTAAATTTCTTGCCATATTGACCAATACGCTCTTGGATAAAGATTCCATTCGTCCGCGTATCGATAACAGCCAGCAGCCAAGAAATCAATACAACCCAAAAAAATAAGAGAAGTGTGAAGAGGGAAAAAATAATATCAAAAAAACGTTTTATCATACCTACAAAGTATTTTATTCTTGATAAAAATACAAGTGAAAAACGGATTAAGAATTCCCCAGAATCATTTTACGAGTAACGAAATTTCGAACAAGTAAATAAATAAACGTCTGTAGCAATAAAAATCCACCCATAAAAAATAGGGTTAAATACCCATTGACATCCATATAAACAACCAATCTATTTATTCCTAATTGAAATACTGCATAAATAAACGCAACTAAAACATGGGAATAGCCCATTTCATTAGCCAGATATTGATACAAATGAGAACGGTGTGGCTGAAATATATTTTCTTTTCTAAGTAATCTGGTAATGATGGTAATGATAGCATCAATTCCATAAACCGAAAAGAAAAGAATGTATCCCAATTGCCCTGAGTCTTTAATCGTTTTTATCATAAAATACCCTAAAAAAAGTGCCATACTAATACTGCCAACATCACCCGCAAAGGTTTTTGCCTTTTTACGAACATTAAATATCCCAAAAGCCAAACAAGATAATCCCATAGTAATTAATAATGGTAAACTAGGTTTGTTGATGGGTAAAAAAGAAAAACTAACTATAGCTGTCAAAGCATATAAAACAGTTATTCCATTAATACCATCCATGAAGTTGAATGCGTTTACCCAACCTATGAGTAATACAAACACTACAGGAAGTAGCCACAAAGGTTCATAAAACAAATTCAGCTCATAAAAAACCAAACCAACAGCAAATACATGTGAAACAAATCGTGGTAATTGAGGTAAGGGTTTAATGTCGTCAATAAAACTAACCACTGCAACCAATACCACTGCAAGTGTTACCGGCCAAGAAACGTATCCTAACAAACAAGCTATACTTATGGCTATTGGAAAAATAATACCACCACCTCTTAAAGTAATAGAGGTATGGGATGATCTACTATTGGGTTTATCGATGATATTGTATTTATCCGCTATTTTAAAATAAAAAAGCTCAATACCTATCAATAAAATAATTAATGCAATATATATCATGTTTTAAACTCTGTTTTGGCTGTTATTGAGCCCCTTAATTTTTATTACTGAACATGATCACTGAACACTAATAAATCAACACTAATTACTGATTACCAATTACTTACAACTTATTCTTCAACAACCCCAAAAGATACTCTCCATAACCCGATTTTTTCAAAGGTTCAGCCAGTTCTTTAAGTTGTTGTTCTGTAATAAAGCCTTGCCTCCATGCAATTTCTTCGATGCAACCTACTTTCAATCCTTGACGCTCTTCAATAACTTGTACAAATTGTCCAGCCTGCATTAAACTGTTAAAAGTCCCTGTATCCAACCAAGCCGTTCCTCTGCTTAAAATACCTACTTTCAAAGCTCCTTTTTCCAAGTACACTTTGTTCACATCGGTGATTTCATATTCTCCACGAGCACTGGGCTTGATATTTTTGGCAATTTCGACTACTGAATTATCATAAAAATACAAACCTGGCACTGCATAATTTGATTTGGGTTCCAAAGGTTTTTCTTCAATCGAAAGTGCTTTAAAATTAGAATCAAACTCAACTACACCGTACCGTTCCGGGTCAGAAACGTGATACGCAAACACTACCCCACCTTCAGGATTAGTATTGGATTGCAACAACTCATCCATATTAGAACCAAAGAAAATATTATCCCCTAAGACTAAAGCTACACTGTTATTTCCTATAAATTCTTCACCAATAACAAAAGCTTGCGCCAAACCATTAGGAATAGCCTGTTCTGCATAACTGAATTGACAACCTATTGCAGCTCCATCTCCTAATAACTTCTTGAAATTAGGTAAGTCATGTGGCGTAGAAATAATTAATATTTCATTAATTCCAGCCATCATTAAAGTAGACAACGGATAATAAATCATAGGCTTGTCATAAACAGGCATCATTTGTTTGCTCATCGCTAAAGTTAATGGATGCAAACGGGTTCCTGAGCCTCCTGCTAATATAATTCCCTTCATATTTTTTTGACTTTTCGTCTTTCGACTTTAAACTTTTGACTAATTTTTCACAAAACGAAATACTGAAACCTGATTACTGAACACTGATCACTGAACACTAATGATACTGTTTTTCGTAATAAGTGGCATACTCCCCAGAAGTGATATTGTTCAACCAGGTTTGATTTTCCAAATACCAATTTACAGTTTTTTCTAACCCCTGTTCAAAAGTAACCGATGGCTTCCATCCGAGCTCTTTGTTTATCTTAGAAGCGTCAATGGCATAGCGCAAATCATGTCCTGGGCGGTCTTTCACATAAGCGATCAATTGCTCCGATGTGTCTGAAACCCTTCCTAATTTTTCATCCATTATTTTGCAAAGCAATTTAACCAAGTCAATGTTTTGCCATTCATTAAAACCGCCAATATTATACGTATCGTGGTTGACACCTTCATGAAATACTAAATCAATCGCCACGGCATGATCTTCAACAAAAAGCCAATCACGCGTGTATTTCCCATCGCCATAAACAGGTAGAGGTTTATTTTGAATAATATTATTAATAAACAAAGGAATTAATTTTTCTGGAAAATGGTAAGGCCCATAATTATTGGAACAATTCGTCAATACATAAGGCAAACCGTACGTTTCCCCATACGCTCTTACAAAATGATCCGAACTCGCTTTAGAAGCAGAGTACGGAGAATTAGGGTCATAAGCTGTAGTTTCGGTGAATAATCCTTCAGCACCTAAGCTACCATAAACCTCATCGGTACTGATATGGTAAAAACGTTTTCCTTCATAATTACCTTGCCAAATAGTTTTAGCAGCATTTAACAGGTTCATCGTTCCAATAACATTTGTTTTCACAAAAGATAACGGATCAGTGATAGAACGATCCACATGGGATTCAGCAGCAAGATGCAAAACGCCATCAAATTGATGCTCCGCAAATAATTGATCTATAAATATAGCATCAACGATATCTCCTTTTATAAAAGTATAATTAGATGCTGCCTCTATATCAACAATATTCTCCAAATTACCTGCATAAGTAAGGGCATCCAAATTGAATATTTGATACTGAGGATATTTGTTTACGAAACGTCTTACTACGTGAGATCCAATAAAACCGGCTCCACCAGTTATTAATATTTTTTTCATTTTATATAATTTTTAAACATTTTTCCAAACTATCTTTATAATTCGGCACTACAACTCCAAAAGTATCTTTTATCTTAGTTTTATCCAATAAAGAATATTGAGGGCGTTTTGCTGGTGTTGGATATGCCGAGGAAGAAATTCCGCTGATTTCACAATCAAAACCTCCTATTTCTTTTATTGCCAATGCAAATTCATACCAACTGATCTCTCCTTCATTGGAAAAATTATAAATACCTGCCTGCCAATTATCATGTATCAATATCGTCATGAGGGCTTGAGCTAAATCTGCGGCATAAGTAGGACTTCCTATCTGATCATTTACAACATTTAAGCTATCCCTTTCTTGCATCAATCGAGACATCGTTTTTACAAAATTATTTCCAAAACTGGAATACACCCAAGAAGTCCTGATAATAATTGTAGTCGGATTTTCTTGCAAGGAGGCCTTTTCACCTGCCAGCTTAGTCAAACCATAAACATTAATAGGATTCGTCAAAGCTGTTTCAGTCAATGCAGTAGCTGCAGTACCGTCAAAAACATAATCGGTAGAAACATGTATCAATTTACAGCCATTGGCCAGACTCCATTTTGCAATTACAGCAACTGCTTGGTGGTTTAAAACATCCGCTAATTCAGGCTCGGACTCTGCCCTGTCTACAGCAGTATGTGCCGCACAATTAATGATAAATTGCGGATTAATGGTGGTTAATTTAGTTTCTAAAGCTACTAAATCACACAAATCCAGTTCATCTCTATCTGTAAAAAACCATTCAAACTGAGTATAATTTTTTGACAATACAGCCAATTCAGAACCCAATTGTCCTTTAGATCCCGTAACTAAGATTTTTCCTTTATTATTCAAAACTCCAATCTATTTCATTAAAACTAGGCAAAATTAAATCTTTTTCTGAAACAACAATCTCTTTAGAATCTAATTGCCAATCTATTGCAAGAGTAGGGTCATCATAACGAATTCCTCTCTCACTTTCTTTATGGTACAGTTGATCTACTTTATACATCACAGAGGCAGTTTCACTCAAAACCGAAAAACCATGAGCAAAGCCATGAGGTACCATTAATTGTTTTTTATTATCCGCACTTAAAACCACACTGAAATGTTGCCCATAAGTAGGTGATTTTTTTCGCAAGTCTACAGCTACATCAAGGATTTCTCCCTCTAAGACGCGAACCAATTTAGCTTGCGCAAAAGGATTAATTTGCAAATGCAATCCGCGAATCACTCCACGCTTTGAAAATGATTGGTTGTCTTGAATGAACTGATATTTTATCCCATTTTCATGAAATTGAGCTCGGTTGTAGGCTTCAAAAAAGTACCCCCTTGAGTCTTCAAAAACTCTAGGAGTTATGATTACTAAATCTTGTATAACTGTTTTTTCAATAGTCATATTATAATTATTTTTTAAATGATTGAAATGTTTTTAATAAACCTTCTTCTGATTGTATTGGTAAAGGTTTACCCATTGCTATTACAATTTTTCGATTACTAACCACATAATTCTCCGTTAATTTTTGTAGGCGTTCTGAGTTGAGTGGAAAATGCAAATAATCTCCTAGTTTAGCAACCCCTTTAACCAAAGAGGAGCTTATATTCCAAATGTTACTTTTTTTATTTAAACTCGTCCCAAGCAATTGAATTAATTGATTCGTTGACAAAGGCACATCATCTGAAACCTGATAGACTCCTGAAGTTATAGCGCTATTTTCTAATAATTCTTTAATAACAAAACAAAGGTTTTCAATGCTTAAAAAAGATCGCTTATTTTTGAAATCCCCAAGTGGCCATGGCAATCCTTTAGCAACTAATTGATACAATAAATTTAAATTCCCTTTATTACCAGGACCATGAATCATACAAGGTCTTAAAATATAAACCCGTTTACCCTCTGGTATTTCTTTATTCAAAATGTACTGTTCAGCTTGCTGCTTTGCAATCCCATAATGAGTTTTGGGATCAGGTATTTCGTCTTCGCTTAATATTCCTTTAACTTCATCTGCCACCGCTTTTACCGTACTCATAAAAATAAAAATGGATGCCTCTGATACTATGAAAGCATCAAACAATTGCTTGGTCAACTCAAAATTAGCTTCGTAATAATCCTTTGGTTTGGAAACCTTTTTCAAATCGTGCGCTTTGCCAGCTAGGTGTATTACTATGTCTGCCTTAATATCAAATTGCTGATCATGTTCATAACGAACACTCATAGTTTCTATTTCATATGTAGCCGTTAAATAGTTTTGAAGATTGTTACCAACAAATCCTGTGCCTCCTGTGATTATAATTTTCATTTATTTGAATTGAGATAAAGCCTCCTTATTTATTTATTTTTTAGTAATAATCAAAAAACCATCCTAACTTATTAGAGTACGTTATGGTAGAGTTCAAAAATATTTTATATTTTTTTTTGGCTTTTATTCGCTCCTGATTCATATTCGCGCACTACCGAAACTTTTGGATAGATTTTCAAAAATAAGCTTGAGATTCTTGATATAAAAATCCCCAAAAATACTTAATTATTCATTAGACCTTTCCAATCTTCTTTTTCAGACTTTACAAAAATATCTGATAACCAACCTTCTACAGAACATTTATAATATATACTTTCTGTAACATGTGCAATTGGACTAGAAAAGAAACTTTTATCTAAAACAATATTATTTCTATCAATCACGTAAAAAACATCCGGAGAATAAAATGGATATTTTTTAACTTCCGCATTTGTAGTTATCATTTTCTTACCAGATCCAATAGCCTCAAATGTACGCATTGTCAATCCTTTTTGACCAGGATGATTGATATCTAAAATCACATTAGACATTTTGTAAAGATTTACAATTTCATCGGTGCTGAGGCTATTAAAACTTAATTTTTTATAATCAAATTCTTTAAAACTTTTATCAAATGATTTTTTATACCAATATACAGCTTTGCTATGCATATAATAAAAAGTAAAAGTTGTAAGTCCATTTTTAGAACACCAATTTGAAACTTCAGTACTAATCAAATAACGATCTGAATGTGCTGTTCCTAAAAACAAAAGATCATATTTTTCATTAGATACATTATTTTTTTTGAAGTTTTTATATTTGTCTAAATAGAATAGCGGCCTAAAGCCAATATTATATTTTTCAGCATCTTCTAAATCAAAACTAAATCTTTTGTGAAAATATTTTAGTATTGTAGTAGGATGCGCATGGTTTGTAAAAGAATCCCAAGTAAAAAATATTAATTCACAATTAGGTTGCTGCTGCTTAAACTTTTTAAGAAATTCTACCGTGATTATCTCTCCTCTGTTAACAAATAAAAAATCAAAAGAAACACGCTCTGTCTCCTTTAAAATATCATGATAGTATTCATCAATTTTTTTTTGATAAAGGCTTCTTTTTAATCTAATTATTCCTTTGGTAAAATTATTATTAGAAGGTCTTTCATCATAATAAGTTACAATTGCACCATTTTCCTCCATTTTTTGCTTTATCTCTTTTTCAAGATTAAAAGTTTGAACGGAGAAAAACAATATTTTTTTACCTGAAATTTTATCTTTTAAGTTCATTATTTATACAATCCTTTTGCTTTCATTTCATCAATAGATTTTTGATAGTTATCCTTTTCTACCTCTTGCGTATTTACCCAGTTTGTAAACTCTTTTAATCCTGCCTCAAAAGAATACTTAGGTTCAAAACCTAATTTAGATTTAATTTTAGTTAAGTCAGCATAATTATGGCGAATATCTCCCAATCGGTAATTGCCACTGATCGTAAGTGGAACATCAACTCCATAATTTTTGATTAGATTAGTCGCAACGCTAATAACGTCTGTGGCAACTCCTGTACCTACATTAAAAACTTCTCCATCTGCGGTATCCTTTTCTATTCCTAAAATTGTTGCATCTACTACATCATTTATAAACACAAAATCACGTGTTTCTTTTCCGTCTTCAAAGATATTAATACCATTTCCATTTTTAATTTGAGTAGAAAAAATAGATAAAATTCCTGTATAAGGATTTTTTAAAGATTGTCCTGGTCCAAAAACATTTTGGTAACGGAATGCTACTGGTGCAATTCCCAAGGTTGGGCAAACAGTCATAATCATCTGCTCTTGATTCTGCTTGGTAATTCCATAAACCGAAGAGGGATGAATTTTAGATTCCTCGTCTGTCCCTACTAATTTTAAAATTTCTGAACCTGAAAATTTAACCTCAAAATCACCACCATCCATAAACTCTGATGTACGGTGTTGTGGGTAAACACTTTCACCTCTTTCATTAATATACTTTCCCTCGCCATAAATGGATCGGGATGAAGCAATAACTACTTTCTTTACTTGGTGTTTCGTATTGGCCAGTAAGTCTAACATTATAGCGGTACCGTTAACATTTACGTCAACGTATTTTTGTATTTCGTACATGGACTGACCAGTTCCAGTTTCGGCTGCATAGTGCACAATGATATCTTGTCCTTCAATAGCTTTAATCCAGTCTTGTTTTGATGTTACAGTACCTTTTATAAACTTTACTTTATCTGCAATACTTTTATACAATGGAGAATGTTGTTCCGGATTATCTCCATGAATTTGTGGCGAAAGATTATCTAAAACCGTTATTTTATGTCCTTTGTTTATTAATTTAACGGCAAGATTACTTCCTATAAACCCTGCTCCTCCTGTTATTAATATATTTTTCATGTCCACGATATTTATATTTTTTTCCATTTTTGGGTTTCAAAATTATACTTTTTTATAGGTTTTGCTGGAGTTCCCACTGCAATTACATAATCAGGCAAATTTTTTGAAACTACTGAATTTGCTCCAACAATAGTTCCTTTACCTATTGTAACTCCTGGCAAAACAGAAACAAATTCACCCAGCCATACATTGTCTTTGATAACAACTGGCTTAGAAAACAATGCTCTTTCTGCTGGTATTGAATCTGGATTACTATCATTTGTGTTTCCCAAATAACTGCCGTGTGAACAATCAGAAATATAAATTTTACTTGCCATAAGCACGTTGTTTCCTATAACAACACTTTCCATTGCTGTAATATGAACATAGTCATTCATTTGCACATTTTCTCCAATAAATAAAACTTTACGTTTATCTTTTGGATACGCTTCAATTCTACATCCAAAACCGGTTGTAAAACCTCGTCCAATTTTGATATAGTTTTTATTTCTAATATCAAAAGGTAATCTAATCAATCTGGCTTGTCTAAAAAACAATTTAGTATAAACTACTGATATTAGCAATTTTGAAAAACCAAAAATTCCATACTTTCCCATTATCCTAAATCTTTATAAAATTCTTTTGTATCATCATATGTTTTCTGCCAACTAAAAGATTTAGCTTTTTCAAATCCCATCTCTATAGATTCTCTAACAAAAGTTTCGCTTGAAGAAATTTCTTTTATTTTTTCAGCAATCAATACCGCACTTGCATCCTTTAATGCTAAATAAGAATTCCCTATAACTTCAGGTATTGATGATGTGTTTACAGCAATTACCGGGCATCCTGCTTTTTGAGCTTCTACTACCGGTATTCCAAAACCTTCATATAATGATGGATACAACAAGACTTTTGCATTATTATAAAAAAAATTCAAATTTGCCGTTGTAACACCGGTAATACATTTAAAACCTATATTTCCCAATTTCAGCTTTAAATAAGATTCTTCTTCAATATCTAAAACTCCTCCTCCAATCATAACAAGTGGAATTCTAGCTATTGAACAAGCTTCAACAGCAACATTAAAATTCTTATGCGGCGATTTTCTATCTCCTACATAAATCGCATAGCTTCCCTCTTCAAACGGAGATATAAAATCAAGTTTAGAATTTAAATCAAGAGGCTTAAAAGACTCATCTACACCATTATATATTACACGGATTTTGCTTTTATCAAAATTTGGAAGAAATTTCAGCAAATCATTTTTAGTACTATTCGAAATACAAATAACTCCTTTTGAGCCATTTATTGCATTGTATTTTTGCCAGGAATGTACTTTTTGTTTAATACCTTTTCTAAAATACTCGTAAGTAAAATCATGAACCGTAGTTACGTTTGTAGCATTTTTAGATTTATCAAGTCGATAATGAGAAGAATGAAATAAGTGTTTTTCATTCATTTGGCTCTCAATATCTAAATACCTTTTTAATGCTAAAAAGCGTGAATTACATTCTTTGATTATAGTGGTGTCAATATCTAATTCTTTTCGAAAAAGATTATCCGAAGCATTGTCAAATTCAATAATAGAAGATTCAAAATCACTATCTAAAAGCAATCTTTGAAGATGCTGCTGCCAAACTACAGATGCCCCTCCTGATTTTTGAAGCGAAAAAATAATATTATCAAGCAGTACTTTCATTCTTTGTTAGTTTACTAATTCTTCAAACAATGAAATCCATTGTTTCATTATTACTTCTTCTGAAAACCTTGATGAATTTACCTTTGCTTTTTTTCCAAATTCTTTTCGCATCGAATCATTTTCAATTAACATCGATGTTTTCTTAATGAATCCAGAGCTGTCTTCCATCTTTATTAAGAAACCATCTTCACCATCAGTTATAATTTCATTGGGCCCACATTTACAATCTAACGAAACAATAGGTAATCCAAAATTTTGAGCTTCCAATAAAACCATCGGCAGACCTTCAAATCTGGATGTCATTAAATATAAAGAGCTATTTATATAATAATCATTTATTGCATTAGTTGATGAAACAAGATTGATTACATTCTCTAAATTCATCATTCTTATTTTATTCTTTAATTCTTTAGAATCACCGGTCCCTACAATTGTCAAACTCCAATCTAGGTGAATTTTAGATATTTCACTCCATAATTCGATTAATAGTTCCAGATTTTTTTGAAATGATAAACGACCTATTGCAAGAATTTTTTTATTTTCTAATGAGGAAACAATCTTATTATCACTATTTGTGACTGAATTGTATATAACTGAAATATTTTTATTATCCTTCCAACTTTGTTTATCTTTTTTCGTTAAAACAACGAAACGATCATATTTGGGAACTAACTTATCGTTAAAATTTGTCATATAAACATCGAGTAATCTCGTAATGCCTTTACGATTCGCTAATAGTCGAAACTCTCTGCTAAAATGAATTTCAAGAACTTTTTTAGATCCGTCTTTTATCTTATAAAGAAAATTTACATCGTTAGTAAACATTGAAATAACGATATCTGCTTTTAAATTGAATAGTATTTCTTTTAATTTATTTTTATGTTTTAAATATTTTCCAAATGACTTACAAATTCTCTTAATTGGATTAGAAATAACCGTTTCAGAATAATTGATGTCTAAATCTATACATTTAACACTTGGATTTATATCATAAAAATGAGGTCTTCCTCTTTGGCCCGTTGTTATGATGTAAATCTCATAATTTGGTAAACTAGATAAATAATTAACCTTATTAGAAAGTACACGTTCCATTCCTCCGGAATTACAAGTACTATGTATACAATATATAATTTTCACTTTACTACTTTTATATCAACTACTAGTTAATAATTATTTTATTGATTTTTTTATAAAATATTAATCATTTGATAAGGAACAATTTCATTAATTCCTTTAATTAAAAAATATTCAAAAAACAGAAGTCCTATGAAAATAGAAATACTTGCGACTCCCAAATTAAACCATGATTTTTTATAATTTTTACATATTTCTACCATCATTAAGACATACAAAAAATCAAAACTGTCAACAAATCGATATAATATTACTAAATGGATAGCCATCATTTTTATGACTATAAGAAATAATGCACAGTTTCCGTAAAATTTTTGTAAAAACTCATCCTGAAAAATTTTCTCTTTAAAAAAAACTACAATTAAAGGAGGTAAAATCTGCAATAAAAAACCTAGTCCTGTCCCTAGTTCCTGTGAAGCTGAAAACTCATCCATATCTGCATAAACAGCATATTTTGAAGCTTCTACAAGAGGAAAAGTTAATAATTTACCGGCAATAATTGGAGAAAAAAACCAAAAGAAGATAAATATACAAATGCTTAAAATTCGAGGTATTTTAATTCGTATAAGTAATAAAATTAAAACACTAAAAATACAAGAGAAATGAAATAACGTCCCTAAAGAAATTAAGAGTAAAAACTTAAATGTTGCTTTTTTATCATTTTCAAGCAGAATAGAAGTCGCATATAACGAAATTGACACCGCAATAACCTGCCTAACAGCATTATAAGAATCCGAATATAGCATCAGGAAAGAAAAAAAAACACCTAATACTAATACCTCTTTATTAAAGCTTTTATATACAAAAGCAATAAAAATAAAAGATGATATTGCTAGTACCCAATTTAAGCCGCCATCAAAAATAGAAACCATATAGTTTATTAACCAAAAAAAAGGCTCTGTTTCTATTTCTTTACCATCAATAATATTATTATATATATTCTCGTAGCTAAAATAATCAGTTCCTATTCCATATCTAACCGAAGCAGGAATAATAAGAACAAGCATAGAACACATTGTAAAAAAATTTCCAATGGATTTATTTTCCATTATTACACCCAAATAGGCAAATAATACAGAAAACAACAATAATGCGTTATATAATATTATTGAACTAAACATACGTAATTATTAAATAATATTATAAGAAAGCATTTCAGATTCTTTTCTGATTTTTTTAAATAAATAAATATCAATTTATAGTTTGCTTAAATTATTTTAAATATTTCAATATCAAAAAACAGATTTTTTTTACGAAACCTTTAAGCTTTGAAGAAGATTCCGGTATATCCTGTATTTTAAACAATTTTGCATTTGACGAAATTCTTTTATCATTAATCAAATTATAAAAATCAAGGAATTTCCCTTTTAAAGATTTATTATAAACTAATGCATTTAAGCATAAAACAAATGTTATTTCAAATAAACTTTTACTTAACCTTTTAGATTGTTCAACATTAAGTAAATTGTAATTAATCAAAAGTTCTTTTACCTTTTCATCCATCAAGAAATATTTTTGTGCAAAATCTTTTTTGTAAGATGTCATTGTACTGCCATCTCTTATCATGTAGTGATAAAAGACTTTTGTTTCAAAATAAAAAGATGGATTTGATGCTAAAAATATTAAATTGAAAAGTTTGTCTTCATATAAAAAAACTCGTTCGCTTTCAAATCTAAGTTTCAATCTTTCAATTGATTCTCTTTTGAATATTTTATCGCACGGTGAATTTGGCGAAAAAAACTGTATAGTTGGATTTAGTGCTTCGTTAATAAGAAATTTTTGTGTAATAACGTCAGAAGGAGGCATTTTTGGTATTCCCTTGGTGCCATCTGGAAAATCAAAAACTAAATTACAGCATATTACATCATACTTTTCATAATCGCTTTTTTCATACAGAGCCTGATACATATCAGTTTCTATCCAATCATCACAATCCACAAAAGCAATATATTCACCCTTAGCTAAATCTATTCCTTTATTTCTTGTTAGGCCTTGCCCGATGTTTTTAACATTTCTAAGAATTGTTAAACGAGAGTCTATTTTTGCAAAATTCTGCAAAATTTCAAACGAACTGTCTGCTGAACAATCATCAATACAAATTATCTCAATATCTCGAAGTGTTTGATTAAGAACACTATCTAAACATCTCTTTAAATAATTCTCCGCATTAAAAACTGGTATAATAACCGACATTTTCATTAATTCTCTTTTGGTCATTTAACAACTTGTCTTTTAAAGGCTTCAAGATATTTTTTCCCCCATTTCAAATCAGGCTCCATATAGTTACCTTCAGCCCATTCATTCCAGGATTTGATAAAAATTATTTTATTTTCATCATCTTTATCACGAACTAATTCTAATGCTTCTTTCACATGTTTTTCAAACAATTCCGGAGTAGATTCTGTCATCACCAATCCTTCACGCCCACTTCTTGGAGTATGATCCCAACCTGGAATAATACTAGGAAATACATTTGGCAGTACATCTTCTTCTTTAACTAAAAAAAATTTAGACATTATTTTATATGGAATAGCATAAGCTGCGGCATTTCCAATAAAAATTCTTTTTATTCGGCTAATCGCTTTTTCAATAAATGACCTATGGTTAATAATATAATTATTAAGTCGTGTTGTATTCACTGCATCTACACCTGTAACTATAACATCATTTAAGCTATTTCTAAGATCATTGTGATGCCCTACAAAATATATACCCGGTAAACCATTTTCAACCGCAAGCTTTTTCCATGTTTCCATAAAAACCTTGATTTCTTCTATCGCTAGAGGTTTATAAATCATAAATAAGGGTTGCTCATTTACGGTAATATACCTTTTATCTTTAAATGCCGGAAGAACTGCATAAAAATGATCTGTATAGTCTTCAACTCCGGGATATAGCTGTTCTATTAATATATTTCTATTCTTCAATCCATGATCAAAACCTTTCCATGTTTCGTTTGCCCAGGCTAAACAAAAAGGAAAATCAGGATCCCCAGAAGAGAGTACTTCATTAAATGGCCTTTCTATTAATCTTTTTCCGTTACCAAACCAATAATGCCAATAACAGAAACCTTCTACACCATATTCCTTTGCCATATCAGCCTGAGCTTTTCGAGTCTCTGGCACTCGCAAATCATAATATCCCAGATCTGCAGGTATTCTCGGTTGGTAATGACCCTTAAAAAATGATTTTGCTTTTCCAACATTTGTCCATTCCGTAAACCCCTTCCCCCACCATTGATCATTTTCAGGTATTGGATGATATTGAGGTAAATAAAACGCTATTACCCTTGCTTTTTTTTCTTCCATCAACTAATTTCTCTTATTATTCTGGCAGGATTACCTCCTACTATACTATTTTTAGGTATTGATTTCGTTACTACTGCATTTGCACCAACTATGCTGTTTTCTCCAATTGTTACGCCAGACAAAACAACAACACCCTCCCCTAACCAAACATTATCTTCAATTATTACCGGCCCTTTGCTGAATAATTTTCTCTGTGATGGTGGAAAAAGGATATCTTCTTTCGTAGCTTGTCCATGTGAATGATCTGTTATAAAAACCTTACTTGCTAATAGCACATTGTTTCCTAAAACAACACGACTTATAGCTCCAATATGACAATCTTTCTGAATTGAAACATTATTTCCTATTATAATTTCCGGAGAAAATTTTTCTCCCAGAAATTCATCAATTGCATCTAATCTTAATCTCTGATCACAATCAAAATTAACCCCAATGGTGATATATTGTGAACCCCTTAAATATATCGGATACCTAACACTTACATTAACTGCTTTTCTGAAATTTTTTTTAATCCATAAAGAATATAATAAATTAAATTTATCCATAAATTTTAAAGAGCTCGAAAGAGAGAAAAAAAAGGAAACACAATTTATAAATATGTTTAATATTTTTTGTTTCATTAAAAAACTGATTACTTAATTAGTTACTTTTAATTTTATTATAAGAAGTTAAAATTCCATTTCGAAATCCTTTATACGAGGATCTTTCCAGCGATTGAATTCTACAAATTTCAGAAATTTGCTGAAGTTCAGTATCTGACTTAGTAATTATTTGAATTATTCCGTTACAAAAATCTTTACTGTCTTTATATTTTGCCAAATATCCGGTATTGTCATTTATAATATCGCAAGCTGTTCCTATATTAAATGCAACTGCAGGTGTACCACACATAAGAGCTTGATTAAGCATCATTGGTCCGGCATCTTGTATACTAGGACTGAGAAAAACATCAGCCAAGGCATAATGTTCAGCTAATTGATCAAATGTAAGATGGCCTGTGTATTTTACTTCAAATTTATCTAAGCCTTCAACTTTATCTCCACTTCCGGCAACTAACAAAACTATATTTTTAATTAAATCCGGCCTTAATTCCGAAAGCAATTTCAAAGAGTCTAATAAATATTGAAACCCTTTGCGTGGGTCGTTAACACCTAATGCTCCAAAAAATAAAACTATCTTATTAGAATAATTAAACTTTTGTTTTAATAATAATTTATCTCTTTGCTTAAATACATCTTCATCGACAATAGGATAAATTTTTTCCATATTTTTGAACAATCCTGATTTTTTTGCATGATTTATTTGCCATGAATTACCTAAAAAAACACAATTTAAATTACTTAATATTTCTTTTTTAAATAAAAAATTCTTTCTTGTAGTATCATTTTCATTATTTGAAGAGATCCCCGGGCATTTACCACATGAATTTTTCAATCTATCACAGTCCCAGAAATAACTACATCCTCCTGTCATTGGAAACATATCAGCAGCAATTAACAATAAAGGCTTTTTAGTTTTTTTATATATTTCCTGTAACGTTTTTGAAGTTAACAATCCTTGCCAAAAAAAAATTAAAATAAAATCATATTCCTTGTCTATTTTACTTACGATCCTTTTAGGATTTACCGGAGGCTTTTCTTCATTAATTCCAAAAAAATAATAAGGGAGCGTTTTTTTTTCTACGGACTTTATTATTTTCTTTTTAAAACTTTTAAATTTACTTTCTAAAATATTAAAATAACTATGAATTAATTTTTCATAATTACTATAGGCAGAATATATATTAAAAAACTCTTTTTTTACTGGATATTTTGACAAAATATCAACGCAATAATAATCTTCAAGAGACTTAGTAACGTCCCAAATCATTTGTGAAGAATTATCATTAGATAAAAAACTGGTTATAATTAGAATATTTGGTTTTTTATTTATTCCAGATTCCATATGCTTTTTTATTAAATAAGGTACTCAATTGAAGTGGTCCGATCCATGAAATTAATGCCGCCAAAATGATTTGCGACAAAACAACTCCATTTAAACCCCATCTCATACAAAAAAAAATAGTTAACGGAATATTTAATATTCCAACTGTTACTGAAGCAATTATTTGTAATCTAATTTTTCCAAATCCGTATATTAAAGTAGAATGTAATGAATTCCACATATTAAAAATTTGCCAGATACCCATGTATATGGTTAACTGAAGCGGTACAGTTACGCTTTTTCCAAACCATATTTTATAAGCAAATGGTGAACAAAAAACGAGTACAATAGTTCCAAAAAAGAACAGAGTAAATACTTTGTATAATTTTTTTGTTTCCAATCGCATCCATGTCAAATCATTTAGCACTCTGGCTTCTATAAATGCGCTCCAAAAAGGAGCTAAAATGATACTAAAAAACATTCCTATAATTGAAACATATTTAAATGCCAGATTATAAATTGTAACATCCAGAGGACTTAATGATTTTGTTATTATGATATTATTTGTTTCATAATATATGATTGAAATAATCTGTAAAATAAAAAAATTCAATCCTAAGCTTAACAAACCTTTAGCATACTTAAACCTAACATATTTTAATTTTGGCGAATATTTATTTAGCGAAGTTGAAAATAAATAGAGAGAAAAAACAAACAGAACTGAGGTATTTACAAGCCCTATCAATAAGCTAAGATTTATAATTGAACCTGTGCTTAATTTAGATAATACAAATATTCCGACTAAAATTAAGAATTGACTAATTACGTTTATCAGAGATGTTATTACCGGCCTTTGAAGGGCTGATAAAATAGTATTGATCAATCCAAAAATAAACTGAAATGCAAAGGTTGAAAGAACAATTAGTAAGATATAAAAAAAATTCTCATTATTGATTCCCTTAACATTTAAGAATTTAGGCCAATCAACAAATCTGGAAAGTATAACTGATAAAAGCCAAATGCCAAAAATGATTAATATTAAAATTGAATAAGTTGTACTTACATAAATTCTCGCTAGTTTTATTTTACCATGAGTGACAGCTTCAACAAATTTATTTTTAAGTCCATTTCCAAATCCAATATCAAAAAAACTTAACCATCCAATGATAGAAGATATAGTGATCCATACTCCATATTGATAAGGTGAGATATAATTTATAGTTATTGGTACAATTAAAAGGCTAAGAAAAATACTTATTCCTTTTAATATTATAGAACCTATAACATTAGCCTGAATATTTTTTGATCGGTCTTCATTTTTAAAATAACGTAATAAAGATTCAATTTTTAAACTCACTTTATTTAAAATTATTCTTTATGCATTGTACAATAGCATCCAAATTATTTTGCTCTAATTCAAAATAAAGTGGTAAACGAACTAAGCAATCTGTAAAATGATCTGAATTTAAAAGTTCTCTTTTATCATGTTTATCTTTATAGAATTCACTAGAATGCAAAGACAGGTAATGAAACACTGCATGAAAACCTTCTTCTTTAAGACTTTGTATTAACTTTTCACGTACGCTTCCATCAAAACATTTCAAATAAAACATATGCCCATTGTTTGTAGCAAACTCCGGCACAATTGGCAATTTAAAAGCATCTATTTCCAATTTACTAATCTCTGAAAAATAGTAAGACCAGAGCATGACTCTTTTTTGTTGTATAGAGTCTAAATTTTCAATTTGAGCCCAAAGAAAAGCCGCTATAATTTCAGAAGGCAAAAATGATGATCCAGTATCTACCCATCCATATTTGTTTACTTCTCCTCTAAAAAATTCAGCTCTATTTGTTCCTTTCTCCCAAATTATTTCTGCTCTATGTATAAATCTTTCATCATTAATAGTTAACATTCCTCCTTCACCAGATATAATGTTTTTTGTTTCATGAAAGGAGAAAGCTGCCAGATTCCCAATAGATCCCAATGCACGTTTAACACCATCTTTTCCAATATAAAAACTATCTATTGCTTGTGCGGCATCTTCAATAACCAGTAGGTTATATTTACTGGCAAGTTCCATAATCTTGTCCATATCACAAGAAGCACCTGCATAATGAACAGGCACGATTGCTCTTGTTTTATCAGTTATCAATGCTTCAATTTTATCAGCATCAATATTTGGATTATCGCTATAGGAATCTGCGAAGACAATTTTTGCCCCCTGACGAATAAATGCAATCGCAGTAGAAACAAATGTAAAACTTGGCACAATTACTTCATCTCCTTCTTTAATCTCAGCTAAAATAGCAGCCATCTCTAGTGCATCTGTACAAGATGTTGTCAATAAACATTTTTTAAAACCATATTTAGATTCAAAAAAAGATTGACATTTTTGAGTATACTTACCATTTCCGGAAATTTTTCCAGAATTTACAGCATCATAAATATAGTGTGTTTCTTTACCTGTTAGATAAGGCTTATTAAATGGTATCATTCTCTTAATACTGTATAAATTAAATAATAATTTTATCTTATAAATTTCATTGGATTACCAACATATAACCCCGATTTCTCAATACTTTTTATTACAACTGTCCCTCCGCCAATTTGTGTTTTTGCGATAATTTTTATATTATCAATAATTGTAGAATTAATTCCTAAAACACATTGTTCTTCAACATCTATAAAACCTGCTAAAGCGACTCTTGGAGAAAGAAAACAATGGTTTTGTATTCTTGTATCATGTGCTACTGTACATCCTATATTAATTATTATATTATTTTCTATGACAACATTTGCATCAATACTGCATCTGGGATAAATGACACAACCAACACCAATTTTTGAGCTTTTATCTAACCAGGAAGATGAATGTATAATTTTTCCAAATGGAATTTTTCCATCAAATCTTTCATACATTTTTTTTCTGATTTCCAAATGTTTATATCCTATGCCAATAATTAATTCATCAAAACTCTTAAGCAAAAATTCTTTTTCAATACAATCAGAATTACCGGCTATTAAAAATCCATTTACTGTTTTACTAGTTGAAAAGTCATCAAAAAAGATTACTTTATCATAATGATTGTCAGAAATGGCATAATAAGCTATTTGCTGGCCTAAGTCTCCACTTCCAATTATCGCAAGTGATTTCATTAAATATACTTTAAAATCTCATTAAGACTGCTGATTTTATAACTTGATTTTTTATAAAAATCATCACGATCTATTAATAAACTCTTGATACCTAATTGGCTTGCCGGCTCAATATCTAATTTCATCGAATCTCCAATATACAAGATCTCACTGGCATCATAACCAATTGTATCTAAAGCCTTCTGATAAAATCCAATTTTAGGCTTCGCAATTCCTAATTCTTCAGAAACAAGAATATCTTTAAAAACAGGGCCGAAAAATTGATTTAATTTATCTTTTAAGGTGCCATTAAAATTTGAAATTACTCCGATTGGTATTTCAATTTCCGTCAAAACTTTGGAGTCTTCAAATTTTTCCCAAGGCAAATAAGTACAGCTTTCAAAAATGGCTGACAATAATTCCTCTGTTGGAATAATACCTAATAAACGGAGAAGTTCGGCATTAAAATAATTATAAAATTCAACATCTGTTCTATCTGGGAAATGAATAATTTCTGACAATAATTTATGTTTATATTTTATTTCATCAAGCGAAATTATATAACCAAAGGTATTTAAAGCCTCATTAATTTTCTGAAATAAAATTGGTTTCCCTAAAATAGTTCCAGAAACATCAAAGAAAATATATTTAATCATTATCTATTTAATATAAAACGTGTTGTGAAAATTTATTATTAAGATTGTTTTCATCCTCAGCTTCAGGATAAACAACATCCAGCAAAATGCGAGTCGCAATTCCTTTAATTGGTTTTGCTTCATCTGGTTTTATATCAAATAAATATTCCTGAACAGCATATTTAACATCTTGAAAACCTAAGTTATGTCGTATTGAATTTGTACCTGAAATTCTGCAATTCACTTCAAATGGAATTATTTCTCCAGTTATTGTAACTATAGACTGCAAATTGAAACTTCCCTTTAAGCCTCCTAAGTCTATCATTTTTTGAATTATTATCCTCAAATCATTGTCATAATCGAATATAACTTTAGATTTAGAAGTAGTACCATTAGATAATTCCCTTTCCATAGTAAAAATAGAATGAAGAAAATTTTCTTTTGTTACATATACTGCAGTAGTAATTTCTTTCCCTTTTACCAAAGGTTGAATCATATACCCTTCTGGTAATTCTGAGGGATTTAAAGGATTAATCAAAATTCCTCTTGATCCTCTTCCTTCCCTTGGTTTTGCAATAATTTCCTTTTCAGAAAAATCATAGTCTTTTGGTAACCAAGACTTTGCAAATGGTATGTTATGTTTGCTATGATGTAAAAAGGTTTCGTACTTGTCTAAGTATATTTTTGCAATTTGATAGTCACTGACTGCAACATTAGTTTTTAAAGCGCATTTGCTCAAAGCTAAATAATAAACTTCATAATCCGTCGAAGGTATAATTAAATCGATTTTTTCTTCTTCAACAATATTTTGAATAACTTTAATATAATTATCCTCATAAGAATAAGGAACTTGAAAAGTTTTATCACATAGGAAATTTCCCGAGGTAAAAATTGCAACATCAACTCCTACAATTATTACTTCCGGAAAACAATCTCTAATATTTCTTAGAATACCTTGTCCAACATTTCCACCAATCCCGGTAACTAATATTTTTTTTTCCATTCAATATATTTTTTTAATCTATCTTCTATTTCTTCTTGAGATTCCCAATTTAAAAGATTTCTAGTATAATTATTATTGTAACAAAAAGATTTAGAATTATCTTCATTAACAAATTTAATCTTTCCTTTTGTATAGTTTAATATAATGTGTGCAATTTCTAAATTTGAATACTGTTTCTTAGAAACACCCAAAAGTATTTTGCCGTATAAGTTTTCTTTATTTTGTATAATTAAATCAATATATTGAACAACATCATCAACATGAACATAGTTTTGAAGTCTATCCCCTTTTCCCCATACTTCAATTATCCCGCTATTTAAAGCTTGATTTACATAATTAGGAATTAAAGTATTCTCTTTCATTCCTATTCCGTACATTGAAGATAATCGAAGGATTACTGTTTTTTTGTTAATTGAAACTATTTTTTCACCCCATAATTTAGACAGTGAATAATTTGACTGAGGATTAATATTTGAAGTTTCTGTTATAGAGTCAAAATTGAAATCATATACAGATGTTGTAGATATGTAAATTATAAAAGCATTTTTGAATTTATAAATTATTCTTTCTGTCAATGAAACATTTACATTAAATAAATTCTCATTTGAAAGAGTAGTAGTTCCAGATTCAACAGCCGCATGACAAATAATAACTAAATCAAAATCTTGCTCAAATTTATCTAAATCGTTAGAGTTAAAGACTTGAATTTCACCTATGGTTTCCCCTTGGGTTCCTAATCCAAATACTTCATGCTTATCTAAGCTTTCTATTAGATTTATACCTAAAAAACCTTTAATACCAGTAATTAGAATTTTCAACTGTAAGTTATTAAAATATAAAAAATAATTAAGAGCAGTAATATCAAAAAAATATATTATTACAGTTGTTTTAATATCTTTCTTCCAACCATAAAAGACACAATCAAAAAACCCGCTAAAAACCCGCCTAGTATAATACCTTTTGCCTTACCAAACTTTTCTTTCTTCAAAGGCAAAATAGGTTGATCAATAACTTGAATTAATGGCGTTTCTTTACGCAAAGTAACTTTGGCTAGTTCAGTTTGTTTAACTAACTCGGTTAGTATCGCAGTATTGGCCTGAACATCCACCTGTCTGCGTGCAGAAGGAGCACGGCGCACATTCATGGCAGGATTCAATCCAAAAGTATTATCATTAGCAACAGCAACACCGGTAATGGCACCATTGAGTGCCCCACGAATAGAATCGGTTTGACGTTCCAAGATATCCATATTCTCACGTGCTTTTTTACTCTTTGTCATGACATAAAAATCGGATACTTCTTTTACCAAAGATTCAGTAAAATATTTAGAGAACAATTCATTAGTTGAAGACACATCAATTGTAATGATTGCTATTTTTTTATCTTTTTGTCCCACTACCAATCCGCTTTGAGACAAATTTTGATACATAACCCCTAAAATACTGTCATGCACTCGGGTAAAATACTTTCTCTTAGTATCGGGTAAAAACTGAATAGCCTTAAATTTTGGTGTATCGTTCCATTGGTCTCTCCATCCATTATTCTGAATAAACATCTCCGCCAAGGATATAGACTTTCCGTCAACAATGACGGGACTCAACAAAGTCTGTTCTACCATTGCACGCGACTTGAACAACTCCGTCAAATTAGAGCCGGTAAAAATGCTACCGCCGCCACCGCCAAGATCTAAGCCAAGCGAACTGGCCAATCCGAGGGCACTCCCCAAACCACCGCCACCTTTTTCGTCTTCCAAAGCAAAAGACAAACTGGCCGTGTACACTGGTTTTTTACTAAAAGAATAGGCAAGACCCAATCCAGCGCCTATAATACCCGCCAAAACAATAACCTTCCATTGCGAAAGCAAATATGAAAACCATTCCTTTCCTTTTTCAATAAGTTCTTTTAACGATATTTCGTCTTTAGCATGTTTTTCGTTCATATATTTTTGTTATTCGATGGTCGATTTCCTTTGGGCATTTTTCGATGTTCGTTATCACTTTTCGATGGGCGATAGATAGAGTACACTGGACAAAAACTCCTTCTTATTGAACATTCACTGAACACTGATTACTGCTTATTATCTCAATATCGCTATAATCACCCCTGCCAAACTCGCTAAAACTCCAGCAATACTAACAAATTCACCCGTGCTCATCTTCTTTGTTTCTGGTTTTTCAGGCACTATAATTTGCGAACCTGGCTTCACTTTAGGATAGGACCTAATAAACAGGAATGAATGTGCTACAGCCGCTTTTCCGTTAGGATAAATAATATAGGATTTTCTCTTCCATCCCTTGTTATCAACACCACCTACCGCACCCAAGTAATAGCCGAATCCTTTTCCTCTTGTATAGGGAATTTCAGAGGTTAACAATACATTTCCTGTAACTTTTACTCCCTCATTAAAAGCCGCTACTTCAATTTCATCTCCAGGAAATAAAGTGACATTGGTATTACTTTTTGTATTTTTAAGAATGGACTTCCAATCGACTGGTATGGTAGCAAATTTTAAATCCTCTTTTAATTTTTTGCTCAATTTTTTTTGAACACTATCTTGCTTACCCAAGTTCAGATTTACATTTTCCAAATCTTCAATTTGCTTGGCTTGTATTGGACGCTTAATTTTGACTCCCTCTATATTCGCCAAAGAAGTCAAACCTCCAGCTCGCTGAACTATATCATACACTTTATCTTTCTTGTTTACTAAAACATATTTACCCGCATAATTTACAGCTCCACTAATGGTAACCGATTCCGGTTTTTCATACACAGCCATTTTACGGATATTCACAACATCAAAAGGTTGCAATTCAAAATTTTTCAACTGCTCATTATTATTTGCCGTAATTTCAATATTAAACAATAGTGCTTTACTTGGATTAGCATCATCAATTTCTTCTGACATAATCATTCGAGCTACCTCAACTCTTTTGGAAGCGGAACCAGTCAAACCACCAGCTTGTACCAATAAATCATTTAGTGTCAAATTCTCATAATAATCATAAACACCTGGATTTTTTATTTCACCGTCAATTGTTATTTTATATTCCTCTACAAAATCTAAAATAGAATATACCGTTACTATGTCTTCCTTTTTTAAAGGAACATCTGCAGCAAGGTCACCCGCTAAGGCTTTAGTCAAATTCACATTAACTATTTCTGTTGTCAAATCGGATTGTAATCGAATGATTCTTGCTCTATTGCTGTAAGCATCTTCTTTCAATCCATCAGCCTTAGTAATCAAATCAGAAATACGCATACCCTCATAAAAGGAATAGGTATCAGGTCTAAAAACGGCTCCCTCAATTTTAATACGGTTTTCAAATCGATTTAAAATTTTAGACACTCTAAAAACATCCCCAGAAAGTGGTTTATAAGTACTAAATTCTAAACCATTAATGTCTATTACTTTAAATTCTTTATCAGTTTTTTGCAATACATTTACTGAGGCAGTATAAGCAAATTCATTAAAACCAGAGGCAAAGGATAATAAATCAGAAAATGTTTCCCCCTTTTTCATCTCAAAAATACCAGGACGTTTTACCTGTCCTTCAACAGTAACGCGTTGATTGTATGCTGGAATTCTAATAACATCATTATCCTTTAAACCCACATTATCAGATTGGTTTCCATTTACAAGGAAACGATAAATATCAATGTTTTTGTATACTTTATTATCCCTTAACAATTCTATATTTCTATAACTCCCATTTTTACCAGGACCACCGCCTAAAAACAACGCATTGTAAACAGTTGCCAAAGAAGATATAGAATAATTACCCGGTTGCCTGCTGCCTATTATAGTCACTCTAATTGTCCTAATGCGGCTCAAACTTACACCAACTTGAGATTGTCCTGAAGCAACTGTACTGTACACTTTAGCTATGGCTCCTTTTATTTTCTGTGTAGCGGCTTCTATAGTCATTCCGGATACTGGAATTTGACCAACATATTGAATATTTACTTTACCTTCCATGGTGACAGGTACACTGGCATTAAACTCCTGTATGCCATATACACTGATCTGTAATTCATCTCCAGGACCTAAAACATAGTTCACTGGTGTGGCTAATTTTAAATTGGGCTCAAAATTTAATGTAGGATTATCAAAAAGTTCGGACCCAAAAATTAAGGCGTTAATAGTATCTTTTACTTTAGTATTGACTATTTTTTCCTGTTTTCTGGTGAGCTCATTTGTTTCAATTTTGCCATTTAAACCTTCTTTTTTATCAAGACTTGACAAGCTTGCATCTCCCTGTAAACGTAATTTCAACTTAGCAAATTCGCTTGCAGTCATTCCTTTTGCCAAAGCCATAGGTTCTGCTTGCTCAAGTGTCATATTATTTGTTAAGAGCTGTGCTTTTATTTTTGCAATATCACTATCCGACAAATAATCTACTTTCAAGGTACTCAAGTCTGTACTTTTAAGTAAATCTTGTGCCATCAATGTTGAGGATTGAAAAAGAGCTACAAGAAATACAATAACAGTAATTATTTTTTTCATATCTAATCTAAAGTTTACGATTTATCATACATTATATTTAAAATAACACAACAGCAAACGTTATCAATGAAGACTCCGCACGGCTACGCAATAGTAAGCCACATAAAAAGGCATACTCTATTTTAATTTTTACAAAGCTAGAGTAAAATTATAGGAAAATCTATAGTTTCAGTAGGAAATATAAATCAAAAAAGTCATTTGATTGATTTATACTAAAGTACAGGACGACAGTCTTACTATTCTTTTGCGAAAGTAAGAACAATAGTTTTTAAATGGCAAAAATCAGTAAATTCCATAAGGAATAATGACATTAAATAGAAAAAAGTTTACAAAATAAAAATATCAAGTAAACTTTTTTCTGTTTAATTCAAAAACTTGTTATGCTATAACTTCAATATTTTTTTATACCAAGGTTCTTCTTCTACTTTTACACCGTAACCATATCCATATCCATATCCCTTTGTTGAATCGGTATCATTAAGCAGCAAACACATGTTAGGCAATTTTTGCTCTTTATACAATGTATTTGGAATAGTAAGCATACGCTTTTCTAAAAAATTAGCACGAGCTACATAAATAAAACAATCCGCATGTTTCGCAATTAATAAGGTATCGGTAACCAAACTCACAGGAGCAGTATCCACAATAATATAATCATACTGACTTTTTAAAATATCAAAAAGAGTATCTACTTTCTTATTCATTAATAATTCTGCAGGATTCGGTGGGATTACACCTGCAGGTAAAACATAAAAATCTTCAAATCCGTCGTATTTTACAATTAAATCATCCAGTACTAAATCTTTAGAAGACAAATAGTTCGTAACACCGCGATCTGGCAAATTGAGATACTCATCCAATCTGGGATTCCTGATATCCATTCCTATCAACAATACCTTTTTACCCGACAAGGCAAACGTAGCTGCAAGATTAGCTGACACAAAGGTTTTCCCTTCTTTAGGAAAAGTAGAGGTTAAAAAAATAGTTTTAGCCAATCCTTCAGGAACCTTACTAACCATAAACTCAAGATTCGTCCTAATAATTCGCAAAGCTTCTGCTGAACTCGTTCTGCTCTCTGACCTCATTATCTGTGATGGATTATCAGAGGTAGGCACATCCCCTATAAAAGGAATTAATGTTTTTCCATCCAGATCCAAACGACTTTTTATTTTGGTATCCAATAAATCTTTAGTATATATTATGCCAAACGGAACAAGTATTCCTAACAATAAGCCTGCTAAATAAATAATATTTTTTTTAGGGGAAACAGGTGCTCTACCGGCCTTTGCCACATCGATTACTCTGGCATTAGGTTCAGTGGCCGACAAAGAAATAGCAGTCTCTTCTCTTTTTTGCAATAAATACAAATACAGTTCTTCTTTGACCTTTTGCTGCCTGGCAATGACTCTAAACTGACGCTCCTGAATAGGAATTTTTCCAATTTTAGCATTTAAAATACCCTCATTACTTTGCAAATCTCTTTTTTGAATGCTTAAAGTAGATTTCAGTCTTTGTAAACTGGCGCCTACTGTAGATTTCAGCGACGCTATTTGCTGATCCAGTTTAACTACCGATGGATTAGCAGTAGTAGCTGATTTCAAAATCCGGTTTCTATCTAAAACCAATTGATTATAGGAACTGATTAAGCCCGAAGCATCACCATCAGTGGAAATCACGTTACTGGGCAACAAGTCTGAATTAGTACTTCTTTTCATGTAGTCTAGCATAGAAGCCACTACATTCAGCTGAATTTCAGTTTCAACTCCTTTTTTATCATACTCACTGGAACCCTCTATAAAAAGCCTGGCTTCTGTCTCTATATCGGTCAGATTATTCGATTTTTTAAAACTTTCTACATCTTGCTCAACCCCATCTAATTCTTGGGTGATTAACGTCAATCGATCGGCAATAAATTTTGAAGTGTTTTCTGAAATAAAATTTTTATCAGCTGCAGCAGCTTCATTGTAAATCTGTATTAAATTATCCAAGAAGACCTCTGCTTTTTTTACTACGGGATCAGTAATAGAAACGGCAACCACACTGCTTGTTTTACTGATTGGTTCCACTTTTAATCTATTTCTAAAACTCTCAACAACATCTCCAAGAGGACTTATAAGGATCCTAATCGATTCATAATCTCTTATAATAACTGAACTATCATATTTACTTTTACTAATAATTAAATCCCCATATTTGGTTAGGACTAAATCACCATATCGAAATACTGTTTTATTACTTAATAATACCTTAGATTTTTCATTCTTTGTTTGATTTTCCAATTTAAAAGTATTGGATGTTACTTCAATAAATTTAAAATCCATTTTATTTTCATAAAATTGATTTGTCTTGTCTACAAAATAAACTTCAATTGGGGCTTCTCCATAGATTTCTCTATCTACCACCTTTCCACTAATAAAAAAGGCAATGTTAAGATTCAGCTTTTTAATGGTAGTTTCTACTAATTTTCTAGATTTTAAAATTTCAATCTCATTATCTACATTACTTTTAAGACCACCACCCATTCCCAAATCAGCAAAAGCAGACAATTCAGAAAGCATTCCTCCTTTTTTCTCATCTTTTACCAATATAGTGGTTGAAGCCTGATATTGCGGTATCGTGTAGCGTAAATACAAAAAAGCCAATACCAAACTGACACAGATACCAACTACAAACCATTTCCAGAATATGGAGTATTTATTTAAAAATTCTTTAAGTTGAAAATCATTTTCAAAATCTTCTTCAAAGTGGTTATTTTCCATGAAATATATTTATTTTGTAGTAGTAATTAGTAAGGTAATTAAAGTAATTAATAATGATGAAATAGAAATAATCACTCCTGTATTTGGACCTATGGCAGCTCCATTTACCTTATTTTTATTAGGCTCCACATAAATCACGTCGTTTTGTGCTAAATAATAAAAAGGAGAGTTAATAAAATCCGATTTAGTAATATCAACCCTGTTGTACGATTTTACGCCATCTATTTCTCTTATGACCAAAATATTATTTCTTTTACCATAAATCGTCAAGTCCTTGGCCATTGTTAAAGCCTCTATCAAAGTAATTCTTTCAGAATTCACATTGTAAGTTCCTGGCAAGGTAACTTCTCCTTGTACTGAAACCTTAAAATTCATGACACGAAGATTAATAATAGGGTTTTTTATGTACACAGATATTTTGTCTTTAAACATCTTAAGCACCTCGGAACGAGTTAATCCGCTTACTTTCAATTTGCCTAAAATTGGAAACTCTATACTACCACTGGCATCTACCAAATACAATTGCATCGTTTGCTGTCCGGTTGCTGCATCTAATTTAGTAGAATTAGGTGTTACTATTGACATTAAGTTAAATGGCATAGCAATCTCTGGGTCTTCTGCAGAAACAATAATCATCAATAAATCATCTGGTTGAATTTTAATTTCATAAGAATTCGACTTCTCCTGAGAGGTTGAACCATCTATATCCTGATAATAAACGACATCGGTTCTGGAGGCGCAAGAGAAAAATAATAAGATAAAAAACAATGGAATTGTTTTTTGTAGTAAAGACAAATATTTCATAAGGTACTATTTATTGTTTTTTTTAAGGTCAGATGTAACTACTTGTCCTGTTAGCAACAGTCCAAATCACATAAAATTATTTGTAATTACTACAAATGCATTCTTAAACTCATTTCACATGACTTTAATTTTTAAAAGGTGCAAATATAAGGATTATCTTTCGGATTAGGGTTTAAACAAAAAAGCTAATTTAAATTACTTAAAACCTAGTAGTGCACTATTTATTTTGTTCAGTAAAATAGTTTTTGAATTTGAATAGAAATACATTATCACCCTATTCTAATTAACTTCTAAATTACTAATTACTATTTACTGACAATACTAATCCCTGAAAACTAAAACTAATACGCGTTCTTCTCTCCTTGAAATACATTAAAAACAGTTCGAAAAATAATTTTCAAATCCAATATCAAGCTCCAGTTTTCAATATACCAGATATCATAATCGACCCTATCCTTCATATCCAGCAGTTCCTTTGTTTCGCCTCGAAAACCATTGACTTGTGCCCACCCAGTAATTCCGGGTTTAGCATAATGACGCACCAGGTAGTTGTTTATCAGTTCAGAATATTGTTCAGTATGCATTAACATATGCGGACGTGGGCCAACCACAGACATATTTCCCCAAAAGACATTTAGAAACTGAGGCAGTTCATCCATATTAGTCCTGCGCAGAAACGCTCCTATTTTAGTTACTCGTTTATCCCCTAAAGTAGCCTGCACTTTGTCCGCTGAAGCATTCACCTGCATAGTTCTAAATTTCAAACATCCAAATGCTATATTATCCCGTCCGGAACGTTCTTGTCTAAAAAAAACAGGACCTGAAGAATCTAGTTTGATTAAAATAATCAAAATGGGAAAAAGCCAAGGAAAAATTAATACAATGACAAGGAAGGAAAAACAAATATCAAACGCTTTCTTTAACAGAAGATTAGAAGTAATCTCTAACGGCTCCTTCCTGAGCATCAAAACTGGAGTATTTTCGTAAAAGCTGATTTCAACCCTACGAGATTTCGTATATAGCTGAAAATCAGGTATAAACTTAATTCGCACCATATAGCGTTCACAGAGTTCCGTCAGATAATTAATCGTTTTAATGCTGTCAATATGGAGTGCAATATACATTTCATCCACATTTTCAGTGCTGATATAATCTTGAATAGCATCAAATCCTCCTAATAGTGGGGAGGGTATAAAAGCAAAAGGATCTACTTTATCATCAAAAAAACCCAATACACGATACCCATAAGTAAGATCTTTGGATAAAATTTTACGCATATGTTCTCCGGTATCATTAGCTCCTATTATAATAACATTTTTAAAATTGTATCCTTGAGCCCGAATGTATTTTAAGAGTTTCATAAATACAACTCGGGATACAAATAGGAAAACAAAAAATATCAAATAAAAACTTAGTAAACGCAAGCGAGAAATATCAGAAAATTTCAAAATAACGATAAGCATAACTATTAAAGCGGCATGAATCAGGATCATTCGAACGGCACGCATCAATATAGATTCAATTCTTTCAATACGCACTATTCGATAAGAATCCCTGTAAAGCAACAAGACAACCCAAAAAACATTGGACAATAAAGAAATGGTTCGTACTTCTTTCAAATCCAACCGATCCAAATTATCATATAGAGTTAATAACGAAAAAATAATCGCTAGATTTAACAATACGATGTCCCACACAAGAAAACAAAGTTTAAAATAACGAGAAAAACGGTAAGCAGCTAGTTTCTGTAAAAGTGACATATATGGATTAACGAATTTAATTTGTTTGTTTATTGTTAAATAAATATTTACTATCTAATTAACTCTCCTGAAATCATTTATTTATTTTAAAAGTCAAAAGTTTAATCGGTTAATTTTTTAACTAATATTTATTAAGAATTCATCGTAAAAAACTTGCCAGTTATTTGCAACTTGGGCACGCCATAACTGAATTTTTATCCTTTTATTCTGACGATCATATGTTGGTACAAATCCACTTTTATAAGTTCCGATTGAATTGCAAATTGGCTTATTATTAAATGAAAAATTCTTCCCATCCAGCGAATAGCCCATAAACAAAGCCCCATTAGCTCCATACTGACCATTATCAGTTGTAGTAACAAGCATTAACCATACATTCCCTATTTTTTGAACATCAGTATGCCAAGGCTCTTGTTTGATACCCCATGGCCTTCCCTCAATATTAATTAAATCATAACCCTTATTTCTGTCTATTGTAAAACCAAGTTCATTCTCACTAACTGCCCTACGTATACAGTATTGAGTATAATAACTACCTGATAAGGCTTCGCTTACACAAACGCCATAACAATAATATTTTTTTTCATTTTTCACAATTGATGGTGCTATAACATCAATACCACTGGACCAGCTCGCCACCAACTCTTTAGGGGTCCAATTGACCCCATCAGAACTCTTTTTAACCATAAGAGCTCTACTATTTAATCCGTTTATACTTATTCCGTTATCTCTCCAATAACAATATAAAGAACCATCGTTGAACATCAAATTCACATCCGAACTATAGGCCAACCCTATTGGAGAGTAGTTTATTGGATTGACAATATTAATCGGTTCATTCCATGTAATTCCATCATTAGAGCAAAATATATGAGGATTTTCATATTGTGGATCACTGTTAGGATAGGGTGTGATTGCACACCAATAATGATAACCATTCCAGGCAGTTTCAAAATATAAAACAGATGGATGTGTCCATCCTGAATTAGTTAATGAAATTTTATTGCGGGTGTTGCCATTCACAACTACATCCCCAACAGCAATAGATGGAAAACCTAGAGGTTGATTTGATGGTATAAAATAAATACTTTTTAAATCGAGTAATTTAATAGAGTCTATTACAGGCCCAAGATCTACAGGCTTATTTCCTATTGATTCATTAGATTTTGGGATAACTAAACCAGGTTTCGAATAATCTGTCTTTACATTTTCGGTTTCACAATTAACTAATGTAAACACCGTAAATAATAGTAAACTTGATGACAGGAGTTTATAAATATTTTTTTTTGAAATAGTAAAGTTTGGCATTGTTAAATAAAGGATTTAATTTTTTGAAGAATAATTGATTTAACAAATAATGGACCATAATATAAATAACGTTTCCACATACGCTTAGGTTCATTACAAAGACGAATAAACCATTCTAATCTAAGGTTAATCCACATTTGGTTAGGTCGTTTTACCGTTCCAGCATAAAAATCAAAAACGGCACCTATGGAACAAATGATTTTGGCATCGAGTTCTGCTTTATGCTGAAAAACCCATTTCTCTTGTTTGGGTGCGGTCATACCTACAAATAAAACATCGGGTTTAAAAACCTTCACTGCCGCTATCATTTCTTTACTATCTTCATCCGAAAACTCCGATTTATAGTGAGGGGAAAAAGTGTCCACTTTGATATTGGGGAATTCTAAAGAAAGACGTGTGGTGATTTTATCCAAAACTGTTACAGATGAACCCAAATAGAAACAACTACCTTCTTTTTTATTCAAATCATCCAAAAGATAATGATGGATATCTGCTCCTGCAATTTTTTTAACTTGTTGATTTTTCAATAGTAGTATCGCAGCGACTATACCAACACCATCAGGTAATAAAATATCCGATTCCTGTAACGCTTTTTTAAATATTAAGTCTTTTTTGGCTATACAATAAGAATATTGATTGATGGTATTAATAATGGTTTTTTTCTCCGTAATACAATCAGAAATAGCCCCACTATAAATGGAATAACCCAGTAATGAAACTGTAGAATTGAGTTTAGTCATTATTATTTTTTAAAACTGTATTATAAATAGTATCAAAATACCTCAATTGCAATTCAGGAGAATAGGCAGTTTGATAGTTGTCAAAAGCATTTTTCCCCATTTGTTTTTTCTCGGAAAGAGAAAGCCTATCGAATTTGAGAATAGTTCCTTTTAAATCATTCACATTTCCAGATTCAAATAAAAACCCGTTTGATTCATTTAAAATCATTGATGTCATTGCTCCCAAATTAGAGGCTATAACTGGAGTCCCTGTTGAAAATGCTTCCAATATAGTCATCGGCATTCCTTCATAACAAACAGAAGGAGAAATTAAAGCCTGTGTTTTTTGCAGCTCATCAGTAACTTCTAAATTGCTTAAATTACCCAAATAAGTGATGTTTGAAAATTGATTAGTTGCGTTTATAACCTGTTCCTTAAATGGCCCATCTCCACCAATCTTTAAAACAAAAGGCGATTCCTTAAAAGCTGCCAATAAAGTTGCAATGCCCTTCTCCTCGGATAACCTGCCAATGAACAGAAAATGTTTTTCTCGCTCATTTTCCGAAAGTATTATGGGTACACGTGTAAAGTTTGGTTTGACGGCAAATCGGTTACTTAAAATCCCGAAATTGGATTGTTGGAAAATCATGACAGAAAACGGGGTTAAACAGATGTAAGAATCTATTTTTTTCCAAGTACCTATTTGTTTATGAAACCAAACCACAAAAGCTAGCCAGAACGTTTGCATTGCTGAAGAACGATAGACTTTTAGACGCACCGCTGACCAAGGAAACCGTTGCTGCAAACTGTCTGTAAACAATTGCCCTTTGTGTAAAAGAATGGCAGAGGGACATAATAAGCGGTAATTATGAACCGTATGTACTATTGGAATTCCCAATCCATGAATCATTCTAAAAAGTAAAGGTCCCGTAGCAAAATGCCAATTGTGTACATGAACCACATCAGGTTGAAATTCTTTAATTTTTTGCTGTATTTTTTTAGCAACACTTCTATTCCAAATCGCACTTAAAAACTGCAAAGCTCCTTTATAACCACCTTGGTTTTGAAAATATAAAACTTCCACTGTATACTGCTGCTTTAATAATTCCAATTGCTGTTCTACTACAGCGTCTTCACCTCCATGCAGTTGGTAAAGGGTATGAATCAAAAGAATTTTCAATTTTTGAAAAATAAATTAATAATTTTATATTTTATCCTGGCCTTAATTGAAAATGGCCTTGTAAATTGTTCAATCATTTTTGGATTTAAATCAAATTTTCTAGAAAACAAAAAGGAAGTCTTTTCTGTACAATCTAAAGTGGTAGTATACCTATTGAATCTTTCTTTAGTATTACTTGCATCAGGAGAATTAAAACCAATGTTCTCAATCTTTGAGATTAAGGGGTGGACTGATACTAAATTATATTTAAATTGATGATAACACCAGCGAATTGCCCACGAATTAATTTTTCCTTGCATTTGGCGGTCTAACATTTGTGACATATCTGAGCCCATTTTATTAAAATTACACCGTAAAGATTTATTATTTTTAAATACAGCATAATCTTTAACCTCCCAATCAATTTTAGACCAACGGTCTTTCCATGTCGCCCAACCCCAGCTGGAAGAACGTAAAGTGAAATAAACATCCGATTCAGATACATCACCATGAATAGGAATACTATATCCCGCAATCGAAAATACCTTATCATTATTTTTGTAAAAAAGCAGCGCTTGGTTCATATAGCTTAAAAAATTAGAACTGCTAACCAAATCATCTTCCAAAACAATAACCGTTTCGTGAATTTTTAAAATTTCACTAACTCCTTCTATAATGGAATTAGCCAAGCCTTTATTCAACTGAGATTCATAAATCGTAACAGTTTCAAAACCAGTAATTGATTTTATGTAATTTCTTACATTGTTAACAGCTTCTACATCTTGCTCCCCTCTAGCCGCATCCGAAAAAATAAACAGATTAGATCTATCTGCAAGATAATTTTTTTGAAGTGTCTCCACCGTTTGTATTAAAGTATCTAGACGTTTGTATGTGAAGAGAACTATTGGAGATAGTTTCATATATTTATTTTAGTTAACAATCAATATTGCTAATTTATCCATTAGATTTTAATTTTCACAAAGAAGGCTTATCCCTTACATGAAATCGTAAAATAATTTAAATAAGCGACGAAAAACCCGTTATGCCTTTTGTAAAAAACAAAAAACTAAGATGGATGACAACCACTAAATGCTGAATATAAATTTTTCATCCAGGCTTTCAAACTTGACGATTTCGAACGCCAGCATGGATCTTAGGTATGACCTTCACAAAACCCAATAAAAATTGGGGCAATATGAATCTTAATGCCCAATCCTCTATTTTTAGCAAGAACTCTTTTGTCAAAATTTCTAATATATTTAAATTCATTTTAATATACAATAAATTAAATTAACAGTAAAATTATTTAAAACAAAAAACATATTATTATAAAACTATGATTATAATTTACTATTTCTTTGATACGGTTTACTCCTGATTCAAAAGAAAAAAAGGATTGATATAAGTTTTGTATACCATTATCACTATATTTTCCTTGATAAAAATGAGCCATGAGTTTATCCAATGAAATTAAGAACGATTTCTCATCATAATATTCAAAAAGATATTCTGCTTCTTTAAATTCATCATAGCCCCTAGCAGAAACCTCATGAGTTAGTATTGGCAAGCCTTGCTTTAAACCATCCATTATTCGAAGTTTTAGCCCCCCTCCTAAAAAAACAGGACATATATAAACATCTGCAGTATCAATAATTTCTTGAATGTTATCAGGGTCAGGTATTAGAGTTATTTTCGGTTGTTTCAAACATTTCTTTATTATTTCATTTGAAGGATTACGCCCTGTAATTGTCAAAACACTATGAGGAATTTTTTTAAGCAATAATGGATACATATTTTCTAAAAAATTCAATAAAGAAATTTCAGTTTGTTTAGAAGACAAATTACCACTAATTACAAAATGAATTCGCTTTGTCAAATCTTTTTTAATAATTCTCTCTTTAATTTTTGAAATATAGGATTTAGATTCAAAACAGCCTATATATGCTATATTTATATTGATATGATTAGCATAATGTTCTTTTAATAAAACAGCGTCTTGTTTAGTTATGGTCAAATTTAAATTACTTTCTAACAATGCGTCTCTTTCAGCTTTTTCCATATAGTATATAAAGGGTATTCTCCACAAAATATTAGGTTTTGACCCTTTATAATATTCCATTTCGAAATTGTGATGTATTGTAATTACTTTTTTGTTCATCTGTTTAACTTTTTCAATTAAACGAAATGAACAACGACTATTATCAAAAACTACTATATCTGGATTAAATTCTTTGACTTGTTCAATAACCTCATTTGAATAGCGATGTATATCTCCTGTATAAATAGCTAAAGCCTTTTTAATCTTACTCCTTTTATCCTTAACCCCTTTTAAAATACATTTTTTATCAATATGATCAGTAATTGAAACATCTCTATCTGGAAACATCAACATGCAAGAATCAGCAAGCTTACAAAAGGCATTAATATATGCCCTAGAAGCAAAACTACCACCACTATTTGCATCAAGATAATGGAGAGTGATAATTAAAATTTTCATATTTGTTTCGTATGTTATGCTTAAAAAATTAAAAAGAAGAAAACCATCATAGCATTAATAAAACAATCATCTTTCTTTACTGAAAAATTACACATCAACAATCTGTATTTTCATGCTTTTAATTAAATACCTACTGATTTTTTTTACTACTTTTAGTTGTTTGTTTGTTTGTAACTTCATAATAACAATATAGATAAATAAATATTACAAAGAAAAATAAGCCCGGATTTCTCCAAAAATGGAAAATAGTCGGCACAAATAAAATATGAAAACTAATAAACTTTAAATAAAGTGGAAAATAGCTGTTCTTTATTATCTTAACGACCATAATATAAATTACTATTAACGGAATTATTCCGTAAGTTGCCCACATACCTATCATACCTATATCACTTGCATAAATTCCTATTGTGAAATTTGACCACATCAAATTTCCTAAAGCTGAATTACCACCACTTGGAAATCCATTTCCAAAAATATAACAAAACCAATTAGGCGAATACTCAAATGAATAATACCACAGCGATTTCCACCTATTATACTCTAGATTACTCAATTCATTTTGTGAATCATATAGCAAAGCTTCCAAAATAGGAAGTGTATAGATTAGTAAACCCAAAACAAATAGTGAAATAATAAAAACTAAACCCAGTTTATATTTGGAGTTGAACTTTAAAATAGAGTAGCCAAAAACAGGAAGAGCAACCAATAGCATACTCCGGTTTTGATATAAAATAAGGAATAATAAAAGCAAAGAAACCTCTAGAAAGGTTTTTAATGAAAATTTTTTAATATATTCTGCTATCTTAAAATATAAATAAAGAACAATGTAATAAATTCCGTGAACATAATAATTTCTATCAATATCGAAACTATCTTGTGCGTCTCTTTGTTCAATCTTATTTTCATCTAA
Organism: Flavobacterium sp. XS2P24; assembly: GCF_030010285.1. Lineage (NCBI taxonomy): Bacteria > Pseudomonadati > Bacteroidota > Flavobacteriia > Flavobacteriales > Flavobacteriaceae > Flavobacterium > Flavobacterium sp. XS2P24. The sequence continues at coordinate 192,188 of NZ_JASCRU010000004.1, forward strand.
GAACACTAAATTTTGGTCAAAATGGTAAAAAATCCAAACAAGTATTGTACCAATCGAAATCCATTTTAATGCTTTAATAATATCTTTTTCTGTTGGCTGAGCATACAATATTGCTGGTAATATAATAAACGAAAATACATATCTTTGAGCAATAAATGTAGTTAAAAATTCTTGTCCCCAAGTAAAGTAGGCAGATAACATCGAAATAAAAACTCCCAAAAATATCCAATATGAATATTTTTTATACTGAAATGAGTATAAGGTTTTAATTTTCTTATTGTATCTAAAAAAATGAAAACTACATAAAGCCCAAACAATTGTTAGAATCAAGATTGCATCAAAATTCAAAAAGTTAATAATGTATGAAATCTGCCAAAATTCAACTGATAACAATAAGCAAATGAATATATATATATATTTTCTCAAGTGAGAATGTTTTTACGTTGTTTTAAATTTTTTTAATAACAATAATTCTATTTATGAAAATTAATTAGTCCTTTTTCAATGACAATTTAAAACCATCCATAAAACCACGAATTCCTTCCTTCCACAAGGAAAATTTCCATTTAAAAATATGTTTGAAGAAATGTTCAGATATATTAAACATAATGACATAATATCCATAAAAAAAAGGATAATTCTTAAGTGAAAAATAAATAAGATTGCGACACATATAGTAAATCTTAAATTTACTCAATTTCCCTGTTGAAGTACTCTCGTTATGATGAACTAATGACTCTGGAATATACCAAAGTGATTCTTTTTGTTTAATTGCTCTATAAACAAAATCAGTGTCATCCCAATAAACAAAATATTTCTCATCCATTAAACCCACCTTAATAAACACTTCTTTTTTAATAAGCATAAAACAAGTTGGGGCATAACTTATAGACCTCCTTTTGTCATACTGCCCATAATCAGTTTCTAAACTACCCGTGTGCATAACACACCCGCGATGTTTAATGAAACGTCCACCGGCCGTCCAAATCTTATTTGTCCCATAAAAATAGATTTTGGGTACGACCATATTTGTTTTTTGAGTAATCATCCCATCTAACAAAGCTTCAATTGTGTTTGGTTCCAAAGTCACATCGTTATTGGATAAAAGAATCATATCACAATCGTCATCCATTGCTTTAACAATACCAATGTTATTCCCTTTTGCAACTCCATAATTCTCCTCATTGGCAATAACAACAGTTTTGAAAGAACAGGTTGCTGCTAGTATTTTGCTCAAAGCCAACGAATTATCTGGCGATTTATTATCTATGACATAAAGGATGAAGTTCTGGAAACTTTGTTCGTTAAGTGAAGCAAAAAATTCATTCAGTACTGTCTCACTATTATATAAAACGGTAACAATTCCTATTTTTGGATTCATTTATAAAGTCCTTTTTTCTTCATTTCTTGAATGGAGTGTTCATATTTATCCTCTGTAATAGTTTGCAAGTTTACCCATTGGGTAAAAGCAGAAATGCCCTTTTCGAAAGTCCATATAGGTTCAAACCCCAATTGTTGACGAATTTTGGTAATATCAGCAAAATTATGACGAATATCTCCTAAACGATAATTTCCGGAAATAATAAGATTAATATCTATACCATAATTTTTACAAAGTAATTGTGCCACAGCAAGCACATTTGTAGCTTCGCCGGTTCCAACGTTATAAACCTGACCATTAGCCTCATCGTTTTCAAGACCAAGAATAGTGGCATTAACTACATCGTCTATATACACAAAATCTCGGGTTTCTTTACCATCTTCAAATATATTGATGTCATTCCCATTTTTGATTCGAGTTGAAAAGATTGAGAGAATTCCAGTATAAGGATTTGTAAGTGATTGTCCAGGACCATAAACATTTTGATAACGATACCCTACGGCTGCTATGCCAATCGATTTGCAAACTGTAAGTACCATCTGCTCCTGATTTTGTTTAGTAATACCATAAACCGAAGTTGGATGTATTTTGCTATCTTCTGTGGTAGGAAGCAATTCCAATTTTTCACAACAAATCGGGCATTTACAATCAAAATCACCTTTTGACATTTCACTGTCAAGCCTTTCGACTGGAAAAACTGTACCGTGATCAGGGCATTGATATTTCCCTTCACCATAAATAGCACGTGAAGAAGCTATTATAACTTTTTTTATAGAATGTTCTGTATTGGCAAGAATATCAAGGAAAATGGCTGTACCTCCAATGTTGACATCTACATATTTTTGCACTTGATACATCGATTGCCCAGTTCCAGTTTCTGCTGCCAAATGTATAACCACATCTTGATCTTTCAACGCTTTTTGCCAATCCTCATTTGAAGTAACAGTTCCCTCAATAAAATTCACTTTTCCTTTGATGGATTGAAAAAGTGGAGAGCTGAATTCTGGATTCTCTCCATGTATTTGTGGTGAAAGGTTGTCGAGTACCGTTATTTTATATCCTTTTTTGATAAGTTGTAATGCCATATTAGATCCTATAAATCCAGCACCTCCAGTAATTAAAATATTCCTCATTTTTTTATAAAATTCCATTTAAATCTGTTTTAAGCCATGCTTTTTCTTCGAATGAATACCTTTTGATAATTTTAGCAGGTGTGCCAACTATAACAGAATAATCAGGATATGAACCACTAACCACACTATTAGCTCCTATTGTACAATGTTTTCCAATAGTTGTACCTGGTAAAATTACTACATTATTATAAATTTTACAGTTTTCTCCGATAATCACTTCTCTTGTTTGTATTGCCTGTTTTTCAATTGGAATGTGAATGTCATCGTAAGGATGATGTATGTCTGTAATAGTAACATTTGCTGCAATTGCTGTGTTTTTTCCAATTTCTATTCTTGTTGCACAGGTTAAATGCAAATTTTGTTGAACCGAAACTTGATCATAAAAAATAATAATAGGATTAAAACATACCCCACCATATCTTTTAACACCCTCAATCCTACAATTTTTATAGATATAAACGTGATTGTGTAAAATGATATTCTCAGGTGTTAAATATAAAGGAGATACAATAAGATTACCTTTTCCACATTCTCTTAAAAACCTACAATACCACAATTTTGATTTCAAAAATATCCACTTTTTTTTAAGAACTTGATTTTTTTGAAATAAATCTTTATTTTGTCGAAAAAAATTAGACATTTTACTCATCAGAATTTAATTTAATGAATTCTTTGATATTTAAAAATAAAACTGAATTAGCTTTTATCCATTCAAAACTTTTATCCCACCATTTTATTTTGAGTAAAAATAAAATCTCATTTTCTTCAAATCGGTTTCTTATGAATTTAGCAGGAACCCCTCCAACAATAGTATATGGTTTTACATTTGAGCTTACTACTGAGTTGGCTGCAATTATAGCACCGTCTCCTATTGTAACTCCATCTGTAATCACGACATTGGCACAAATCCAAACATCATTTCCAATTGTTACTTGTCTATTTGGATTGTGATAATCTTTATCAAAAAAGTTCCTTAAACAATATGATGGATTTGAAAATAAAGCAGGGTGTGAACTAACAAAAGTACTTGTTGGATGCTTTCCAGGTGCAACTCTAACATTTGGTCCGATAGAGCAAAATTTGCCTATGTTTGCTTCTAAAACAATTGAGTTATCAGAAACATATGAAAAATCCCCTAAGACAACATTGTTCAAAACAACCCTTTTACTAGTCCAATTATATTTCCCAAAGGTAACATTATTTAGTATGGACATATAACCAATTCTAAGGTAACTGTCTTTATATTTCCTTTGGTATTTGAACTTAGTCCTTAACCATAGAACGTATTCAAAAAGAGGGTTTTCTAAATATGATTTATCAGATAGAATTTTCATTAGAACTTTTTCTTAATATTTGTTAATAAACTATTCAAATTATCATTTTTTAATATGATAGGTATGTAAAATAAAAATAAAAGACTACAAAATCCTATTTTAGTAGAATCGTTTAAAGCGGATAAGCCAAATGAATAAAAAGATATACTGCTGCCAATTATCAATAAACTAACGATGATAAGCGTATAATCATTTTTTGTAAAGAGGCTAAAATAACTGAAAGATAATTTTCGTAGGTATTCACCAATTAGAAAAACAGATCCAAGTGAGAGTGCAATCCCCCAAGCCAAAATAATACCATATCCTCCTATCAAAGAACCAAGAAAATAACCCAAACCTAAATTTATGATTGCCATAACTAAATGTACCGAAACTAAAATTGTCAATCTACCCTCGGCTAAACAACTAAAATAAGATGGTCCGCACATAATATTGAAAATAGTGGCAATTGTCAATATATATATAGAAAAGGTAAAGTCGGTGTTCAGACTTCCAATCCAAAGAATTGAAATTAAAGGAGCAAGAAGTATTACCAAAGTAGATAAAGGCAAAGTAATAAAAAGCAACAAGCGATTCATCTTAACATAAAACTCTTGCAAGTGGGTAGGTGTTTGAGTTTTAATTTTTTCAGCAATAACAGGTATTACTACTTGATTTGCATTAACTAACAAGGCACGGAATTGGCTTATCAAACGACTTGCCATTTCATAATGTCCCAAAAAAGCCAAACCGCCAAATCGGCTCAACAACATCTTAGTGGTAGGTTCATAAAGAAGTTGTAAAAGAGATACTACTTGAAATTTTGAACCATAACTAAAAAGTTCTTTGAATGATCCTTTACTCCACCTCCAATATGAAAAACGACAATAAGGGTTAATCTTAAACATCAATATCAATGCGAAAGTCAATACGAAAACTGCCTGAATAAGTTGTGCAATTGCCATACCAAGTAGACCATAAATAGGAGTCAAAATTACCATAAAGACAAACATCAGTATTCCAGAAAAAATATAAATAAAATTTTTAAGGTAATTTTTCTGATGTCCCTCTAAAACCGAAGTAAATACCCCCGAAATCTGATTAATACAAAGACTCCCTAAAGAATAAGGAAGTATATCCAATGCCAAAGAGAGATATTGTTTATCTATTACAAAATGTAGTAAATATTGAGCCGCAAAAAGAACCAAAATACTAATTATCCCAAAGAAAAGTGAAATTGAAAGAATAGCTGTAAAAATCAGTTTACCAATTTTTAATTCTTCTTTACAAGCTAGATGGTCTGCAACAAATTTAACTAAACCTGAAGTGATTCCTAAATTAGCGAGACTAGCAATAGAAGAAAAAGAAAGTATTAAAGACCATACTCCCAATTGTTTTACACCTAATTCATTTAATAAATATTTATAGAGAAAGAAATACAAAATTCCAGTAAATGCAACTTGAATAACAGCCGATAATGCATTAATTGTTAATTTTTTCTTTGTAGAACTCATATTTTTTATAAATTATTTAAATAATATAGAGAATTGGATTGCTTTATAAATAGAATTTTGTCATGCTTATCTAGTTATCATTATCTTAATTATTTAAAATTTATTGATATTTAGAAAGCTGTGATTTACTTTAATAGTTGAAATATAATATAATTTTATTCATCATATTTAATTTCATATAGTATACAATCATCATCAGAATCCCTAAAAATATTTTCAGCTTTTATTGTTAAAGGATTTCCAGCTAAAAGAATATTATCAGGACAATTTGTATAATCTTTATTCAAAATTGAACCCGCACCAAAAGTACAATTATCAGGAGTTTTCGTCCCAGGCAAAACGACGCATTTAGCTGTAATCCAATTGTTTTCCCCAATATATATGGGAGAAAAACCTTTGCTAACAAAATTATTATTTTTATCTTTCAATCTATGAAAAGAGGTATCCATAAAGATTATATCCCAAGCTAATAAAACATTTTTTTTGAAATGTATATAATGAAAAGCGGTTAGTTTTAAACTAGCAGTGGCACTAAAGTTATTACCAAATTGAATTTTACCCTTTTCTCCTATTGATATTGCTGAAGCATTGCCAATAGAACAATTCCCATCAAAAATAACTTTCCCTCCATGATTTTCCCAAACAATTCCTGTATTCGGATATAAAGAGACTCTAAAACCACCCATTCTAATCATTCCGGGTTTAATAATTTCAGAATTTATTTCTATAATCCCCTTGCATTTCAATAGTTTTGGTCTAAATAAAAATATCGGAAGTTTTATTGCTTGACTAAAAGGCAAATAATGAAAATTAAAATAAATGGTATAAAGCCAACTTACTTTAATCAAAACAAATATTTTTTTAAGCATATTTTTGCTTTTATTAATGAACACCATCTTGTCTCTTTAGCCACAGCAATTATTAAAATAATGGGTGCTAGCATAAATATATACTTCAGAACCGATATTTTTAATTAGCATCCCTTGTAAAATTACTTTCAGATTTTTTATTTTTTTTAATAAAACTGATATTTGATTCATTATTATATATTAAAAAACTTAAGGAGTGTAATTGTATTTTCATCTTGATTTTTGAAATTGAAATTACTATTATCATCAAAGATATTCACCATTGTTTATGTATTATACTGCATATGGGCAATATATTTAAAAACAATTAACCGATTAACCAAATAAAAGATAACCGACAGCCGATTTATCTAATTCTCTTCAAAATTTCCAAATCACTCGCTACCATCTCTTTAACCAAAGCAGCTAAATCATATTGCGGTTTCCAACCCAATTGTGTTTTAGATTTGGTAGGGTCACCAATTAACAAATCTACTTCTGTTGGACGGTAATACTCCGGATCTACACGTACAACCACGGCACCTATTTCCAACTGATACAAAGGATTGCTGCAAGCAGCTACTGTGGCGATTTCACATTCTTGCTCCCCTTCAAAAGTTAATGTAACGCCTACCTCAGCAAAAGCCATGATCACGAAATCTCTAATATAAGTGGTAACACCTGTTGCGATGACATAGTCTTCAGGGATATCTTGTTGTAAAATTCTCCACATGGCTTCTACATAATCCTTAGCATGTCCCCAGTCTCTTTGAGAATTCAAGTTACCTAAGTATAAACAATCTTGCTTTCCTTTAGCAATAGCAGCTACTGCCATTGTAATTTTTCGGGTAACAAATGTTTCACCGCGTCTTGGAGATTCGTGATTAAACAAAATACCATTACAAGCAAACATATTATAGGCCTCACGGTAGTTTTTAGTAATCCAAAAACCATAAATCTTAGCCGCTCCATAAGGTGAACGTGGGTAGAAAGGTGAGTTTTCGTCATAAAAACCTGCTGCATTTTTATTCTCTGCCAATCCTCCATACAATTCAGAAGTAGAAGCCTGATACACTCTCGTTTTATTTCCTAAACCTAAAATTCTAACAGCCTCAAGAATTCTCAAGGTTCCTAATCCATCTACATTGGCAACATATTCAGGTGAATCAAAAGAAACCTTCACATGTGACATTGCACCTAAATTATAGATTTCATCTGGCTGTACTTCCTGGATGATTCTTATGATATTTGTGGAGTCAGTCAAATCTCCATAATGCAATTTAAAATTAACATGTGCTTCATGCTGGTCTTGATAGATATGATCGATACGTTGCGTATTAAAAGAAGAAGCGCGGCGTTTAACACCGTGAACCATATATCCTTTTTCTAATAATAATTCTGCCAAATAAGATCCGTCTTGACCTGTAATTCCTGTAACTAATGCTGTTTTTTGTGTAGTGCTCATATTTTTTCGTTATTCGATTTCGTTGTTCGTTGTTCGTTGTTCGTTGTTCGTCCGAAAAACGAGAATCATTTTTCGCTTTTTGTTCAACTCTAGACGAATATCAGTGAACGGTCAACCACGGACAACTTTACATTTTCACTTCTTTAATCTCATTTATATGCTCTAAAAACCAATCGTATGTTTTTTGGATTCCATCCTCAAGGTTTATCTTATGTTTCCATCCTAATTCGTGCATTTTGGATATATCCATTAATTTTCTAGGTGTACCATCTGGTTTGGTTGCATCCCAAATAATTTCACCTTGATGTCCCGTGATTTTTTGAATTGTTTCTGCCAAATGTTTTATAGTCAAATCTTCACCAGTTCCTACATTGTATAAATAGTCTGGCAATTTATTTTCTAAAGCAAATACTACAGATTGAGCCATATCGTCTACAAACAGAAATTCTCTCATAGGAGTTCCGCTTCCCCATAAAGTAACAGGAGCATGATTATTTTCCTTTGCTTCATGAAATTTTCGCATCATCGCCGGTAAAACATGTGACGTATTCAAATCAAAATTATCATGTGTACCATATAAATTAGTTGGCATAAGACTAACATAGTCCTTTCCAAATTGTTTTCGGATAGCTTCACAGGCTTTCACACCGGTAATTTTTGCAATAGCGTACCATTCATTAGTGGGTTCCAAAGTATCGGTAAGCAGGTACTCTTCTTTCAGGGGTTGAGGCGCTAGTTTAGGATAAATACAAGAACTCCCAAGAAAAATAAACTTCTCTACACCGGATTGCAGTGCAGAATCGATTAAATTATTTTGGATTTGCATGTTCTCCATAATAAATTGATAAGGATAATTATTATTAGCTAATATTCCTCCTACTCGTGCAGCAGCATCAATAATAACCTCCGGATTTTCGGCTGTTATGAAATCGGCAACAGCTTGCTGGTTTCTCAAATCTAATTCGCTACTTGAAGCTCCTAATAAATTAGTATATCCATTAGCAGACAAGGTCCTCCAGATAGCACTACCTACCATACCATTGTGCCCTGCTATATAAATTTTAGTATCTTTATTCATATCCTTTTCTAATTTAACAAATCTGGATTTTCTCTTTCCAACTGATTATATATATTCTTGACATCTTGAGAACTATCTTTTTGCAAAATTAAATTAGCCGTTTCCGTGTAAACAAAAATAGTATTTTTCAATCCTACAAAAGCGGTATAATTATCAGTCCCAATAACCATGTTTCCATTTTTATCAACAGAATGCCCCGTAGAAACCAGATAGTCATAAACGGACTCAAAAGAACCTAAATCAGACCAAATAAATGTAGAGGGTACTACTTTTATTTTTTTACTTCTTTCCATAACTGCATAATCAATACTTATAGAAGGAATCTCGAGAGACAATTGTAAATCTAAAGTGCCATTACTATTACTATCCCATGCAATTTTAGACTTTTCATATACATCTGGCTGAAAGGATTGTAGTTCATCTAAAAACACACCCGCTTTAAAACAAAACATACCACTGTTCCACAGAAAATTCCCTTTGGCAATAAAATCCTTTGCAGTTACTTGGTTTGGTTTTTCTCGAAAAGAAATCACATCATCTCCTTTTCTTTCAATATAACCATATCCTATTTCTGGCTTAGTGGGTACAATTCCGAAAGTTACAATATAGCCTTTGGAAGCTTTTTCTACCGCTTCATTAATTGCTGCTTCATAATTTTCCATTGCATCAATAATGTGATCCGAAGGTGTAACAATTAAAATATCGTCCGGATGCGAGGCAAAAGCGGCAAAAGCTATGGCGGCAGCTGTATTTCTTGGAGTTGATTCAATGATATCTAAATAGGGAGTATTTGATTTCTCCATCACTTTTCTACTTAGGTGACAATTATCAATATTGCCTACAACCATAATTTTATTCGCAACATTACGATTACGCTCCACAGTCATCTCAAATAATGATTTACCATCAAACAAATCTAAATATTGTTTAGGTTGGCTTTTGCGGGACAAAGGCCATAATCTGCTGCCAACTCCGCCAGTAAGAATGACATGTGTAATTGAAGGCTTATTTTCCATGCTGAACTTTTAAATCTTTGCTTTAGTATTGCTATTTTAATTCTATTATTTTCCCTACTGATATTCTATAACCGCCCATCAACAGCGTCACCCAAAACTCCTTTTACATCATACAACAAACTAATAGTGTTTTGTAATATGGACAAGTCTAAATCTAAAAATTGATGGTGGGCAACCCCCAAGATTACGGCATCAAATTTTCGATTTGGGATTAAATTTGTCGTAACCAAGTTATATTCTTTTTTTACTTCTAATGGATTAGCAAGAGGATCATACGTGGTTACTGTAATTCCATAATCCGTTAAAGCAGCTATTACATCCACAATTTTTGTGTTACGAACATCTGGACAGTTTTCTTTGAAAGTAATTCCTAGCATTAAAACTGTAGCTCCATTAACCGAAATTCCTTTTTTAATCATCAACTTCACTACTTGAGAAGCTACATATTCGCCCATACTGTCATTCAATCGCCTTCCGGCTAAAATAATTTCGGGGTGATAACCAAATTCTTGTGCTCGTTGAGCCAGGTAATAAGGATCTACCCCTATACAATGACCTCCAACTAAACCCGGTTTAAAAGGCAGAAAATTCCATTTGGTTCTCGCTGCTTCTAAAACGGCTTGCGTATCTATATTCATCAAATTGAAAATTTTAGCCAACTCGTTTACAAAAGCTATATTGATGTCTCGCTGAGAGTTTTCGATTACTTTGGCAGCTTCGGCAACCTTGATAGATGGTGCCAAGTGTGTACCCGCAGTAATAACAGACTTATATAATTCATTTACTTTTTGGCCAATCTCTAAAGTGGAACCTGAAGTGATTTTTAAAATTTTCTCAACTGTATGCTCTTTATCTCCCGGATTAATTCTTTCAGGAGAATAACCTGCGAAAAAATCTACATTAAATTTCAATCCAGAAATACGCTCTAAAACAGGTACACATTCTTCCTCGGTTACCCCAGGATAAACGGTAGATTCATAAATAACGATATCTCCTTTTTTTAAAACTGTACCAACAGTTTCGCTGGATTTATATAATGGAGTTAAATCTGGGCGATTATTCTTATCAACCGGAGTAGGTACCGTTACAATATAATAATTACAATCTGCAATATCATTAACATCAGTAGTGCAGTATAAACCAATAGCATCACTTGACTGCTCCAATAACACTTTTTGCAATGTAACGTCATCTACTTCAAATGTAGTATCAGTACCTGATTTTAATGAACTAACCCTAGATTGATTGATGTCAAATCCAACAACAGCATGTTTGGTTGCAAACAATCTTGCCAATGGCAAACCTACATAACCCAAACCAATTACAGCTATTTTTGTATTAGAATTCATTTTTTAAACAATTATTAAGTAACTATCGTTAACTTTATTACACTGCTTCGCACTTCACGCTCACAGAAATGAGCTGAAAACAGAATAATTTAAGAGGGCAAATATAGGTACAATATGCCGATTTTTCATCTATTATTTACCTCTCGAAATACTACTATGCTTTCACAAAAACCAAGCACAAACATAAATAACTAAAAATCAACAATAAACACTTTAAAAACCAATTAAACTACCTCAAAAAAATCACCTAAATAGATGATAAAACACACACAAAAGAGATCTTAAACTAACCCTTATAAAATCGAAACTAATACTGACATTTATAAGACTAAAAGTGCAATAAATTATTTAAATATAAAAATTATTGCTAATTCCAAATCCATGTTTATTTTAAAAAAGCGAAAGCCTAACTCAATTAAGTTAGGCTTTCGCTTTTTTAAAAATCATAGGCAATTATAGAAGGCACCTAATATCAACTACTCAAAAAATGTGAGAATGGTTATTATTTATGCTTCATTTTTAAGACACAACCCAACGATTCCAAAACCAATACGTAATGGGTATTAGTAACCTCTTGAACAATTGCTTTTTGATTTGAAAATGGTCCGGAATCTAATTGTATAGAATCTCCAATTTGAAAAGAAAGTACCGAAACATCATTACCCTCAGAGGGATCCAGCCATTTCTTTATAGTACTGATCTCTTCATCACGAACTATAGCTGGTTTTCCTAACCAAAACAAATAACGCACCACTCCAACAGATTGAAATACCACGTTTCTTTCAGAATCTGGCAGTTGAACAAAAACATAGGAATTAAAAAGCGGGACTTCTACTTTTTTCTTTCTATCTGACCATTGCCTAACTTGTGTAATCAAAGGACAATAGCACTCTATTCCTTTATTTCTTAATTGTTCTGCAACTTTTTTCTCCCATTTAGGCTTTGTATAAACTACATACCAATTCATCTTATATTTTGTATTACACTAATAGTTTTAGTGTCATTGAACGAAATAAACTTCTGGATGAGACAACAAGTCTCAACTTTATCCATAATAACTCTGTCTCTTTGTTATTTTTGCTTCTTTACAATCTCCTTTTTTTAGGAACCTATAGCCTGATATACAAAACCAATTGCTCTTAATTCTGATGCATTCAACAAGTTTCTACCATCAAAAACAAAAGCAGGTTTTTGCATGGAATCGTATATCTTTTGCCAATCATAATTAATAAATTCATCCCATTCAGTAAGTACTGCTATAGCATGAGCATTATGGCATGCATCATAAGGATTATCAAAAGAACTAACACTATTTACATTTAACTCAGCACTTCTGGTTTCTAGATAATTTAAATCGTTAATTATCTTTTTATTAGATACCTTGGGGTCGTAAACAGCAATTCTTGCATGTTCATTTATTAAATCATCTGCAACATAAATAGCAGCAGATTCTCTAGTGTCATTCGTGTCTTTTTTGAAAGCCCAACCAAGAAAGGTTATTTTTTTATCAGAAACCGTATTGTAAAGTGTTTGAATTATATTGTTCGAAAAACGCCTTTTCTGATGATCATTCATTATAATTACCTGCTCCCAATAATCAGCAACTTCATGTAGTCCATACGATTTGGCAATGTAAACCAAATTTAATATGTCTTTTTGAAAACAAGAACCTCCAAATCCAACCGAAGCTTTCAGGAATTTTGATCCAATTCTGCTATCCATTCCTATAGCTTTCGCCACTTCATTTACATCCGCCCCTGTTTTTTCACAAAGCTCAGACATTGCATTAATCGATGAAATTCTTTGTGCCAAAAATGCATTCGCTGTCAGTTTTGACAACTCTGATGACCATAAATTAGTAGTTAATATTTTCTCAGACGCCACCCAATTCGAATACACACCAACAAGTGCCTGTATCGCTTTTTGTCCTTCTTCCGAAGGATCTCCTCCAATTAGAATTCTATCCGGATTCAATAAATCCTGAACAGCAGTACCTTCGGCCAAAAACTCTGGGTTAGAAAGAATTTGAAACTGAACGCCATTCCCGGTATTATCTAAAATACTTTTTATCGCTTCAGCTGTTCTAACAGGAAGTGTAGATTTTTCTACTACAATTTTGTTATCTTTAGCTACTCTGGCAATTTGTCTCGCACACAATTCAATATATTTCAAATCAGCTGCCATCCCTTTCCCTTTTCCATAGGTTTTTGTAGGCGTATTTACTGATATAAAAATAATCTGGGCTTCATCGATTGCTTTGTCCACTTCAGTGGAAAAAAATAGATTTCTGCCTCTTGCTTCACTAACAATTACATCTAATCCAGGCTCATAAATGGGAATATTATCCGTATTTTCATCGTTCCAAGCAGCTATCCGTTCGTCGTTTAAGTCTACTACAGTAACTTGTATTTGTGGGCATTTTTGAGCTATAACTGCCATAGTTGGACCACCTACATATCCAGCTCCAATGCAACAAATTTTTGTGATTTTCATTTATTCAAATTTTAATTTGCAAATATATCTTAATTTTTTGTGTTCTTTTTCTTAAAAAAACAAGATACTTTCTACCTAAGATTATTCCAATACCATTCTACAGCCGCTTTCAATCCTTCTGGCATCGAAAATTTTGGATCATATCCTAACAACAACTTAGCCTTGTCAATACTTGCCAAAGAATGCGGAATATCACCTGCTCTATTAGGTCCATATTCTATCTCGACAGCAGCAATTCTTTCATCGTAAACACTTAAGAATTCCTTTAAATAATCAACTAAATTATTCAACGTATTCCTGTCACCATAGGCAGTATTGTAAACTGTATTTATAGCTTCAGGATTTTTTGCTAACATCGCTAACTCATTCATCTGAATCACATTATCGATATAAGTAAAATCACGGGAATAGTTTCCATCTCCATTTATTTTTGGACTTTCTAATTGCATCAATTGCATTACAAATTTAGGAATGACCGCTGCATATGCTCCGTTTGGATCTTGCTTTCGACCAAAAACATTAAAATAACGCAAACCGATTGTCTCTAAACCATAGGTTCTGCTAAAAATTTCAGCATATAACTCATTTACATATTTTGTTATCGCATAAGGAGAAAGTGGCTTTCCAATTATCGCTTCAACTTTAGGCAAAGCTTCCGAGTCACCATAGGTAGAAGAACTTGCTGCGTAAATAAATCGTTTAACTTTTGCATCCCGTGATGCCACTAGCATGTTCAAAAAACCGGAGACATTTACATCATTTGTAGTAACTGGATCATTAATAGATCTAGGCACAGAACCCAAAGCTGCCTGATGTAGAACATAATCTACTCCTTGTACTGCATTTTGGCATTCAATAGCATTACGAATATCACCTTCTATCAAACGAAAATTAGGATGATTAATGAAGTCTTTTAAATTATGCCTATATCCGGTTGCAAAATTATCAAAACAAACTACGTCATACTCTTTGGATAAAAAATACTCACACAGGTTAGAGCCTATAAACCCTGCTCCACCCGTTATTAAAATGGAATTTTTTGTTTCTATTTTCATCTGTGTTTATTTTTAAACAATCAATTACTTCGTTTGCTTTTTCAAAATCTTCTGTGCTATTCTTTGATAAATACTTTTGGGCTTACCTTCCTCATAATATCCATTTGCGTAGGTCCCATAGCCATACCCGTATCCATAACCATACCCGTATCCAGTACCATACTTTGCTTTATTCTCCAAACCATTTAAAACAATACTGGCATTGTTAAGTTCTCCACGTTTCACTCTGTTGTTCAACAACGTAATCATGTCTTTTTTAGTGAAATTCTGTCTCACTATATACAAAGTAACATCGCAATATTGCGCTAACTCCAAAGCATCCGATACTAAGCCTACTGGTGGTGTATCCAAAATAATATAATCGTATTTTTTTTTTAACTCTCCTATCAATTCTCCCATCCCTTCGCTCATTATCATTTCTGCAGGATTTGGCGGAATTGGCCCTGATAAAATAACGTCTAGAAAAGGTATGTGTGTATGATTGATAATTTCGTCAATCGTTTTTTGTTTAATCAAATAATTGACTACCCCAACTTCATTCGACAAATTAAATTCAGTAAACAGTTTTGGCTTTCTCAAATCCAGACCAATAACCACTGTTTTTTTCTCGCTAAGTGCAAATACCGTAGCAATATTTATAGAACAAAATGTTTTTCCCTCACCACTCACTGAAGATGTGATCATTAGTGTCTTTGCTCCATCTAAATTTTGTTGCTTATAAAGAAACTGAAGAGAAGAACGGATGGCTCTAAAGGATTCTGATAAAGCTGATTTTGGCTTGTCATACACCGCTAAATTAGTATTCTCTTTATTGACACCTACAACTCCTATTAAAGGGATTTTAGTCATCTTACTGATATCCTCAGCATTCTGAATTGAATTATTGATAAAGAAAACAGCAAATACAAAAACCAACGGAAAAAGTATCCCCAGAAATAAAGCCAATACATAATTAACTGATGTTTTTGGCCCTATAAGTCCTCCGCCAACATCCTTAGCGGGATCTATAAAATGAACATCTGATAAATTTGCCGCCTTAACAATGTCTGCTTCGCTTCTTTTTTGAAGAAAAGTGCTGTAAATATTATCACTCAAATCATATTTTCTTTTAATCTTTATGAGCTCTTGCTGATCATCCGGAAGTCCCTTTATAGTACTTTCAGCCTCATTTATTTTACTGCTCACCATAGCTAAATCATATTGAAGAGATGCTTTGGCAGTAGCTATATTCTCTAACAAAACATTTTTAATAGCCTCCATTTGATTGTCAAAATCCTTAAATATTTTATCACTCTTTACAGCATAAGCCATTTCTGATCTTTGAGTAGATAATGCTATTAACTTTGAAATATTTACTACAATATTTGGATCTTCTATTCCTGCAACTGAAGGTGCAGGAAGTTTTGCGTAGTTTACACTGCTTTTTAAGTATGCTTTTAATGAATTATAATAAGCCATTTTACGATTAATCTCGTCTTTTTTGACATCAAATTCCAAAATCTTTTCTGAAAATTTACCCCCACCTTCTTCTATATCATAAATGTTTTTACCTTTTCTAAAGGATTTTAACTCATTCCCTGTTTCCTTAAGTTGGGATTCCATAGTGACTAATGTACTATCTATAAAGGCAATCGTATTGGTCGCAAACTGGTTTTTACTATCTAGCTGTCTTTTGATAAGCATTTTAACAGTTGCATTCAAATACTCAACCATTCTCGCTTTATTAGTTCCCTGCATACCTAAGGTAATTATAGAACCGCCTTTATCATCTGACCTTACGTTTATTCCTTTATATCCTGATACCGTTCCATTAAAATCACTAAACTGCACAAAGTATTCGTTTCCTTTATAGAAACCTGGATTTTCATTTATTTGCAACTTCCAATTTAAAAAGGGCAAAGAAACTTTTTCGCCTACCTTATATCTTTTTATAAAATCTCCTGCTGCTACTGCTGTATTACTATATGAATTATCCGAATAGGTAATTATAGAAATATTTTGGCTCTCAAAAGGAATTCTAATTTCATACGTATCTTCACTTATAAACTTAATCCCTATTAAGGTTCCAGCTAATTGCCCTTTTGACTTATCAATATTGACATAAAAAGGAACTGCACCATAAGCGTCTACCAAATTATACTCTCCCTGAACTAAGTAATTAATGTAATATTGTAATTTATCTACAACCAATTCATTGTGAGATCTTGACTGTAAAGTCGTTGATATGGTCTGAACCTGATCTGAAGTCCCGCCCCAATTAAAGACCAAACTGGTATTTGATGTAAAAAGCGGATTGCTTTCTTCTTTTACGGAAATAAGTGTTTCCATACCGTAAATTTTTTCTTTACGAATATTTACCTGATAAGCAATCGTGAAAGTGAGTAGTAAACTTATTAAAAACCATTTCCAATAACTTCCGATTTTTATTAAGAAACCCTTGAAGTCAAAGCTTACTTGGTTTTCAAAAATCGAAAAATCTTTTATATCTAACATTTTTTGAGCGCTGTTTTAATTTTTTAATAGTAAAAAAGTGGTTGTAGCTAAAGACAACAATGTAATGATAGTCCCCAAAGATTCTATCCCTGTTTTTCCGGTCCCCCAAGTTTTTTGCTTCAATGGTTTTACATAAATATAATCATTTGGCTGTAAATAAAAATAAGGTGATTGCATCACATTTATATCCGTAAGATCTAAATCGTGCATTTGAACTCCAGTGGGTGTTTTTCGCATAATTGTAACTGCCTTTCTATCACCCGTAATAGTAATATCTCCAGAATTAGCAATAGCTTCCATGATATTTACCTGTTCTTGAAACATTATTTTTGTGCCTGGACCTCCAATTTCTCCATTTATTGTATATCGTAAACCTGCTAATTTAACCGTTACAAAAATATTAGCTTCCTTATTAAAATACTCTGCTAATAATTGCTTCTCAACTCTAACCCTAATTTCATCCAGCGTGTAACCAATGACATTTAGTTCTCCCAAAACAGGAATTCTTATATTACCATGATCATCCACTGTAAAACCGTCAAAATACAGTCCTGACTCTGATTTACCTCCAGCACCTCCATCATTTGAAGGACTAAAAATAGCAACTAATTTAGGATCTATTGCTTTTATGGTAATACTCAAAACATCATTAGTTTGCAATCGGTATGGTTTTGACTCAACAGCCGCAATCATAGTTTCACCATCTGAATTATTCTTTTTCTGAAGGTAAATTAAATCTTGAGTTGAAATACAAGAAGAAAACAACACACTAATAAACAACAACAAATAGAGTACGGACTTGCTCATTTTCAATATTTTTAACGACAAATATAGCTTTTCATTTACTATTTAAAAAGCATCGCTATTCATTAAATGGATTAATTATTTTTAAAAGACTTTTCAAAAGGTACTCTTTGCAAAATACTTCTTCCCAAGGTAACTTCATCAGCATATTCGAGCTCATCTCCCACAGAAATCCCTCTTGCAATTGTTGACATGATTATTTCACAATCAGCGATTTGTTTATAGATATAAAAATTGGTGGTATCGCCCTCCATTGTGGAGCTTAACGCAAAAATTATTTCGTTGACACTACCTGATTTCACCTTCTCGACCAATGTAGTAATGTTCAACTGACTGGGACCAACACCGTCAATAGGGGAAATCTTACCTCCCAAAACATGATAAATACCCCTAAACTGACCTGTATTTTCAATTGCCATAACATCACGAATATCCTCGACAATACAAATGATTTGGTGATTCCTACCCTGATTAGCACAAATTTCACACAGTATACTATCCGAAATATTATGACAGCTATTGCAATATTTAATATCCTCCCGCATAGCAACTAGTGCTTGAGATAAAAAACCTGTTTGCTCTTTTGGCTGTTTTAGCAAATGCAATACCAATCGCAGCGCCGTTCGCTTACCAATTCCTGGCAACTGAGACATTTCGTTAACTGCTTTTTCTATAAGTTTTGAAGAAAATTCCATAACAGCAAAAGTAGTTAATTTGTCCCGAACGTTCGGGATAGATAATTTGAAAATTTGAAGATTATTTGTGTAATTTGGTCCAAACAATATTTATACAAAATGACTCCGAGCACCATTCTAATACTTATAATCGTTTATTTTGGAATTTTATTTTACATCTCTCATGCTGTAAGCAAAAAAGACAGCGGCAATGATGCTTTTTTTAAAGCCAATAAAAACTCCAAATGGTACTTGGTCGCTTTTGGAATGATTGGAACGGCACTTTCCGGAGTGACTTTTATTTCAGTTCCGGGAGAAGTTGGCTCTCCAAATGGGGAACAATTCAAGTATTTTCAATTTGTACTAGGCAATGCTATTGGTTTCGTCATTATTGCAAAAGTACTGCTACCACTATATTATCGGATGAATCTAACTTCGATTTATGGTTATATCGAACATCGGCTAGGAATTTATTCCTATAAAACCGCCGCAACTATTTTCTTGATTAGCCGAACCATTGGATCTGCATTCAGATTGTATCTTGTTGTGATTGTTTTGCAACGTTTTGTTTTTGATTTTTACGGAGTTCCATTTGCAGTAACGGTTTTAATTTCGCTAGCTTTGATATTTGCTTATACCTATCGAGGCGGATTGAAAACCATTATTATTACTGACACTTTGCAAACTTTTTTCTTGGTCACTTCGGTTTTCTTGACAATTTTCTTTATTTGCAGAAGTTTAAACCTGAATGTTTTTGAAGCTTTTGAAGAAGTAAAAAATAGTAATTATTCAAAAGTATTTTTCTTTGAAGATTTCATATCGAGTAAGTTTCATTTTGTAAAACAAATTCTGGGAGGAATTTTTGTTACTATTGCCATGGTAGGTTTGGATCAGGATTTAATGCAGAAAAACCTGAGTTGTAAGAACATTGGCGAAGCTCAAAAAAACATGTTTACGTTCACTGGAATATTTGTACTTATCAATATTTTTTTCCTCAGTGTGGGAGCTTTACTTTATATCTATGCCACTAAAAACGGAATTGAAATTCCAACTGATTTAGTTACCGGAAAACCCAGAACCGATTTGCTATTTCCAGAAATTGCCTTTAACCATTTAACACTAATTCCATCCGTTATTTTCTTGTTGGGATTAACGGCCGCAACTTTTGCCACAACGGATTCCGCGTTAACAGCGCTAACAACTTCGTTTTGTGTGGATTTTTTAGGAATGGATAAAGTAGAAAATCTAGGGAAACCAAATGTAGTACGAACCAGACATTTTGTTCATATTGCCTTTTCATTCCTAATGTTTCTGGTGATTATTTTCTTTAATGCTATTAATGACAGTTCTGTTGTAGGAATGATTTTTAGGGTTGCATCCTATACGTATGGCCCACTTTTGGGATTGTATTGTTTTGGATTATTTGTAAAATCAAAAACAGTCAAAGACAAATTTGTTCCGATTATATGCTTATTATCTCCGGCAGTAACTTACTTTATCAGTGAAAATTCTAAAGCATTATTTTTCGGATATGTTTTCGATAACGAATTGATTATCGTAAACGGGCTAATCACTTTTCTTGGATTGTTAATGATTAGCAAGAAAGCAACTTCAGGAACACGATTCTAGTTTTAGCCCAGATAGAAGTGAAAATCCTTTTATAAAGCTGGAAGCCTTTTGAAGGCTTACAGCTTTATAAAAGATTGTAACGAATAGCTGGAATAGCTCCAAAAAAACTAATATTGATTTGTTGCCAACATAACCAGCGTACACCCTATCTCGACTTTGATGTCATTTAATTTCAACAATTGATAGAACTCAGGATTTTCAGTTCCTGGATTAAAAATAACACGTTTTGGTTGTGCCTCAACGATATAATTATAGTAATCACGCTGACGCAAAGGATTTAGGTAAAGCGTAACCGTATCGATATTTTTTAGTGGAATAGCTTTAGTCTGGATTTTTATTCCGGCTACTTCACCCGCGTTTTGACCGATAGCAAGAACTGAATGTCCTTTATCAACCAGTTTTTCAATCGCTATGAAAGAATATCTAGCAGGTTTTGTTGAAGCTCCAAGAACTAGCGTTTTTTTATTTTTTATCATTTTCTGTAATTATATTTTGCAAAAGTAATGAAAAAAGACCCATGAGTTTAGCAATTATTAGGTTTAGTTATAAAAGTAAGAAAAAACATTACGCTAACATTAAAAAGTAAAAAAAGAGTACTTTTACACTATTAAAAAACAAAATATGGATCTATTTATTTATCTGTTTGTCGCACTTTTTTCGGTATTAAATCCTATTGGCACCGTTCCTATCTTTGTAGGACTTACCCAAAATGACACTAAAAAGGAGCGTTCCAGAATTTCTTTATGGACGGCGATAAATGTATTTATCATCCTTATCGTCTCGTTTTTTATTGGACAATATGTATTACTTTTTTTTGGAATCAGTATTGACGCACTAAGAATTGCCGGAGGAATTATTATTGTGAGTTCTGGATTTTCCTTGCTTTCAGGAAAGTTTAATAAAAAGAGAGGTATCAATAAAAAAGCAGAAACTGATGCACAAAAAAGGAATGATATTGCCTTGACTCCGCTTGCAATCCCTATGCTTGCAGGTCCTGGTTCTATTTCTTTACTTATCGCATTTTATCAGGAACACAATACAAGTATGGAGATCATCATTTCTTCAATTGCTATTCTTGCCATTGCAGTTGCTATTTTTATCATTCTAAAAAGCGCCCATTATTTAGCAAAAATACTGGGAGCATCCGGAATTGTTGCGATATCAAGAATTGTAGGTTTCATTGTAATTGCGATAGGAATACAATATATCGTGAGTGCAATTATCAATATTATAAAAGGGAATCTCTCCTAAATTAAAACAAGAAAAAAACCGGATAAGATTCAGAATCTTATCCGGTTTTTTTTTAATTTCTAGGCAAGAAAATTTCTGCCATCATACATCTGGCGCTTCCTCCGCCACAAGCTTCAATTGTATCTAAACTTGAACTCAAAATTTCGGCATGTTTTTCTAATTGTTCCATTTGTTTTGGAGTCAAACTTTGATGTGCAGCTGCACTCATGACCAAATATCTTTTATCATTTGCTCCACGAACTTCAAGCATATTACCCGCAAAATTATTCATTTGGGCCTCAGTAATCAAAATGATTTCTTTTCCGTTTTCTTTTAGATTATCCAAAACCATTTTGCGTTCTTTTTTATCATCGATACAATCTGCACAAATGACTGCAAAAGTTTCTCCCAAGCACATCATCACATTGGTATGGTAAATCAGTTTTCGTTCTGAATCAACAGTTTGAAAAGCTTCAAAAATTACTGGTGCATAATCAAAATCTTCACAGAATTCGATAAATAATTCTTCATCAGCTCTGGGAGATAATGCGCAGTACGCTTTTGCGTTGGCTCTATCCAAAAGCAAACTTCCTGTTCCTTCCAAGAAAAAACCATCTTCTTCAGCCGATGTATAATCTACAATATTGTTAATTACAAAGCCTTTATCTTCCAAGATATCCAGAATATCTTCGCGACGTTCCTGCCTTCTATTTTCTGCAAACATTGGATATAAAGCCACATCTCCATTCTCATGAAAAGAAATCCAGTTGTTCGGAAAAATACTGTCCGGCGTATCTGAATTCAATGTATCATCAACAACAGTAACATCAACACCTGCTGCTGTAAGTTTTTCGACAAAAGCATCAAATTCTTGTTGCGCTTTAGCATTTACTGTTGCAGGCAAAAGTCCGTCTAATACTTTTTGGTAATAATTATTAACTGCCGTTTGTTCGTTCATTCTAAACGCAACTGGGCGAATCATCAATATAGAATTTGTTGTTTGTTTCATATTATTTTTAGTTTAATGTTTAACAGTTTAAAGTTTAATGTTGGGTAACGTTAAACTTTAAACCCTAAACAAATATTTAATCTCTAATTAAAGGTAAGGTAGAACACCGTAATAATCCTTCTTGTTTTGCAATTTCTGCGTATGGAATCTCTTCGACTACAAAACCGTTTCCACGCAACCAATTGTTAAGTCTCGTGAAGTTTCTTTCAGAAACGACAACATTTATATCGATAGAAAAAACATTGGAATTCATATTGTACATTTCTTCTCTGGTAATATGAAATAGATTTTCTTTTCCAAAAAGATTTACCAGAAATAAATAATCTGCTTCTTCACGGAATCCATTTTTGTAGATAATCCCTTTATCGTTCCCTACCGGCTGAAAACAACAATCTAAATGCAATGCATTGTCGCGGGCTTCAATTTTAGATTTTACCAAATCAAATTCTTTAACAATTTTATTTGGGAACAAATCCTTAATATATTGCACTCCTTGCACATTCGTTCGTGCAGTAACATAATCTTTGTAATCACTGCCTTTATAGGTTCCAATAAAAATATAATCGTTCCACAACATCACATCACCACCTTCTATGTGAACTTCCTCTGGAGGTCGCACCACTTTTTTAGGATCAACTTGGTCAATTATATATTGAATAGCATCTAATTCTCGCTCTCTATCCGGCAAAATATTTGATTTCACAAAAACATCATCAATTACAAAACCAATATCTCTTGTAAATATCTGATTGTAATTTTCAATCATTTCCGGACGATAAACGGTCACATTATATTTTTTCAGCACAGTATTGAATGCTTCCATTTCGTTTACCATGTCTTTCTCCTGCGGATAAGTGCCTGCTAAAATATGTTCTAATGATTTTGGATCATAGGCATCTTCAACCTTTGGCGTAGGTCCATTATTGACTGCTGAACCCAGAACTACAGCTCTAAGTCTCGAAGTTTCATTCTTTATATTTAACTCTAACATGTATTTTAGCTTTTGGCAAATATAAAAAAAGCTTCACTAATTAGTGAAGCTTTTTAAACTGATTTTATCTTTTATCTGTTGGTACAAAATCCCTCAAAGGGTGACCAGTATAAACTTGCCTTGGCCTTCCGATAGGCTCCTTATTTTCACGCATTTCTTTCCATTGTGCGATCCAACCCGGTAAACGTCCTATTGCAAACATTACAGTAAACATATCGGTAGGAATTCCTAAAGCTCTATAAATAATTCCAGAATAGAAATCTACATTAGGATATAAATTTCTTGATTTGAAATACTCATCTTCTAAAGCTGATTCTTCTAGTTTCTTAGCGATTGCAAGAATTGGATCTTCAACTCCTAAAGTTGATAAAACTTCGTTAGCCGCTTTTTTTATAATTTTCGCTCTTGGATCAAAATTTTTGTAGACTCTATGACCAAAACCCATCAATCTAAAAGGGTCATTCTTGTCTTTGGCTTTAGCCATATATTTATCAGCATCTCCACCATTTCTATGGATTTCTTCTAACATTTCAAGAACTGCTTGATTTGCTCCTCCGTGTAATGGACCCCAAAGTGCAGAAACTCCAGCAGAAATCGATGCAAATAATCCTGCATGAGAAGAACCTACCATTCTCACTGTAGATGTAGAACAGTTTTGTTCATGATCTCCGTGAAGAATAAATAATTTATCTAATGCATCAATTACTACAGGATTTGCAGTGTAAGGTTCTGTAGGCAATTCAAACATTAAACGCATGAAGTTCTCTACATATCCTTTAGTGTTGTCGTAATAATTCAAAGGATAACCCATGCTTTTTCTATACGTCCAAGTTGCTATAACAAGGAATTTACCCATAGTTTTACACACAGCCTCATACATTTCTTTTTCGTTCTCAACATTTACCGACTTTGGGTTGAATGCTGTTAATGCACTTGTCAACGCAGCTAAAACACCCATTGGATGAGCTGTTTTAGGAAAACCATCAATGATGTTTTTCATTTCTTCATTGACCAAAGTGTATTTTCTAATATCAGTTTCAAATTGTGCTAACTGATCAACAGTAGGCAACTCCCCGAAAATTAAAAGGTATGATACTTCTAGAAAATCTGCTTTTTCAGCTAAATCCTCAATTGAATATCCTCTGTATCGAAGGATTCCAAGCTCTCCATCTAAAAAAGTAATATCACTTTTACAAGAACCTGAATTTTTATAACCTGGATCAAGTGTAATTACACCTGATAAATCACGTAATTTGTTAATATCAATGGCAACTTCATTTTCACTTCCTACAATGATCGGCAGTTCAAATTTTTTACCATCAATTTCTAATGTTGCTATTTTTGACATAATATAATTGAAAATAAACTTTTAAAATAATAATTTATCAAATCTAGGGAATTAAACACTAATTAAAAAGAGAATAACACAATGAAATTGTTAAATATTATAAAAAAAAGCCACTCACAAAACGTGAATGGCTCTAAATAAAAATATCGTAAGAAATTATTTGATTTTGAAAGCATTTTTACCAGGAAAATAAGCTGTATTTCCTAATTCTTCCTCAATTCTTAATAATTGATTGTATTTTGCCATACGATCAGAACGAGATGCTGAACCTGTTTTTATTTGACCACAGTTCAAAGCTACTGCTAAATCTGCAATTGTATTATCTTCTGTCTCTCCTGAACGGTGTGACATTACTGAAGTGTAACCTGCATTTTTAGCCATATTGACAGCTGCAATAGTTTCAGTCAAAGTTCCAATTTGGTTTACTTTAATAAGAATTGAATTAGCGATTCCTTTTTCGATACCAGTAGACAAACGTGTTACATTAGTAACAAATAAATCATCACCTACTAATTGTACTTTATCTCCAATTTTCTCTGTAAGTAATTTCCATCCATCCCAGTCATTTTCATCCATTCCATCTTCAATAGAAATGATAGGATATTTAGCTACTAATTCAGCTAAATATTCTACTTGTTCAGCAGAAGATCTAACTTTACCTGTTTCACCTTCAAATTTAGAATAATCGTATTTTCCATTTACATAAAACTCAGCAGAAGCACAATCCAAAGCAATCATGATTTCATCTCCAAAAGTATAACCAGCAGTTTCAACAGCTTTTTTGATAGTATCTAAAGCGTCTTCAGTTCCTCCAGCTAGATTTGGTGCAAAACCACCTTCATCACCTACTGCTGTAGAAAGTCCTCTATCATGTAACACTTTTTTCAAGCTATGAAAAATTTCAGTTCCCATTTGCATTGCATGTGAAAAAGAAGTTGCTTTCACAGGGAAAATCATGAATTCTTGAAACGCGATAGGCGCATCAGAATGTGATCCTCCATTGATGATATTCATCATTGGAACCGGCAATGTATTTGCAGAAACACCACCTACGTATCTGTATAAAGGCAATCCTAATTCATTAGCAGCAGCCTTTGCTACAGCTAGTGAAACACCTAAAATTGCATTTGCTCCTAAGTTTGATTTATTTGGAGTGCCATCTAAATCAATCATCATTTGATCAATTAGATTTTGTTCGAAAACTGAAACACCAACAAGTTCTTCAGAAATAATGGTATTCACATTTTTCACAGCATTCAAAACTCCTTTTCCAAGAAATGCTTTTCCTCCATCACGTAACTCAACTGCTTCATGCTCTCCTGTTGAAGCTCCAGATGGTACTGCTGCTCTTCCTAAAACACCATTGTCTGTAATTACATCTACTTCTATTGTAGGATTTCCTCTTGAATCGAAAATTTGTCTTGCGTGAATTTTGATAATAATACTCATATACTAAAATTTTAAATTTTAAAATACAAATATATTCTATCTTTTTGAATGATTTTATGAAAATAATGAATGTTATTAACGAAAACGTTATAATTTTTTGGCAAACAAAACATTTAAGCTATTTTAAGAATTTATTTTTACATTATCTGTTATTTTTTTCAATTCCATTAAAATCTAATTCAGGAAATGTGTGCTACATTAACTAAACCTTAATGTCACTTACTTAAGCCTAAAACCAATTGATTTCAACAAACAAATCAACACAAATAACCTCATTATCAATTATATACATTAAATTTATACAGCTTTTTTAAAACCAAAAAATCCACGTACTATTACAGCATTCCAGATTAGCAATTTTTATAATTCAATTTCTAAATTAAAAAATAAATATGTGATGGAAGCTTTAAAAAACCTTAACAATTTAATGAATTCTAGTGAAATTGTAGCATTATTGAATAAAACGGCTTCTTCATTGGAAAATTCAACAGATTTAGACCCATTAATAGACTATATAGGAGATGCAAAATATG
Source organism: Flavobacterium sp. XS2P24 (assembly GCF_030010285.1). NCBI lineage: Bacteria > Pseudomonadati > Bacteroidota > Flavobacteriia > Flavobacteriales > Flavobacteriaceae > Flavobacterium > Flavobacterium sp. XS2P24. The sequence continues at coordinate 218,993 of NZ_JASCRU010000004.1, forward strand.
TCCTTTTAGGTGAAGCGTCACATGGCACACATGAATATTATACATGGAGAGCTAAAATAATACAACGACTCATTCAGGAGAAAGGATTTTCATTTGTAGGAGTCGAAGGAGATTGGCCGGATTGCTATCGTTTAAATCGGTATGCAAAAGGATATTTAGATTCCGGGAAAGATATCTTTAGCGTTATGAATGAGTTTAAAAGATGGCCTACTTGGATGTGGGCAAATTGGGAAACAGCAGCATTCATAGATTGGCTCAAGGTATATAACGAAAGTTTTTCTGCTGATAAAAGAATAGGATTTTACGGATTGGATGTATACAGTTTTAGGGAATCTATGAATTCGATTATTCAATATTTAGAAAAAAATGATCCAAAAGCACTTGCAGTTGCAAAAACAGCCATGAAATGTTTTGAACCCTACAATAAAGACGATGGGCAATCTTATGCCAGAGCCTCTTCCTATGTTCCAAAATTATGCGAGAAAGAAATCCTACACATGCTTACGGAAATTATTAAAAATGTACCCAATTACAACCACGATGCAGAAAATGTTTTAAGCACAGAACAAAATGCATTTATTGCCAGAAATGCCGAAAAATATTATCGCGCCATGATAAAAAGAGGTTCTGCCTCTTGGAACATTAGAGATGAACACATGGTCGCCACCATACAACGACTTATGGAATTTCATGGAAAAGATGCTAAAATTATTGTTTGGGAACACAACACCCACATTGGCGATGCCCGTGCTACAGAAATGGCTTCCGAAGGAATGGTAAATGTAGGACAGCTAATGAGAGTACAACATTTGAATGATGGAGTTGTCGCGGTAGGATTTGGCTCCTATAAAGGAAGTGTCGTTGCCGGCAGAGAATGGGGTGATTCGATGCGAAAAATAAAAGTTCCCGAAGCAGTTATGGGCAGTTGGGAACATGCTTTTCATCTTGCTGGCAATGGCAAAAACAAATTATTATTAATGAATAAAGTAAAGGATGAAAAGTGTCTTTCAACTTATATAGGACATCGTGCAATAGGAGTTGTCTACAATCCAGAACACGAAAGATTCGGAAATTATGTTCCCACAATATTACCAAAAAGATACGATGCTTTTATTTTTCTAGACGAAACAAGTGCATTACATCCCATACACATACAGCCAGACGGAAACCAAATTCCGGAAACATATCCTTTTGGAATGTAATTGTAATTAAAAAAAGGGTTTGACTTAATTAAAAGTCAAACCCTTTTCAATATCTAATTTAGGAAGTTATCCTAATTTATCCTTTATGTTCTCTATAAATTGATCAAACAAATAAGAAGAATCATGTGGTCCTGGACTTGCTTCCGGATGGTATTGAACTGAGAAACAATTTTTATTTTTAATTCGCATACCTGCTACCGTTCCATCATTTAGATGAAGATGAGTAATCTCTAAATCAGGATGATTATCCAGTTCTGCTTTATTAACAGCAAAACCATGATTTTGAGAAGTTATTTCTCCTTTTCCGGTAATGATGTTTTTTACAGGATGGTTGATTCCCCTGTGACCATTAAACATTTTATAAGTCGAAATTCCGTTTGCTAAACCAATAACTTGATGTCCCAAACAGATACCGAATAAAGGTTTGTCATTTTCAAGGATTTCTTTTGCAACTTGAATAGCTCCAAAAAGTGGTTCTGGATCACCAGGTCCATTAGATAAAAAGTATCCATCTGGATTAAATGCTGCTAAATCTTGATACGAAGAATCAAAAGGAAATACTTTGATGTAGCAATCTCTTTTGGCAAGATTACGAAGAATATTTGTTTTAATCCCTAAATCAAGTGCCGCAATTTTATAAGTTGCATTTGCATCTCCAAAAAAGTAAGGTTCCGTGGTAGAAACTTTAGAAGCTAATTCTAAACCTTTCATATCTGGCACTTTTGCCAATGCAATTTTTAGTTCTTCTATTGAAGTTTCATCAGTACAAATGACTGCATTCATAGCGCCATTGTCACGGATATAACTTACTAGCGCACGTGTGTCTACGTCAGAGATACAGATTAGGTTTTGCTTGATAAAATAGTCTTCTAAACTCCCTGAAGCATCTTCACGAGAATAATTGAAGCTAAAGTTTTTACAAACCAATCCCGCTATTTTAATACTTTCTGATTCAACTTCTGAATCATTTACCCCATAATTTCCAATATGGGCATTGGTGGCTACCATTAATTGACCAAAATAAGATGGGTCAGTGAATATTTCTTGGTAACCTGTCATTCCAGTGTTAAAACAAACTTCTCCAAAAGTGGTTCCGCTTATCCCAATAGATTTTCCATGGAATATGGTTCCGTCACTTAATAGAAGAATTGCTTTTTGTCGTGTTGTATATTTCATTCTTTGATTTCTATTATTTTTTTAATAGTCTCATGGAACTCGCAAAGCTCGTTTCATCTGTAGTTAAATATTGTGCAAATTTAATCCTTTAAAGCAATGGATGCAAGTTTTTGAAATTTATTGTAAAATAAAAACATTCTAATCTAGCCCTGATGGGAACTGCACCCTTTTGCTTTTCTTTAAAAGTAAAAGATACAGTGGACAGCAGGAAGATGCGCAATTAAATCCCAAGGTTTTTGCTCCAAAAAAAACAAAAAAAAAGGATAAACTAGTACTAGCTTATCCTTGATTTTTATTGAATGATTATTTTCATAATTACTCAGCAGTGTCTGTAGTTGTTTCAGTTTCAGCAGCTGGAGCTTCAGTAGCTTCATCTTTCTTAGCTTTTCCACCACGACGGCTTTTTGCTTTTTTAACTTCTTTTTTACCACCATTGTAAAGTTCATTGAAATCTACTAATTCGATCATTGCCATATCAGCATTATCTCCTAAACGATTTCCAACTTTAATGATACGAGTGTATCCACCTGGACGGTCTCCTACTTTAGCAGCTACGTCTCTGAACAAGTCAGTTACGGCATATTTGCTACGTAAGTAAGCAAAAACGATACGACGATTGTGAGTCGTATCAGCTTTAGATTTTGTTATAAGCGGCTCAACGAATTGTTTAAGTGCTTTTGCTTTAGCGACAGTAGTGTTAATACGTTTGTGCTCGATAAGAGAACAAGCCATATTAGCTAACATAGATTTTCTATGTGCAGTCTGTCTGCTTAAGTGATTGAATTTTTTTCCGTGTCTCATTGCTATGTAAATTTAAACCTTGCGGCTTAGATTATTCTTTATCTAGTTTGTATTTTGCTAAATCCATACCGAAGTTCAAATTTTTAACTGCAACAAGTTCATCAAGCTCAGTTAAAGATTTTTTACCGAAATTACGGAATTTCATTAGGTCATTTTTATTGAACGATACTAAATCACCAAGTGTATCAACTTCAGCCGCTTTCAAACAATTTAGTGCTCTTACAGAAAGATCCATATCAACAAGCTTAGTTTTAAGCAATTGTCTCATATGTAATGATTCTTCGTCATATGATTCTGTTTGTGCAATTTCGTCAGCCTCGAGTGTAATTCTTTCGTCAGAGAACAACATGAAATGGTGAATTAAAACTTTTGCAGCTTCAGTAAGGGCATCTTTTGGATTGATTGAACCATCAGTTTTTATTTCAAAAACTAATTTTTCGTAATCTGTTTTTTGCTCTACACGGAAGTTTTCAATGGCATATTTTACATTTTTTACCGGAGTAAAAATTGAATCTGTAAAAATAGTTCCAATTGCAGCATTCTGTTTTTTGTTCTCTTCAGCAGGAACATATCCTCTACCTTTTTCGATCGTTAAATCAAAATTAAGTTTGATTTTACTGTCTAAATTACAGATAACTAGTTCTGGATTCAAAACTTGAAAACCTGAAATAAATTTTTGAAAATCACCAGCTGTTAATTGGTCTTTACCTGAAACAGAAATAGTAACTGATTCATTATCGATATCTTCAATTTGACGTTTGAAACGTACTTGTTTAAGATTAAGGATAATTTCGGTAACGTCTTCAACAACTCCTGAAATAGTAGAAAACTCATGATCTACACCTTCAATGCGAACAGATGTTATTGCATAACCTTCTAATGCTGAAAGCAAAACTCTTCTAAGTGCATTACCAACGGTCAATCCGTAACCTGGTTCTAAAGGTCTAAATTCAAATTTACCTTCAAAATCGGTTGAATCGATCATGATAACTTTATCGGGCTTCTGAAAATTAAATATTGCCATAAATTTCGACTAAGTCAATTATTATTTGTTGTACAACTCTACGATTAATTGTTCTTTAATGTTTTCTGGGATTTGAAGTCTCGCAGGTACAGAAACGAAAGTACCTTCTTTGATATCATTATTCCAAGTAATCCATTCATAAACATGACTTGAATTAGATAAAGAACGTTCGATAGCTTCTAATGATTTAGACTTTTCACGAACAGCAACTTTATCACCAGGCTTAAGGTGGTAAGAAGGAATATTAACCACTTCACCATTTACAGTAACGTGTCTGTGAGAAACGATTTGACGAGCACCTCTTCTAGAAGGAGCAATACCCATTCTAAAAACAACGTTATCTAATCTTGCTTCACACAATTGTAATAAAACTTCACCAGTAACTCCTTTAGTAGCTGATGCTTTTTCGAATAAATTTCTGAATTGTTTTTCTAATATTCCGTAAGAATATTTAGCTTTTTGCTTTTCCATTAACTGGACAGCATATTCAGATTTTTTTCCTCTTTTTTTAGCCATCCCGTGTTGTCCGGGTGGGTAATTTCTTTTTTCGAAAGCTTTATCGTCTCCGAAAATTGCCTCGCCAAATTTACGAGCAATTCTTGTACTTGGACCAGTATATCTTGCCATTTTAAATTGTTTAAGGTAGAGATTATGAATTCAGGTCTTATCCTTCGATAATCTATATTCTACCTAGGTTATACTATAAATATTTTGAGTACTAAACTCTACGTCTTTTAGGAGGACGACATCCATTGTGAGGCATTGGAGTAACATCGATAATCTCTGTAACTTCAATTCCACCGTTATGCAAAGAACGAATAGCAGACTCACGTCCGTTTCCTGGTCCTTTTACATAAACTTTTACTTTTTTAAGTCCAGCTTCAAGAGCTACTTTACTACAATCTTCTGCTGCCATTTGGGCTGCGTATGGAGTGTTCTTTTTAGAACCTCTAAAACCCATTTTACCAGCTGAAGACCAAGAAATAACTTCACCTTTTTTGTTTGTCAAAGAAATGATGATATTGTTAAAAGTAGCAGAAATATGAGCTTCTCCCGTTGATTCAACGATAACTTTACGTTTTTTTGCAGTTGCTTTAGCCATATTACTTATTATTTAGTTGCTTTTTTCTTGTTGGCAACAGTTTTTCTCTTACCTTTTCTTGTTCTAGAGTTGTTTTTAGTTCTTTGTCCTCTTAATGGAAGACCAGTTCTATGACGGATACCTCTATAACATCCAATATCCATTAAACGTTTGATGTTTAAAGAAACTTCAGAACGTAATTCTCCTTCAATTTTAAAAGTTGATACCGCCTCACGAATTGCTCCGATCTCGTCATCATTCCAATCTTGAACTTTTTTATCTTGGCTAACTTGAGCTTTTTCTAAAATCTCAACAGCTCTACTTTTTCCTAATCCGAAGATATAGGTAAGTGCTATAACACCTCTCTTATTTTTTGGGATATCTACCCCTGCTATTCTTGCCATAACTATCCTTGTCTTTGTTTAAATCTAGGATTCTTTTTGTTTATTACGTACAATCTCCCTTTTCTTCGCACAATTTTGCACTCGGGACTTCTCTTTTTTACTGAAGCTCTAACTTTCATTTTGAATATCCTTTAATATCTATAAGTAATTCTTGCCTTTGACAAATCGTAAGGGCTCATTTCTAGTTTCACTTTATCACCAGGTAATAATTTGATGTAATGCATACGCATTTTTCCAGATATATGTGCGATTACAATATGTCCATTTTCTAACTCTACACGGAACATTGCATTTGACAATGCCTCAATGATTGATCCGTCTTGTTCTATTGCTGATTGTTTTGCCATAAGTTAAGCTACTGCTTTTCTATTTTTACCACTTTTCATCAAACCATCATAATGTTTATTCAACAAGTATGAATTAATTTGCTGCATTGTGTCTATGGCAACTCCAACCATAATTATTAATGAAGTACCTCCAAAAAACATTGCCCAAGATTGTTGAACATCCATAAGACTCACAACAATTGCTGGGAACACAGCTATCAAAGCAAGAAATAAAGATCCTGGAAAAGTTATCAAGGACATCACTTTGTCAAGATAATCAGAAGTTTCAACTCCTGGTCTGATACCTGGAATAAAACCACCACTTCTCTTTAAATCATCAGACATTTTGTTAGTAGGAACTGTGATTGCAGTATAAAAGAAAGTAAATACAATTATTAAAGTTGCAAATACAAAGTTATACCAAAATCCAAACATATTACTAAAAGCGCCAACGATTGATTGTGATGCATCTGATTTAGACAAACCTGCTAAGGCTGCTGGAATAAACATAATTGCTTGCGCAAAAATTATTGGCATAACCCCAGAAGCATTAAGCTTCAAAGGAATCCATTGTCTGTTTCCACCCAACATGTCTTGTTCAAAATCACCTGATGTTGTACGACGTGCATATTGAACAGGAATCTTCCTGATCGCCATAACCAATAACACACAACAAATGATAACTAATAACCAAATGATAATTTCAATAACTAACAACATTGGTCCACCATTATTATTGGTAACTCTTGTTGTAAACTCTTGAATAAAAGCCTGAGGTAATCTAGCCAAAATTCCAACCATGATTAACAAAGAAATACCATTTCCAATTCCTTTATCAGTAATTTTTTCTCCTAACCACATGGCAAAAATTGTCCCTGTAACTAAAATAACTACTGAAGAAAACAAGAATTCAAATGAATTGAATCCCAATAAAAATGCATTACTAGGTAATGTTCTATATAAATTATAGATATAAGTTGGACCTTGAACTAAAGTAATTCCTATTGTCAACCAACGAGTAATTTGATTAATCTTTTTTCTACCGCTTTCTCCGTCACTTTGAAGTTTTTGCAAATAAGGAATCGCAATTCCCATTAACTGAACAACAATTGAAGCAGAAATATAAGGCATAATCCCCAAAGCAAAAACAGAAGCTTGAGAGAATGCACCTCCAGTAAACATGTCAAGAATTGAACCAATTCCTTCTTTAGTTTGCCCAGCTAAATTACCTAACTGTGTAGCATCAATACCTGGCAGGGTTACTTGAGCCCCAAAACGATAAACTAAAAGCAAACCCAATGTTATTAGGATTCTATTTTTCAGTTCTTCGATTTTCCAAACATTACTTATTGATTCAATAAATTTCTTCATATTAATTGAAAAATTACATTGTTACAGCTTCTCCACCAGCAGCTTCAATAGCAGCTTTTGCAGTAGCAGTAAATTTGTGAGCGGTTACTTTTAATTTTGCTGTCAATTCACCTCTACCTAAAATCTTAACGATTTCATTTTTAGTAGCTAAACGATTAGCAACATAAACTGTCATATCAACAGTATCTTTAATAACACCATTGTCAACCAAAAGTTGAAGTGTATCAAGATTTACACCTTCGTAATCTTTACGATTGATGTTTGTAAAACCAAACTTAGGCACACGTCTTTGAAGTGGCATTTGCCCACCTTCAAAACCAATCTTTTTAGAATAACCAGAACGAGATTTTGCTCCTTTGTGACCTCTTGCAGAAGTACCACCTTTTCCAGAACCTTCTCCTCTACCTAATCTTTTATTTTGATTGTGTGTAGAACCTTCAGCAGGTTGTAAGTTACTTAAATTCATAACAGTATTTGTTATTTAGTTTCTTCAACAGAAACTAAGTGTTTAACTTTATTTATCATCCCAAGGATTGTAGGGTTTGAATCATGCTCTACAACTTGTCCCATTTTACGTAGACCTAAAGCTTCTAATCCTCTTTTTTGAGTAAGAGGACAGTTGATTTTGCTTCTAACTTGTTTTACTAATAATTTAGCCATAATTTCCTTGAATTAACCTTTAAAAACTTTTTCTAAAGAAACACCTCTTTGTTTTGCAACAGTATAAGCGCTTCTCATTTGTAATAAAGCATCAAAAGTTGCTTTTACTACATTGTGAGGATTTGAAGATCCTTGAGATTTAGATAATACATCATGAATTCCTACTGATTCAAGAACTGAACGAACAGCTCCACCAGCAATAACTCCTGTACCATGAGAGGCAGGAATTAAAAATACACGTGCACCACCAAATTTACCTTTTTGTTCGTGAGGAACTGATTGACCATTCAAAGGAATTTTTACTAAATTTTTCTTAGCATCTTCTACTGCTTTCGCAATTGCTTCAGAAACGTCTTTAGATTTTCCTAATCCGTGTCCAACCACTCCATTTTCATCACCTACAACTACAATAGCAGAAAAACCAAAAGCTCTACCTCCCTTTGTAACCTTAGTAACACGATTTACACTTACCAAACGATCTTTTAATTCAAGACCACTTGGTTTTACTAACTCTACATTCTTGTATTTACTATTAGACATACTATATTAGAATTTAAGTCCAGCCGCTCTTGCGCCTTCCGCTAATGATTTAATACGACCGTGATATAAATAACCTCCTCTATCGAAAGTCACTACGTCTATCCCAGCTTTTAAAGCTTTTTCAGCAACTAGTTTTCCAACCGCTGTAGCAACTTCAATGTTCGTACCGTTACCTATTTCTTTTTCTCTTGAAGAAGCTGCCAATAAAGTAACTCCGTTTACGTCATCAATAAGTTGAGCGTAAATTTCTTTGTTACTTCTAAATACAGATAGTCTTGGATTAGTAGCAGTACCACTAATTGTTTTTCTAATTCTGAATCTAATTCGTTGTCTTCTTTCAGGTTTTGTTAATGACATAATCTTATTTTTTAAGCTGATTTACCTGCTTTTCTTCTTAATACTTCACCTACAAATTTAACACCTTTTCCTTTGTACGGCTCAGGCTTACGGAAACCTCTGATTTTCGCAGCTACTTGACCTAAAAGTTGTTTGTCAAATGATGTTAATTTAACAATTGGATTTTTACCTTTTTCAGATATTGTTTCTAAAGTTACTTCTGGAGCAATTTCTAAAACAATATTATGAGAATATCCAAGAGCTAAATCTAACTTTTGTCCTTGATTTGAAGCTCTGTAACCAACTCCTACCAACTCTAAAGATTTAGTAAAACCTTCGTTTACACCAATAATCATGTTATTGATTAAAGATCTATATAAACCGTGTTTTGCTCTTTGGTCTTTGTGATCAGACGATCTATCAACTTGAACTTGACCGTCTTCAACCGTTACAGTAACGTCCGAAAACTCCTGTGTAAGTTGACCATTTTTTCCTTTTACTGTAATAATACCATTTGCAACTTCAACAGTTACACCAGCAGGGATTACAACCGGATTTTTACCTATTCTTGACATCTTCTACTATTTTAATGATTAGTAAACGTAACAAATTACTTCACCACCAACATTTAACTGTTTGGCTTGTTTTCCTGTCATCAAACCTTTTGATGTAGAAACAATAGCAATTCCTAATCCGTTAAGGATTCTAGGAATTGATGAAGAACCTGAATACTTACGTAAACCTGGTTTACTAATTCTTTGGATATCTTTAATTACAGACTCTTTAGTATCTTTATCATACTTCAAAGCGATTTTGATTGAACCCTGAACAGCGTTGTCCTCAAATTTGTAACTCAAGATGTAACCTTGATCAAATAAGATCTTAGTTATTTCTTTTTTTAGATTAGATGCAGGAATTTCAACAACTTTGTGGTTTGCAGCCACAGCGTTACGAACTCTTGTCAAATAATCTGCAATAGGATCTGTATACATGTGTATTAATTTGCGGTTATGGTTTTCATAGGATACTCATCCTATGAACCTTTAACCAATTTATAAATGTGTTTGTATTGACGTAACTAAGTTACAGTCTACCAAGATGCTTTTTTAACACCTGGGATTAATCCGTTATTTGCCATTTCACGAAATGTTACACGTGAAATACCAAATTGACGCATATATCCTCTTGGTCTACCTGTCAATTTGCAACGATTGTGCAAACGAACTGGAGAAGCATTTTTCGGTAATTTTTGCAAACCTACGAAATCTCCAGCTTCTAACAAAGCTTTTCTTTTCTCAGCATACTTTGCTACAGTTTTTTCTCTCTTAACCTCACGGGCTTTCATTGATTCTTTAGCCATATCTTAATTCTTTTTAAAAGGTAAACCTAATTCAGCCAATAGTGATTTTGCTTCTTTATCAGTTTTTGCAGAAGTAACAAAAGATATATCCATTCCTGATATTTTGTTTACTTTGTCAATATCAATTTCTGGGAAAATGATTTGCTCCAAAACACCAAGGTTGTAATTACCTCTTCCGTCAAAACCAGTAGCTTTAATTCCGCTAAAATCTCTAACACGTGGTAAAGCAGAAGTAATAAGTCTATCTAAAAACTCATACATTCTTTCTCCACGCAAAGTAACTTTTGCTCCAATAGGCATCCCTTTTCTCAATTTGAATGACGCAACGTCTTTCTTTGAGATTGTAGATACTGCTTTCTGTCCAGTGATCTTTGTTAACTCATCAACTGCATAGTCAATTAGTTTTTTATCAGATACAGCTGCACCAACTCCTTTACTTAAAACGATTTTTTCCAATTTTGGAACTTGCATTACGTTTACGTATCCGAATTCCTCTTTAAGAGCAGCAATTACTCTGCTCTTATATTCTTCTTTTAGTCTAGGTATATACGCCATTACTATAGTACTTGATTAGATTTTTTTGAAAATCTTACTTTCTTATCTCCTTCTACTCTAATACCAACTCTAGTTGTTTCCTTAGTTTTAGGATCAATTAAAGATATATTAGATATTTGTATAGAAGCTTCTTTCTTTACGATACCACCTTGAGGGCTTTTCGCGCTTGGTTTCGTATGTTTTGAAACCATGTTTACACCTTCAACTATCGCTTTGTTTTTCTCACGGTAAACACGTAAAACTTTACCTTCAGCACCTTTATGGTCTCCAGCAATTACTCTTACGATGTCACCTGATTTTATTTTTAGCTTTATCATCTTAAAAACGAATTAAAGCACTTCTGGTGCTAATGATACAATTTTCATGAATTGTTTTTCACGAAGTTCTCTTGCTACCGGACCAAAAACACGAGTTCCTCTCATTTCACCAGCAGCATTTAATAACACACATGCGTTGTCATCAAATCTAATGTATGAACCATCGGCTCTTCTTACTTCTTTTTTGGTACGTACAACAACTGCAGTTGAAACAGCTCCTTTTTTAACGCTTCCGTTAGGAGCAGTATCTTTGATAGAAACTACAATCTTGTCACCAACAGAGGCATACCTTCTTTTGGTACCTCCTAAAACACGGATAGTTAAAACTTCCTTTGCTCCAGTGTTATCTGCTACTTTTAGTCTTGATTCTTGTTGTACCATAATTATTTAGCTCTTTCTAGGATTTCAACTAACCTCCAACATTTTGTTTTACTCATAGGACGCGTTTCGCTAATCCTTACAGTATCTCCAATGTTACAGTCGTTCTTTTCGTCGTGTGCGTGATACTTTTTAGTTTTCAACACGAACTTACCGTATAATGGGTGTTTTACTTTACGTACTTCAGCAACAACAATAGACTTGTCCATTTTGTCTGAAGTTACAACACCAACTCTTTCTTTTCTTAAATTTCTTTTTTCTTCCATCTTTCAGCAGATTACAATTATTGCAACTCTCTTTTAGTAAGTTCCGTAGCTAATCTTGCAACTGTTCTTCTTACACTTCTAATTTGAAGTGGGTTCTCAATTGGAGAAATAGCGTGAGCCATTTTTAGGTCGGCATATGCCTTCTTAGTCTGGCTAAGTTTTTCTTGCAACTCCGCTGCAGAAAGATCTTTTATTTCTGATTGTTTCATAATATAATATAGATTATGCTTCGAAATCTCTAGCAACGACGAATTTAGTTTTTACTGGAAGCTTTTGAGCTGCAAGACGTAACGCCTCTTTTGCAACTGACAAAGGTACTCCTCCAACTTCAAACATAATTCTTCCGGGTTTAACAACAGCTGCCCAATATTCAACGGCACCTTTACCTTTACCCATACGCACCTCAAGAGGTTTCTTAGTGATAGGTTTGTCTGGAAATATTTTGATCCATAATTGTCCTTCTCTTTTCATAAAACGAGTTGCAGCAATACGTGCAGCTTCGATTTGACGAGAGGTTAAGAACATTCCATCTTCATGTACAGATTTAATACCAAACATTCCATTAGAAAGTTCATGTCCTCTTTGAGAGTTCCCTTTCATTTTACCTTTTTGTACCTTACGGTATTTTGTTCTTTTAGGCTGTAACATTTTTCTTTAGTTTAAAAATTTACTTTCGTTTACGAGCGTCTGGTTTTCCACCTTTATTAAAAGGTTTTCTGTCTCCTCTAGGAGAATCACCACCTTTACCACCAGCACCAGATTGTTTTTTGTCCATTCCGGCAAGTGGAGAAAGATCTCTCTTTCCATAAACTTCACCTTTCATGATCCATACTTTGATACCCATTCTACCATAAGTAGTATGAGCTTCAGCCAAAGCATAATCAATATCAGCTCTGAAAGTTGATAGAGGAATTCTACCTTCTTTGAAACCTTCTGAACGCGCCATCTCTGCACCATTCAAACGACCAGAAATCAAAACTTTGATACCTTCTGCGTTCATACGCATAGAAGCAGCAATAGCCATTTTGATTGCACGTCTGTAAGAAATTCTGCTTTCGATTTGACGACAGATGCTTGTAGCAACTAGATACGCGTCAAGTTCAGGTCTTTTAATTTCAAAGATGTTGATTTGAACCTCTTTGTCAGTAATTTTCTTAAGTTCCTCTTTCAACTTGTCTACCTCTTGTCCACCTTTCCCAATAATAATACCAGGTCTTGCAGTAGTGATAGTAACGGTTACAAGTTTCAAAGTTCTCTCAATGATTACTTTTGATACACTAGCTTTTGATAAACGAGCGTGGATATACTTTCTGATTTTGTGATCTTCGGCAAGTTTATCACCGTAATCATTTCCACCATACCAGTTTGAGTCCCACCCTCTGATGATACCAAGTCTATTTCCAATTGGATTTGTCTTTTGTCCCATGCTGCTTAAGAATTGCTTTGTGTGTTATTGATAGCTCCAAGCACGATTGTTACGTGATTAGAACGTTTTCTTATTCTGTGTGCTCTTCCTTGTGGTGCTGGACGAAGTCTTTTCAACATCATTCCACCATCAACACGGATCTCCTTAACAAATAAACCAGCTTCTTCCATATTAGCTTCAGGGTTTTTAGCTTGCCAGTTGGCAATTACTGATAAAACCAATTTTTCTAATTTTCTTGAAGCTTCTTTAGAACTGAATCTTAAGATGTTAAGTGCTCTTTCTACCTTCTGACCTCTTACTAGATCTGCTACTAAGCGCATTTTTCTAGGTGAAGTAGGGCAGTTATTTAACTTTGCAAAAGCCAATGACTTGTTAGCCTCTTTTCTTGCATCTGCTGTTTCTCTTTTACGAACTCCCATTGCTTCTTATTTTTTACCTTTATTTTTTGCTCCAGCATGACCTCTAAAAGATCTAGTTGGTGAAAATTCTCCTAATTTGTGACCTACCATGTTTTCTGTTACGTAAACTGGTACAAATTGACGACCGTTATGAACTGCGATAGTTTGCCCAACAAAGTCTGGAGTAATCATAGAAGCTCTAGACCATGTCTTAACCACTCCTTTATTTCCACCTGCGATGTTTTCTTGAACTTTCTTGTCTAACTTATAATGAACGAAAGGTCCTTTTTTTAATGAACGTGCCATATCTTATTATTTCTTTCTACGTTCTACGATATACTTGTTACTCGGGTTTTTCTTAGAACGAGTTCTATAACCTTTAGCTGGTATTCCATTTCTTGAACGTGGATGTCCACCAGAAGAACGTCCTTCACCACCACCCATTGGGTGATCGACAGGGTTCATTGCAACAGGTCTTGTTCTAGGTCTTCTTCCTAACCATCTTGTTCTACCTGCTTTACCAGATACAACTAATTGGTGGTCTGAATTAGAAACCGCTCCAATTGTAGCCGAACAAGTCAACAAGATTAATCTTGTTTCCCCAGAAGGCATTTTAATTGTAGCATATTTTCCATCTCTTGCCATTAATTGAGCAAATGTTCCAGCAGAACGAGCAATTACAGCTCCTTGTCCTGGTCTCAATTCGATACAAGAAATCACAGTTCCAAGTGGAACTCTACTTAAAGGTAAAGTATTACCAATTTCAGGTTGAGATTCTGGACCAGAAACTAATTTCTGACCAACTTTCAATCCGTTTTGAGCAATAACATACGTTTTCTCTCCATCAGCATACGCCAACAAAGCGATAAATGCAGTACGATTTGGATCATATTCAATTGATTTAACCGTAGCAGGAATTCCTTCTTTAGTACGTTTAAAATCAATGATACGATATCTCTGCTTGTGACCACCACCCGTATAACGCATGGTCATCTTTCCTTGACTATTTCTACCACCAGAGTTTTTTATCGGCGCTATCAAAGAGCGTTCCGGCTTATCAGTTGTAATGGCGTCATAACCATTCACAACTCTAAATCGCTGACCTGGGGTAATAGGTTTTAATTTTCTTACTGACATTTTATCTTAGATATTGTTGTAAAAATCAATTGTTTCTCCTTCTTGTACTTGAACAATTGCTTTTTTAATTGCATTCGTCTTTCCACTGATTAAACCACTTTTAGTGTATTTAGTAGTTCTATCCGGTCTTACGTTCATCGTGTTAACACTCAAAATAGTTACTCCGTAAGCAGCTTCAACAGCTTTCTTAATTTGCACTTTGTTTGCTTTTTTGTCAACAACGAATCCGAAGCGGTTTAAAACTTCACTTTCTTTGGTTACTTTTTCCGTTACTATAGGCTTAATTATGATGCTCATATCCTATTATTTACTTAAATTTTCTTCAATTATCTCCAAAGAACTCTCTAAAAGCACTAAATTATTAGCGTTTAACATAGCGTAAGTACTTAATTCTAAGCTACTTACTACGCTAGAGCCCTTTAAATTGCGTGACGACAAATATACATTTTTATTTGTATCACCCAACACAAACAGGGATTTTTTATTCTCTAACTCTAAAGCTTTCAAAACGTTGATGAAATTTTTAGTGTTTGGAGTTTCAAAATTAAAGTCTTCAAGAACGATAATGTTCGACTCTTTTGCTTTAATTGAGAAAGCAGATTTTCTAGCCAAACGTTTCAAGCTTTTATTCAATTTGAATGAATAACTTCTTGGTCTTGGTCCGAAAACTGTTCCACCACCTTTAAACAATGGATTCTTTGCACTACCCGCACGAGCAGTACCAGTTCCTTTTTGTTTTTTAATCTTACGAGTACTTCCCGCTACTTCAGCTCTTTCTTTAGCTTTGTGCGTTCCTTGTCTTTGATTAGCAAGATATTGCTTAACATCAAGGTATACTGCGTGATTGTTTGGTTCTATACCAAATACTGAATCAGAAAGTTGAACTTTTCTTCCAGTATCTTTTCCGTTGAAATCTAATACTTTTGCTTCCATTACTTCTGAATGATTACATAAGAGTTGTTATGACCAGGAACACATCCTTTAATAACAAGTAGGTTCTTATCAGCCACTACTTTTAAAACTCTAAGGTTTTGAACTTTTACATTGTCTCCTCCCATTCTTCCAGCCATACGCATTCCTTTGAATACTCTAGATGGATAAGAAGAAGCTCCTACAGAACCTGGCGCTCTTAAACGGTTGTGTTGACCGTGGGTTGCTTGACCAACACCACCAAAACCGTGACGTTTTACAACCCCTTGAAAACCTTTACCTTTAGATACACCTTGTACATCTACAAATTCTCCTTCAGAAAAAATAGAAACATCAATAAGATCTCCTAATTTTTGCTCTGTTGCGAAATCTTGGAATTCAACGACTTTTTTCTTAGCTACAGTTCCCGCTTTTTTAAAGTGACCTAAAGCCGCTTTTGTGGAATGTTTCTCGTTTTTGTCATCGAAACCAAGTTGCAACGCTTCGTACCCGTCAACACCTTTGGTTCTGACTTGGGTAACAACACATGGTCCAGCTTCGATTACTGTACAAGGAATATTCTTCCCGTTCTCGTCGAAAATGCTAGTCATGCCGATTTTTCTACCAATTAACCCAGACATAAATATTAATTATTAATTATTAATATAGAACGCAGCTTTTAACCGAATCCTATTTTTTTAAGTGGGTGCAAATGTATAACTTATTTACACACAAACCAAAAAATATTTTTCGCTTAAAAACAGCGTTCCTTTCTTACTAGTAAGCTATTTAAACTTTGATCTCTACTTCAACACCGCTAGGCAATTCAAGTTTCATCAAAGCATCAATAGTTTTTGATGAAGATGAATAAATATCAATTAATCTCTTGTATGACATTACTTCAAATTGCTCTCTCGCTTTTTTGTTAACGTGTGGAGAACGTAGTACTGTAAAAAGTTTTTTGTGTGTTGGTAATGGAATTGGTCCTGTAACAACTGCACCGGTACTTTTTACAGTTTTTACAATCTTCTCAGCAGACTTGTCTACTAACATGTGATCGTAAGATTTTAATTTTATTCTGATTTTTTGACTCATTTTCTTAAAGATTATGCGTTTCCTTTTGCTTTTTTGATAACTGCTTCTGAAATATTAGAAGGCGTTTCAGAGTAGTGTGAAAATTCCATAGTAGATGTTGCTCTACCTGAAGAAAGCGTTCTTAACGTAGTAACGTATCCAAACATTTCAGATAATGGCACATCTGCCTTAATAGTTTTAGCACCAGCTCTATCACCCATATCATTCACCTGACCTCTACGACGGTTGATATCACCTACGATATCTCCCATGTTTTCTTCTGGTGTAATCACTTCCATTTTCATGATTGGCTCTAATATAACAGCACCAGCTGCTTTAGCTACCTCTCTATACCCCATTCTTGCTGCAAGCTCAAAAGAAAGTGCATCAGAATCCACCGGGTGGAAAGATCCGTCTAATAAAGTTACTTTCAAACTATCTACTTGGTATCCTGCTAAAGGACCTGTTTTCATAGCTTCTCTAAAACCTTTTTCAACTGATGGAATATATTCTTTAGGAACGTTACCACCTTTTACTGCATTTACAAACTGCAATCCAACTGGAGCTTTACCGTCAACTTCATCTGCAGGTTCTAGTCTAAATACGATATCTCCGAATTTACCACGACCCCCAGATTGTTTCTTGTAAGTTTCTCTGTGTTGAGCAGACTTTGTAAATGCTTCTTTGTATTCAACTTGAGGCTCACCTTGGTTTACTTCAACTTTGAATTCACGTTTCATTCTATCAACCAAGATATCTAAGTGAAGCTCACCCATACCGGAAATAATAGTTTGACCTGAAGCCTCATCAGTTCTAACTGTAAAAGTAGGATCTTCTTCAGCTAATTTAGCCAAAGCCATACCCATTTTATCTACGTCAGCCTTAGTTTTAGGCTCAATAGCAATACCAATTACTGGTGCTGGAAATTTCATTGACTCAAGAATGATTGGGTTCTTTTCATCACACAATGTATCTCCAGTTTTAATATCTTTAAATCCAACTGCCGCTCCAATATCACCTGCTTCGATATAATCGATTGGGTTTTGCTTGTTGGCATGCATTTGGTAGATACGAGAAATTCTTTCTTTGTTTCCTGAACGAGTGTTCAGAACATAAGAACCCGCATCCAAGCGTCCTGAATAAGCACGGAAGAAAGCTAAACGACCTACAAATGGGTCAGTAGCAATTTTAAACGCTAAAGCGGCAAAAGGCTCTTTAACATCTGGCTTACGCAAAATTTTAGTTTGATCTTCTTCTAACAATTCAGCATCATCAGGATGAATCCCTTCGATACCTTCTTTATCCATTGGAGATGGCAAATATTTACATACCGCGTCTAACATGAATTGAACTCCTTTGTTTTTAAAAGAAGAACCAGCAATCATAGGAATGATAGCCATATCCATTACAGCTGCTCTTAATGCTATGTTGATTTCTTCCTCTGTAATAGAGCTTTCATCTTCCATGAATTTTTCAAGCAAAGTCTCATCATAATCAGCAACTGCCTCTATAAGAATCGACCTGTATTCTTTAACTTCTTCAAGCATATCTTCTGGAATAGGCACAATCTCGTAAGTTGCCCCCAAACCTTCTTCATCCCAAACAATAGCCTGATTTCTTACTAAATCCACAACACCTTTGAAATCATTTTCTTCACCAATTGGCAAGGTGATCGCAACTGCATTTGATTTCAACATATCTCTTACTTGTTGACATACCATCAAAAAGTTAGATCCTTGTCTATCCATTTTATTAACGAAACCAATACGTGGCACTCTGTATTGATCTGCTAATCTCCAGTTAGTTTCTGATTGTGGCTCAACACCATCAACAGCACTAAACAAGAAAACCAAACCATCAAGCACACGCAAAGAACGGTTTACTTCAACTGTAAAGTCAACGTGTCCCGGTGTATCAATAATATTAAAGTGATAAGGCAATGTTTCAGGTAAAACTTTACCCTGAGTAGTTGGGAAATTCCATTCACAAGTTGTAGCAGCAGAAGTAATGGTAATACCTCTTTCTTGCTCTTGTGCCATCCAGTCCATTGTTGCAGCACCATCGTGTACTTCACCAATTTTGTGTGATTTTCCAGTATAGAATAATATACGCTCCGTTGTTGTTGTTTTACCAGCATCAATGTGAGCAGCAATTCCTATGTTTCTTGTATATTTAAGTTCTCTAGCCATTTCTTAAGAATTAAAATCTAAAGTGAGAGAATGCTTTATTAGCTTCTGCCATCTTGTGAGTATCCATTCTTTTCTTAACAGCAGCTCCTTCTTCTTTAGCCGCAGCTAAACATTCTGAAGCCAATCTCTGAGCCATTGATTTTTCGTTTCTTCTTCTTGAATAAAGAATCAACCATTTCATTGCCATAGAAATTTTTCTGTCTGGTCTAATTTGCATTGGAATTTGAAATGTAGCTCCACCAACTCTACGACTACGTACTTCTACGTGAGGCATAACATTAGTTAACGCATCTTTCCAAATTTCTAATGACGGTTTCTCTGCATCTTGTTTTTTAGACTCAATGATGTCAATTGCATCATAAAATACTTTAAACGCTGTCGATTTTTTTCCATCCCACATTAAGTTGTTCACAAAACGTGTTACCAGTTGGTCATTAAACCTTGGATCTGGTAAAAGTGGTCTTTTCTTTGCCGCTCTTTTTCTCATGTCTTTTTTTTAATAAAATGTCATACCCATACAGTTGTGACGAATCACATCTCTACAAGAAATAACTTTTTAAATTACTTTTTTGCTTCTTTTGGGCGTTTTGCTCCGTACTTAGATCTTCTTTGCGTTCTTCCTGCTACTCCTGACGTATCAAGCGCACCACGAACGATGTGATATCTAACTCCTGGTAAATCTTTTACCCTTCCACCCCTAACTAATACTATCGAGTGCTCTTGTAAATTGTGTCCTTCACCAGGGATGTAAGCATTCACTTCGTTACCATTTGTCAAACGTACACGCGCTACTTTACGCATTGCAGAGTTTGGTTTTTTTGGTGTTGTAGTGTAAACACGCGTACAAACCCCTCTTCTTTGAGGACAAGAATCTAAAGCAACCGATTTACTCTTCTTAGTTATCTGAGTTCTTCCTGTTCTTACTAATTGTTGAATTGTTGGCATAATTAATACTAAAAATTTCTTATTATATTAAATTCCCGCTTTTTACGGGGTTGCAAATGTAGAAAATATTTTTTACTCTACAAACGTTAATTCATTAATTTTCAATAAGATTATTTTATCATTTGATTTTTATCACAAACAATAGATATTTGCGTTACTTTTATTAAAAATACATACTCATTTGAAATCCACCTTTATTTTACTATTCTTTCTGAATTTCTGCCTTAATTCTTCTGCGCAAAATTTTCGATTATTGATAACCGGAAGCAATTCATTAGAAACAAAAACTATAGATTCACTCAAATACAACACAGAACACAAAAACACGAAATCCATTAGCGAAGAAATACACAAACTTTCAGAAAAACTATCCGAAATAGGCTATATAGACAACACTACTTTAGAACTTACTAAAAAAGAAGACTCTAGTTACGTTGCGAATTTTGAGTTAGGAAAAAAAATAAAATCTATACATATATATATAGGTACAAATAATCTATTCAACAACTTATCAGATCTAAGCAAAAAAGACACTCTAACGCTACCCTACACAAAAATTAATTCTTTTTTAAAAGAAGCTGTTCAAAAATTAGAGCAAAACGGATTTGCATTAGCAAGATTAAAACTGATTAACATTAAAAGAATCGATACCGAAATTTACGCTGATTTAAAACTAGATTCAGAACAAAAAAGAACACTAAACTCCATAATAATAAATTATACAGAAAATAACCGATCAAATAAATTCCCCAGTGGGCATTTAGCACAAATCAACAGAAAATACAAGAACAGTGTTTTTAATCAAAAAATAGTAGACCAAATCTATAATGATTTTGAGAAATTCGGATTTACCAACCAAGTAAAATATCCCGAAATTTTATTCACAAAAGACACAACAAAAGTTTTCGTATATCTTGAGAAAAAAAAATCCAACACTTTTGATGGTTTTATTGGATTTTCAAATAACGAAAATAAAAAAACAACTCTAAATGGTTATTTAGACGTAAAGCTAGAAAATATTTTAGGCTCTGGCGAACAATTATCCGTTTATTGGAAAAGTGACGGAAACGACAAAAAAACATTTAATGCTAACATTGAACTACCTTATATATTTAAAACTCCAGCAGGATTAAAAGCACAAATTCAATTATTCAGACAAGACAGCACTTTTCAAAATACAAAAACAGCAATTGATTTAAGCTACTTTACAAACTACAATACACGTTTTTATATAGGATACCAAGCTACAGAATCAAGCGACATTCAAAACTCAATTAGCACTTCGATAAGCGATTTCAACAATTCCTTTTTAACATCCAGTTTTAATTACACCAAATTAGATTTAACCAATTTTAACTTTCCCATAAAATCAATTTTTTCAATAACAGCTGGAATCGGAAAACGAGAGATTTATAATAAACCAGAAAACACTACCAAGAGCAATCAATTTTTTTTAAATATTCAAGCAACACAAAACCTAACCTTAAACAAAAAGAATATAATACATTTAAATAGTCAGAATTATTATTTAAAAAGCGATCGATATCTTACAAATGAACTTTTTCGTTTCGGAGGATTCAACAGCATAAGAGGCTTTACAGAAAACAGTCTAGAAGGATATTTCACAACCTCAATTCTTACAGAATACAGACACTTACTTTCTACCGACTTATATATACATTCAATACTAGATTACAGCATCTACAAGAACAAATCAGGTATAGAACAAGTAGACAATACTAAAAAACTTCTAGGCATCGGACTTGGATTTGGACTACAAACAAAAAACGGTTTACTAAGACTTGCTATAGCAAATGGCAGCACCCAAAACCAACAAATTGAAATTTATAACACAATGATTCATATTTGTTATAATGTTAAATTTTAATTACAACAAAAAATAGCGTTTCATTTATTAGGAAAGTTAACAAATTATTAAGAGTTTTGTCTCACTAATTCAAAATTTTTAAAAATGAAACTAAAGTTCAATGGAATCTTAGTACTATTAGTAGTACTTATGGCGCAACTAACCTTCGCGCAAGAAAGAGCTGTTTCAGGTGTAGTTTCTGATAATGCAGGATTGCCTTTACCAGGTGTGAGTGTATTAGTAAAAGGAACTAAAACTGGAACACAAACTGATTTTGACGGAAAATATTCAATCAAAGCAACATCAAGCCAAGTCTTGATTTTTAGCTACATTGGGATGAAAACCCAAGAAAGAGTAGCAAGTTCTGCAAATGTTAATATTAAATTAGCGAGTGACGCATTAGAACTAGAAGGAGTTGTTGTAACAGCTTTAGGGATTAAAAAATCTGAAAAAGCGATAGGTTATGCAGCTCAAAGTGTCAAAGGAGAAGCTCTTACTGAAGCAAGAGAAAGTAACTTGGTAAACGCCTTAAGTGGTAAAATTGCCGGAGTTCAAGTAACAAATAGTTCAGGAGCAGTTGGAGCATCTTCAAGAGTTGTGTTAAGAGGAAACTCTTCGATTACTGGAAACAACCAAGCTTTATTCGTTGTAGATGGTGTGCCATTTGATAATTCATCAGCTGGTAATGCAAACGCTAATGGTGGACGTGATTTACCTAATGGTGTAGCCAGTATTAGCCCTGATGATATTGAGTCTATGACTGTTCTAAAAGGACCAAATGCTGCTGCATTATATGGTCTTAGAGCAAGTAATGGTGTAATTATCATAACAACAAAATCAGGAAAAACAGGAAAAGGAAAAAGTATCATATCGTTTAACACAAACACCACTTTTTCAAACCCTTTAATAGTGCCAAACTATCAAAATTCATACGGTCAGGGTGGAACTTCAGATTATTTTGAATTTGTTGACGGTGCTGGCGGAGGATATAATGATGGTGTTGATGAAAGTTGGGGTCCTGCTTTAGACAAGGGTTTATCTTTTGTTCAATGGGATTCATACAAAGTTGGAGGAGCACCATTACCATGGGTATCTCATGCAAATAATGTAAGAGATTTTTATCAAACTGCTGTATCAACATCTAATAACTTATCATTATCTTCCGGAACTGAAGAGGCAAATTTTAGAATGTCTATTGGTAATTCTGATGAAAAAGGAATGTTACCTCATACTGATTTCAAAAAATTCACTGCTAGCATAAACGGTAACTTAAAAATTGGTGAAAAACTAAAATCAGGTATTTCATTAATGTACTTTAATGACAAAAGTAATAATCTACCAACAGGAGGATACGATAACGAGAATGTGGCACAACAGTTCATCTGGTCTGCTAGAAATGTTAATTTCCGTGACCTAAGAGATTTCAACAATTTACCATTAGCTGCAGAAGGAACTCCTGCAGAAGGAACACCAGTTAACTGGAACACTAATTTTCAAAATAATCCATACTGGGTTTTAGCGACTAATAGAAATACATTTGACAAAGACAGAATAACTGGTTCAGCATTTTTGACCTATGAACTTGCTAAAAACTTTACAGCAACTGGTAAAATGTCATTAGACCAATTCTCTCAGCTTACTACAGGTAGACAAGCAATAGGATCTAATAGCGCGCCTGATGGATCTTACGATCAGAATTCATTAAGATATTCTGAAATAAACACAGAAATGCTTTTAGGGTACAACAACAAAATTACTGAAGACATTGCGTTCACAGTAAATTTTGGTGCCAATCACATGAGAAGAAAATCTACTCAAACATTTGGAGCAATAACTGCCTTGGAATTACCTAATTTTTACAATTTAGCTAATATCAAATCAGGAACTACACCTATATTTGGAAACACCTATAACGAAGTAAGAATTGGATCTATGTATGGTTTTGGTCAAGTGTCTTACAAAAACTTTTTCTACGTTGACTTTTCAGGAAGAAATGACTGGGCAAGTGTATTACCAGTAAAAAACAATTCATTTTTCTATCCAGCAGTATCAGGATCTCTAGTACTATCTGAAATTTTAAATACAACTGGATCTGCTGTTAATTATATCAAATTACGTGGTGGATGGTCTAAAGTAGGAGGTACAGGAGCTTTGGGAGCATATAATCTAAATTCTACATATAACCTTCAAAATAACGGTTGGGGAAATCAGGCTTCTACGCCAAATACTCAATTTAATCCAAACCTAAAACCTGAAACAGTTATTGGTACAGAATTTGGTATAGATTTAAATGCTTTCAAAAACAGATTGCGTTTTGCAGGTACTTACTACACAAAAAAGAGTTCTGATTTGTTAGTACCAATTCAAGTTTCAGCATCAACAGGATTCACAAGCGTTTGGGACAATATTGCCTCAATGGAAAACAAAGGTATTGAGCTACAATTAGGTGTTACAGCTTTGAAATCTAAGGATTTTAGTTTTGACATCGATTTAAACTTTGCTAAAAATGAAAACACAGTAACTTCTCTTGGTGGATTAGATACTTATATCTTAGGTCAACAATGGGGAATTACATTGGAAGCTAGAGAAGGCTTACCTTATGGCGCTCTTGTTGGTAGAGGATTTTCAAAAGATCCAAACGGAAATGTTATTTATGATAATGGAATACCTGTCATAGAAACAGATAAAAAAGTATTAGGTAACATCACTCCAGATTGGACAGGTGGTGCTAATTTTACTATGAAGTACAAAAATTTTGATTTGACTACATTAATTGACGCCAAAGTTGGCGGTGACGTTCATTCTATGACTTATGCATGGGGTAGATACGCAGGTACATTAGAAGAGTCTTTAATCGGTCGTGAGACTGGTCTTGTAGGTAATGGAGTTATGGCTGACGGTGCAGGTGGATACGTTCCAAATAATGTAGTTGTAAGCGCAAAATCATTTAATCAATCTGCATATGGAAATACAATCGAAGAGAGTGCTATTTTTGATGCAACGTATGTTAAATTAAGACAAATGTCTTTAGGGTACACATTCCCAAAACAATGGTTTAATGGCACAGCAATCACAGACTTTAAATTTTCTGTAGTAGCAAGAAACTTAGCGATTTTATACAAAGCGGCTCCGCATATTGATCCAGAAACTGGGTTTAGTAGTAGTAACGCTAATCAAGGTATGGAATTTGGTCAAATACCTTCAGCAAGGTCTTATGGGTTTAACTTATCAGTTAAATTTTAAATCTAATAATTAAAAATCATGAAAAAAATATCAATTTTATTTATTGCATTGATTGCACTTTCGAGTGCAAGTTGTGATAAAGACTTCGAAGTAGTAAATACCGATCCAAATAGTGCTGTTGCAGTTCCTGCGCATTTGTTATTGGGAAACATTGTTCGCATCAACCAGAATACTATTTATGGTATGCAACAAGGAGGAGACATGGGTATGTGTTGGGCTCAGCACGTATCTAAGGTGCAATATAATGATGAAGAAAGATATATTCCTAGAAGAGGTTCTATAGATGGTGTATGGAGTAATTTATACGCCTCTGTTATAGCCGATGCGCAATCAATGTATACATTGGCAGATACTGAAGGTAATAGTAACCTTAAAGGAATTTCATTAGTGCTTCAAGCAAACGGCTTTCAAATTTTGACTGATCTATATGGTCCAATTCCATTTAAGGAATTTAACCAAGTTGGTAATTTAAAACCGGCTTATGACAGTCAGGAAGTTGTTTACGATGGTATACTAGACATGTTGACTCGAGCAGATGCACTATTGGCAAATGGCAAAGGTAACATTCCAGCTACTTCTGATTTAGTATATGCTGGAGATGCTTCAAAATGGAGAAAATTAGCTAATTCATTAAAGTTAAAAGCTTTAATGAGAATTTCTAAAGCTAAAAATGTTAGTGCCCAAATTCAAGCAGTAGTAACAGCAGGACATTTAATGTCTTCTAATGCTGACAGTGCGCAATTAACCTATTTGCCTGCTCAACCTGACGCAAATCCAATCTATGAAACTATCATTTTTGGCACGCGTTCTGAATACAAAGTAAGCTCTGTTTTAGTAAAAAAATTACAAGGATTATCTGACCCAAGACTAAATGTATATGCACAAAAAAATAATGCAGGTCTCTATGTTGGCAATGTACCAGGCGAGGAAAATTCTGGAAATTATAACGGCTTCTCTTCTTTAGGTACTTTTTATTTGAATCCAACTTTACCTGGAGTTATTTTATCTTATGCACAATCAGAATTTTTACTGGCTGAAGCAATCAATGAAGGATATGCTTCGGGAGGTAATGCAGCTGCATTAGTACATTATAAAAATGGTATCACTGCTAACTTTAAATTTAATGGAATCGAAGGAAGTGCACCAGCTTATGTAGCGCTACCTAACATTGAATTTACAAACCAGGCTGATGCAAGAGTTAAAATTGGTGAACAAACTTGGTTTGCTTTGTTTGGTCAAGGTTTTGAAGCTTGGACAGAATGGAGAAGAACAGGCTATCCAGCTTTGTCACCTGTTGAAAGTGCAGCACAAACTAGCATTCCTTCAAGATTATATTATAACTCACAGGAGATTTCTCTTAACCGCGAAAATTATACAGCAGCAGCTGCAACATTAACAGGTGGAGATAAGTTAACATCTCGTCTTTGGTGGATGAAATAATAATATTTAAAAAGATAAAAATGAAAAAATTAAAATTATATTCTTTAGCCCTTTTAGTCTTAGCTGGTCTTTTTTCATGTGAAAAAGACAGTGATGCACTAACGGGTGGAGCAGAAACAGGTGGTTTAATTACTGTAAATTCAGGATTGGTAGGCTACGTGGTTGGAAACGGTAACGATTTCAAATATCCAGTAAAAGTAACCGTTTTTCAAGGTGAAGTTGGAACAAGCAAAATTGAAGTTTACAAATCATTCACAAGTGTGGCTGGAGTAAAAAGTCAAGAGGTATTGTTCAAAACAATTGATATCGCAGCTGCTCCACAAAACCAAACAATAAATCTTACAGTTACTTACAATGAGTTAAAAGCTGGTCTAACTGTAGGCGGGCAACCATTACCAACGGACGATAGCTTATTGAAAATTGGAGATGCTTGGACCTTAAGATATGTAACTACAACTACAGAAGGAACAGTACATTCTAACTCAAAAACTACTAAAGTAGCAGTAGGAACTCGTTTTGCAGGAACTTATAGAGTTATTGACAGTAATTACTGGAGAATAGGTGTTAGTAACGGTGGGTGGAATGGTGATATTCGTGTAGTTGAATCTGTTGATGCTACAACTTACCGATTTGTTGACTATGCTGGCCCTTTTCAAGCAGCTACAAATACACACTATTTCACAATTAGTCCTGCAGGTGTTGTACACACACCAGGAACTTACAAAGGAGCAGTGCAGTTGTTAAACGGCTGGCCATTAATTAACTGTGTGGAAAACCTAAGTCTAATGACAAAAGCATGTGGATATGCTGGACCTCAAAACACGGTAACCAAAGATGATGTTACTAATAAAGACAGAATCTACAGATCATACGGTTACAATACCGGTTCCGGTGCCGTTGGACCACGTGAATTTTACGAAGCTTTAGAAAGAATAGTCGAATAATATAAAAAAAACGATAATGAAAAAAATAACTAAACAATTTTTGCTTTCAGTGTTTTCAATGACAGCACTACTTTTTGTAGGTTGTCAGGAAGAACCGGCTCTTACAGGTCAAAGCACCATTGAAGTTGCTCAAAATGTTACGAGTACTGTTGCTTTTGTTGCTCCATTGGCTGCAACACAAACCGTAAATGAAAAAGCAGCGGGGAAGTACCAGTATAAACTTAATATCTCGAATGCCCAACCAGTTGATATTTATGTTGATGTGAAGTTGAAATCTGGAACAGCAACTAGAGGTACGGATTTTGATTTTGATGAGCATCTCTTGATTAAAGCGTATACTACATCTGTAACAGGAAACATTAGTATTTTAAGTGACCTAGTTTTTGAACCAACTGAAAATTTCGTTTTAGAAATAGGTGGTGATGTAAATATATCTAATGCTTCAATTCCTGCAACTACTATATCATTTAATATAGTTAATGGTTTATCTGATAATTTAGACTTAAAGTTTAATTTTAATAAATCATTCGTAGATGGTACAACAGCTAGAACACTTTGTGGAATTGGATACGATATGGATTTCTATGTATTAGACGCTGATCTAAATGACACAGGAATATACCAAGCGGCTGCATCTGGATGCCCAGAAATTTTAACAGTTTCGCCTGCAAAATTCCCTAACGGAACATACCATATTTATTATGATATATGGGACGCTCACGGACTTAACACAATGAATACTCCTGAATTTACTATACCTATTACGGTAGATTATTTTAGAGGTGGTGGTAATCCAGCGTCAAATGGAACATTTGCGCAAGAAGCTATATTTGCCCCAACATCAAAAACAGTTGCAGGAAGTAAATTTGAATTTGTAATTACTATTGTTGTTAATAATGGTGTATTTACCTTGAAAAATAGCGTTCCTACCACGGTAGCCACACTTAAAACAGTAAATACTGTATTAGATGCAATTAAAGAAGCTAGAATGAATAATAAAAAATAATAACTAGTAAAATACTCTGTTTATATAAACTGTATTTTAATTAATTTTTTTAAAAACCATCCCATTTTTTGGGGTGGTTTTTTTTTATATCTTTGCGCCATGGAAAAAGAACATCAAATATTTGGGATTAGAGCAATAATTGAAGCTATACAAGCGGGTGCAACTGTAGACAAAGTCTATATTCAAAAGGAAGCGAGCAGCGAACTAATGAAAGACCTGATGAAAGTTATGAAGCGTGGTAATATTAATTTTTCTTATGTACCAGTTGAAAAACTAAATAGATTGACACCAAATAATCATCAAGGTGCGGTGGCTACCATCTCCCCTATATCATTCTTTGACTTAGAATCTTTGATAGAAACAGTAATCGAAAACGGGAAAAAACCTTTGTTTTTGATTTTAGATCAAATATCTGATGCGCGTAATTTTGGTGCTATTATCAGAACTGCTGAGTGTACCGGAGTAAATGGAATCATTGTTCAAAAAGCAGGTTCGGCACCTGTAAATGGCGATACTGTAAAAACATCAGCCGGAGCAGTATTTAATATTCCAATTTGTAAAGTAGAACACATTAAGGACGCTATTTTTCTTTTGCAAGCTAGTGGTATAAAAACTGTAGCAGCTACTGAGAAAACAGATCAAAATATTTATGACATTTCATTAAACGAACCTATAGCTATAATTATGGGATCGGAAGATAGAGGTGTAAACCCATCAGTACTTAAAATTGTTGATGAGAAAGCAAAACTTCCTATGTTTGGAACTATTGGCTCACTGAATGTATCAGTAGCTTGTGGAGCTTTTTTATATGAAGCAGTAAGACAGCGAAGCTAATCCCGTCCCTGCCCGTTCAAAAGAAAGGGTATAAAAACTAAAAAATGAATCAAGACTCCGGTTTTGATTCATTTTTTTCATTTATGACAATCTCATAAACTACTGGAAAACTGGGAGTATAAAATGTTGACAATTCCAGCTGCTCATCATTATCTTCTATTTTTGGGATATTTACAAAATTTCCATCAACATCGAAACGCTGCATAAATTTATCTTCTGAAGGATCAAAATCTGGGTGTTCCCAATCATATTTAATGACTTTTTTATATTCAGGAGTTTTATAAACTAACGAAAGAAAAAAACCTGTGAGCAATCCTCCCAAATGACCTTCCCAAGAAATAGATTTATTTCCTGTAATTTCAGGACTGGGAAAAACATACCAAACCAAACCTCCATACACGACTATCACAGCAAGTGACAAAGCTACTAATCTATTGTATTTTGTTTGTATGCCTTTAAAAAAAACAAAACTAAAGAGAACATAAATTAATCCGCTTGCCCCTATGTGGTAATTATCTCTACCAATAACCCAAGTAATACATCCCGAAACTAAAATCCCATATCCAACAACTTTTACCGATTGCTCTGCATAAAAAAATTGTAAAGCAGCCAATAAAATTAGTAACGGAATCGAATTATTATAAAGATGTTCCATATCAGCATGAATAAACGGACTAAACAAAACACCTTGTAAACCTGAAAAAGTTCTTGGGTAAATACCGTTTTGCACAAAGTCAAAATCAAATCGGATTTCCATCCAAAAAACAAACCACAGGAATACCACAAAAAAAAGTGGTAATCCAATAACTGAATTGGTAAATTTAAAATTCTTTTCCATGAATAGCAAGAAGTTTTATATTCTGGTTTTAATTCAAAAACTTCTCCAAAAACAATTTAATGCTATTTTGTCATATTTAAACTAAAAATGCTTTTTTATACGGATGCTTAGCCCAGATGATCCCGAAGTCTCGGGAGGCATCCTTTTATATCTCGTTTTTTCAACGAGATATAAAAGATATAGTGTACAGCAGGAAATAGCTCCTAACGAAACAAATTTTGACAATCCAAGACAAGTTCAGATTAAAAAAAACAGTAATTTTACGTTATGGAAGCACCACTTGCAGAACGCATACGACCACAAAAATTAGAAGACTACATAAGTCAATCCCACCTTGTAGGACCAAATGGTTCATTGACGCAACAAATCGCAAAAGGAATCATCCCTTCATTAATATTTTGGGGACCACCGGGAACTGGAAAAACTACATTGGCACAAATTATTGCGCAAGAATCTAAACGACCATTTTATATTTTGAGCGCCATCAATTCTGGTGTAAAAGATATTCGTGATGTGATTGAAAAAGCGAAGCAAAGCGGTGGTTTGTTTACCACTAAAAATCCTATTTTATTTATCGATGAGATTCACCGTTTTAGCAAATCTCAACAAGACTCTTTGCTGGCTGCAGTAGAAAAAGGGTGGATTACACTTATCGGTGCCACTACAGAAAACCCTAGCTTTGAAGTGATTCCTGCATTACTTTCCCGCTGTCAAATATATGTATTAAATGCTTTTACCAAAAAAGATTTAGAGTCTTTGTTAGAACGCGCTATGAGAACGGACAGCTATTTGTCTACTAAAAATATTATTTTAAGCGAAACAGAAGCGCTACTGAGACTTTCCGGTGGCGATGGACGAAAGCTATTAAACATATTTGAACTTGTTGTAAATGCGTCCAATGAAGACGAAATTATAATTACAAATGATCGTGTTTTTGCCTTGGTGCAACAAAATACCGTTTTGTATGACAAAACCGGCGAACAACATTATGACATAGTTTCTGCTTTTATCAAATCCATTCGAGGAAGTGATCCTAATGGAGCTGTATATTGGCTTGCCCGAATGATTGAAGGCGGAGAAGATGTAAAGTTTATAGCACGAAGAATGCTAATTCTAAGTAGTGAAGATATAGGTAATGCTAATCCAACGGCTTTCATTATGGCAAATAATACTTTTCAGGCAGTTGCTACAATAGGATATCCTGAAAGTAGAATTATTTTGAGCCAATGCGCCGTTTATTTAGCGACCTCCCCAAAAAGTAATGCTTCCTATTTAGCCATCGGAACGGCACAACAACTTGTAAAGCAAACTGGAGATTTACCGGTTCCAATTCATTTACGCAATGCTCCAACAAAACTAATGAAAGAATTAGGCTATGGTGAAGAATACAAATACTCGCACGATTACACCAATAATTTTGCTGAACAGGAATTTTTACCCGAAGCATTAAGCAAAACACCTATCTATGTTCCTGGGAACAATTCCAGAGAAAACAGTATCCGAGAATTTCTTAAAAACCGTTGGAAAGATAAATACGGATATTAAATTTCATAAAAAAGGTCTTGATTTCTCAAGACCTTTTTTATGAAACTATTTTAGATAACAGCTTTCTGAAGTTTAAAACTTAACATCTACTTTTTCAGAAATTAATTTATCGTTTTGATAATATTCAAAATACCACTGATTGTCTTTTAGAATTAATGACCCTTGAACGGTGTCTTTCATTGCAATAAAGGAATTCGGCTGAGAGGTTTTGAATAACTTCATAACAACCTTTGGTGTGCTATCTATTAATTGAAAACCAGTAGCTGTAGGCTGTGCATACAGTAAATTAGAATCTGCAACTACAGTATTAACCACAACAGACTCACTTACTACATTAGCAACTACAGCTATAGGAGATGACATTGGCTTAACAATCTCTGTTTGCATCGAAGATTGGACTTTAGTTGTCGCACTTCCATTGTATTTATATTGCAAATCATAAACAGATTTAAATGCTTCGTTCAATGATTCGGTATAAGCAACCTGATATTCTTTTTCTTTACTTTTTCCAGTTATCGACTGGAAAATTATTTTTCCGTAACAATCTTTCAACGTTATAAAAAGTTTTGTTGTCAAAAAACCGTTTTCTTTAACCACATCAACATACAATAAACTACACCTGTCATTATACTCGGCCGGTATAGTTTCACTAGCATAAAATGAAACCAATCCTGCTTTATTTAAATTAAACTTGGTTAATGTATTCAACCGGAATTGGTTCTCACCTTTGAGAAAATCATATTTTAAAGGAACAATTACAGCTTTGTAATCGTTTACAGACTGGGAATAGGAATAACTAACGACCAATAATAACAATAATAGAAATTGCTTTTTCATATTTATAAATATTTTTTAAGTTCTAATAAATGATTAATTTGTTTAATATGATCTTCAACATGCATTTTACTTTCATTAAAAAAAATAGCATCTAATCCAGCGTCGAGCGCACCTAATACATCTGCATCTAAGCTATCCCCTATCATAATGCTGTTTTCTTTTTTGGCTTTGGCCAAATCTAAGGCATAATCAAAAATAATTGGATTTGGTTTTTTTACGCCTGCCATTTCAGAATTTGTGACGGTTTGAAAATAACTCCCAATATTAGAATTATGTATCTTTTTGTATTGAACCTCAGCAAATCCATTTGTAATTATATGAAGATTATATTTTTGATTCAAATAGTCTAAAACTTCAAAAGTCCCGTCAAAAAGATGATTGTTTTCGGGTAAAAAACGAATATAATCATTTGCTATGGCATCAATTTCCTCGTCAGAAATCGAATAATCAAGAGCATCAAAAGAATACTTAAGTCGATTATAACGCAACTCTTCATGCGTAATTTTATCATATTGATATAGCTTCCAACATTCTTGGTTTATTGGCACATATTTTTCAATAAAGACTTTGGTTTCAATTGCGGGATGATTTTTATTAAAAATAGTCTCGAATGTCAACTCTGAATTTTTATCAAAATCCCAAAGCGTATGATCTAAATCAAAGAAAACATCAGTTATTATAGTATGTTTCATTTTATGTTTTAAAATATTCCTTCATCAGCAAAACTAAAATAGTTTTTTTCAGTAACAATCAAATGATCTAGTACTTTTATTTCTAAACTATCGCCTGCCAATTTTAATTTTCTTGTAATCTGTTTGTCTGCATCACTTGGAATCAGAGTTCCCGATGGATGATTGTGGCACAATATTAATCCGGTTGCACCCATTTCAAGCGCTGTTTTAAAAACGATGCGAACATCTACTAATGTTCCGGTAATACCGCCTTTACTCAATTGGGATTTCGAAATAACCTTATTCGAGTTATTCAAATAAATGATCCAAAATTCCTCGTGTGGCAATTCACCAATAATAGGCTGCATGATTTCGAAAATGATTTTACTGGAAGTCACTTTCTTTAATTCTACCGCATCTTCCGCCCTTCTTCTTCTTCCTAATTCTAAAGCAGCTATAATGGAAATGGCTTTCGCCTCACCAATGCCTTTGAAATTCATTAATTGCGAAATGGATAATTTTCCTAATGCATTCAAATTATTGTCTACACTTGCTAAAATCCTTTTACTCAAATCAACAGCCGATTCATTTCTACTTCCTGATCCAATCAAAATGGCAATCAATTCTGCGTCACTTAAAACACTTTTGCCTTTCAGCATTAGTTTTTCTCGTGGCTTATCATCTTCGGACCAATTCGTTATAGGAAAAAAGGAATTTTCAGCCATTCATTTGTTATTTAAATTTGTTTCCGCATGCAAATACTATTTTCTAAACCCACATAAGGCTCATAATTATCAACTATGCTATATCCTGTTTTTTGATATAAAGCTATGGCTTCCTTTTGTTTGTATAATGTTTCCAAAACAGAAAATGAATATCCTAAATCATGAGCCCAAAGTTCTAGCTCACGTAAAATATTTTGAGCTAAACCCATTCCTCTGGCTTCAGGAGAAACAAACATACGCTTTATTTCAATTGTATCCCTATCGTATTCCTTAAAACAACCACACGCTACAGGATTGTTTTCCAAATAAATAACAACAACATTGGGATTTAATTCAATAATATTATTACCCCAATAATCTGTTTTCAATTCCGGATAACGCTCCCACAAACTTTTATCTAATGCGCCAATGAGATTTATAAAATCGGGATTTTCACTTGTAGTTTTAGAAATTCTTATAGTATCACTCATATCACTTTTACTTTACCAATTCCTTTACCTCATCAAAGTTTAATCCGCCATAATTACCGGAACTCATCAACAACAAAGCAGAATTTTCAAGATTTAAATTAAATAAATAGTCTTTGAAATCTTTTGGATTCGTATAAATAATTAAATCTTCACGATTAAAAGATTTAGCAATTTGGTCGTATGTAACTTCTTCAAGCTGTTTGATTTTTACAGCGTCAGGAGAATAGAAAACTACTGCTTTATCCGCATATTCTAATGCACCTTCATATTCTTTTAGAAACTCCGCATTCAAACTGCTGTACGTATGCAATTCTAAACAAGCCACCAAAGTTCTGTTTGGATATTGCTCTTTAACCGCTTTAGTAGTTGCGGCAACTTTACTTGGTGAATGCGCAAAATCCTTATAGGCAACTTTTGTTTTACTTTCTGCAATTTTTTCCAATCGTTTTGATGCTCCTTTAAAACTGGAAATGGCTTCATAAAAATCAGCTTCATCGACTCCCATGTTTTGGCAAATCCATTTGGCTCCAGCCAAATTATTAAGATTATGTGCTCCAAAAACTTCAATTGGCATATCGCCTTCTGGTGTTTCTAGAAGTGTCACACCATCACTTACGGCATATTTTGGAGTATGATACGCTAATTTTCGGATTGGGTTTGTCGCGGCTTCTGAAACACGTTTTACTTCAGCATCGTCTTCATTGTAAACTAAAATTCCGCCATTGGTAATTTTGCCAATAAAAATTTCAAACTGTTCTACATAGTTCTCATACGTTGGAAAAACATTAATATGATCCCACGCAATTCCTGAAATTAGAGCGATGTTTGGTTGATACAAATGAAATTTGGGTCTTCTATCAATTGGCGAAGACAAATATTCATCTCCTTCCAAAACGATAAAGTCATTCTCCTCCGTAAGATGTACCATCGTATCGAAACCTTCCAATTGTGCGCCAACCATATAATCTACTGCTATATCATGGTAATGCATCACATGTAAAATCATCGAAGTTATCGTTGTTTTTCCATGCGAACCGCCAATAACTACACGTGTTTTATTTTTGGATTGTTCGTACAAGAACTCCGGATAAGAATATATTTTAAGTCCTAATTCTTGAGCTTTTAGTAATTCAGGATTATCAGCTTTTGCATGCATACCAAGAATAACTGCTTCAATATCTGATGTTATTTTTTCTGGAAACCAGCCCAATTCTGGAGGCAAAATCCCTTTTTTATCTAATCTTGATTTTGATGGTTCAAAAATAGCATCGTCACTTCCCGTAACTTGATACCCTTTGATGTGTAATGCTAAAGCCAGATTGTGCATGGCGCTTCCTCCGATAGCTATAAAATGTGTACGCATTCTAATTTTTGGTTTATGGTGTTGAATTCCAGAGAGATTAAAATCTATCTTGAACTTTTTTTATTAAAGGTTTCTAATACTAATTTTGCTTTTTCTGGCTCTCTCATTTTGTTCTTGTATAAGTTAGCTAGCTTTTGATAACTTATTTTTGAACCTCCAATAAGTATCGCTTTTTTATACTGTTGCTCTGCAACTTTATATCTTTTAAAATATTCCTCAATATGACCTCTGGACAAATAACCATCAACAGGTGATAATCGCAACAATTCATTTGAATATTTTATAGCTTTGGATTCACTACCTCCTACAATTCCCGGCAACTGAATATATAATTCGATCAAAGCCCAACGTGATTCAATGTGTTTTGGATTAAGACTTATCGCTTTTTCAAAAGAACCTTTGACCTCATCAATCATACCAAGCGCTTTGAATTTACTTGTTTCTTTGGCTTTCATCCCTAAAGCTCCACCATATTTATAATAATAATCGGCTTCTGAAGGTTTTAAAATTTTTAGTTTTTTGTAATAAACAATCGCTTTATCCCATGATTTATAATAACCTGCGATATCTCCTAAATATTCGATTGTTTTCAAATCTGAAGAATTGGACTTCAAAACAGATTCAAACAGGGATTGTGCCTGTTCGTACTTTTCCTCTTTAAACAGTTTTTCTGCTTTATCAAAATTGGATTGAGACCAAATCATAATAGGAAATAACAAAAAGACCAGTATAATATGTTTCATCCTCCAAAAATAAGGAAATTTATAATTGTAATTCTCCAAGGATGTGAAAGGTTTAACTATTTTTTATAAAAAAGCCGTCTCATATATCTAGACTGCACCCAAAAGTTTAGACAAATTTATAATTAATTTTGATAATAATGAGCTCGATATTGTATCGGGCTCATTTTGTTTAAATTAGACTTGATTCTATCGTTATTGTAATAAATTATATATTCATTTATCTCTTTTTTTAATTGGTCTATTGATTTGTATTTCTTTAGATAAAATAATTCTGATTTAAGTATTCCAAAGAAGTTTTCGATAATAGCATTATCTAAACAATTTCC